>NZ_JBQAEO010000002.1:0-389442 GCF_051915365.1 Bacillus cereus group sp. MYBK79-1 | reverse complement strand
AAACCAGAGGGATGTAGTGAGTAGAGATATAATTTATATGTTCGAAGCCGTGATTTGTATGTGTGAAAATTCAAGTATATAAATTGAAAGTTGCTTTACTATGGAATAGAGAATCCAGCGAAGGACAGAAGCGGTCAGAACCTTTTTTAGCCCCATACGATGTGAAACCAGAGGGATGTAGTGAGTAGAGATATAATTTATATGTTCCAAGCCGTGATTTGTATGTGTGAAAATGAGGAATCTAGTGATGGATAGTACAACAGGAAGCGTAACTTTTTATAAAATATAGGTTTCTGCTTCCAATAAGTTAACATGAAATCACTTATTAGTATGACTCTTATGTTCTTTAAAAAAGTTGGAGATAATACAACAAACTATTCCGGTAATTAGAATAATGTATTTTATCGTTTCACTAGTATGCTCAAATAAATTAACGTTAAGCATCACAAGTCCCCAAAACATTTGGATCACTCCATAACTGAATAAAATTTTTCCTGTACGAGAAAAATTTTTCATAGGTCTCACCCTTTCCTGTATATGTAAATTGTATCATAAAAAATTAAAAACGAATGATTATAAATAGAATTTTCTGTGATTTTATAAACTAAGCTATAGATGAAGAGATAAGATATAGAAAGAAGCTTACGTAAAAAACGTAAGCTTCTTTTTTATGTAAGTGTGTATAACCGTTAAGCCGCATTGGGTTTTGTCGGTGAGTACGCGGAACTTTACGGTTACACGACACTTATTCATATGAGTAAAAGGGTTATTCCAACAGAAAGTTTGTACTTAAGCGATTGGACCACCTAAGTTAATAATATCTTCAGAAACGCTGTCGAACTTTTTGAAGTTCTCTTTGAATTCGCTCGCAAGCTCGATTGCTTTCGCTTTGTAAGCAGCTTTATCAGCCCAAGTTTGTTCAGGCATTAACACTTCGTCAGGTACACCTGGTACGTGAAGTGGAACTTCAAGACCGAAGATGTCATGTTTAGCTGTTTCAGTTTTTGCAAGTTCGCCGCTTAACGCTGCTTGAATCATTGCACGAGTGT
This sequence comes from Bacillus cereus group sp. MYBK79-1, assembly GCF_051915365.1. Taxonomy (NCBI): domain Bacteria; kingdom Bacillati; phylum Bacillota; class Bacilli; order Caryophanales; family Bacillaceae; genus Bacillus; species Bacillus cereus group sp. MYBK79-1. The sequence continues at coordinate 388,393 of NZ_JBQAEO010000002.1, read as the reverse complement.
AACCTAAGTTCATACGTTTACCAATGCCGTATTCGCCACCAGTCCAGCCAGTGTTTACTAAGAATACTTTCGCATCGTGTTTCTCGATTTTTTCACCAAGCATTTCAGCATAGCGAGATGCATCAAGTGGTAAGAATGGTGAACCAAAGCAAGTTGAGAATGTTGCTTGCGGAGATGTAACGCCGCGCTCTGTTCCTGCTAGTTTACTAGTGTAACCACTTAAGAAATGATACATAGCTTGTTCTTTTGATAACTTACTGATTGGAGGCAATACGCCAGATGCATCAGCAGTTAAGAAAATGATTGTATTTGGGTGTCCAGCAACACTTGGCAGTACGATATTGTCAATCGCATGCATAGGGTATGCAGCACGAGTATTTTCTGTTAAAGTAGTATCGTTATAGTCTGCGATACGCGTTTGGTTATTAATGATAACGTTTTCTAAAACAGATCCAAATTTGATTGCATCGAAAATTTGTGGTTCTTTCTCGTGAGAAAGGTTTACACATTTTGCATAGCAACCGCCTTCAATATTGAATACACCGTTATCAGACCAACCATGCTCATCATCACCGATTAATTTACGGTTTGGATCAGCAGATAATGTTGTTTTACCTGTTCCAGATAAACCGAAGAATAGTGCTACGTCGCCTTCTTCACCTACGTTTGCAGAGCAATGCATAGAAAGAATATCTTGTTCAGGTAATAAGAAGTTCATAATAGAGAAGATTGATTTTTTCATTTCTCCAGCGTATTCTGTACCACCAATTAGTACGATACGTTTTTCGAATGAAACCATAATGAATGCTTCAGAGTTTGTACCGTCAACAGCTGGATCAGCTTTGAAATTCGGTGCAGAAACAATTGTGAACTCTGATTCATGAGTTGTTAATTCTTCTTCAGTTGGACGAATGAATAATTGATGTACAAATAAATTGTGCCATGCATATTCATTAATAACTTGAATTGGTAGGCGGTAATTGCGGTCAGCGCCTGCAAATCCATTGAAGACGAATAACTCTTCTTTTTCTTTTAAGTATTCTAAAACTTTAGTATATAATTTATTAAAATGTTCTTCAGAAATCGGTTGATTCACTGCTCCCCAAGCAATTTTGTCAGCAACCGATGCTTCTTTCACAATAAATTTATCTTTAGGAGAACGTCCTGTATATTTTCCAGTTGAAGCAGAAACGGCACCAGTAGAAGTTAATTTCCCTTCATTTCGCATTAATACTTTTTCCACTAATTGCGGAACACTTAGTTGAATCTGTGCATTGCTTCCGTTCAATAATTCGTGTAAACCAATTTGGACATTCACAGTACTCATATTTATATACCATCCTTTTCATTTAATGAAATATTTCTCGTAATCCCCAACAAGAGTATAACACAATTATATAAATAATGTATACTATTTATTTCTTTTTGTTTGTGTGAATGCATTATTTCCTTATTAATATTTCATTTCAGGCGTATTGAGAAAAACTTTCAGGAAAATGTGAATATTAATTGACAAATGAATATCATTTCTTTAGTATAGGTTGGGACGGATACTCTCTTATCCCGAGCTGGCGGAGGGACAGGCCCGATGAAGCCCAGCAACCTCATTTGTAGTGGTAAATACAGGTGAATAGGTGCTAAAACCTGTGCGAGGCTAACGGTCTCGAACGATAAGAGCAAAGGGCAAAAAGCAGTATGCAAGTAGCAAATTAAACCTTTCCTCTATGTAAAGTAGGAAAGGTTTTTCTGTATGCTTGTGTGGGAGAATAAATGTATGTCGCAGTTTGTGGCAAATTAAGGATGAGTTCCGTACAATATATACAATTACTGTAGGGAGGTTTACCACATGACAAAGAAACGTCATCTGTTCACATCTGAGTCTGTAACTGAAGGACATCCAGATAAAATTTGTGACCAAATTTCTGATTCAATTTTAGATGCGATCTTATCAAAGGACGCAAATGCACGTGTAGCTTGTGAAACAACTGTAACAACTGGTTTAGTATTGGTAGCGGGGGAAATTACGACTTCTACTTACGTAGATATTCCAAAAATCGTTCGTGAAACAATTCAAGGCATTGGTTACACACGCGCAAAATACGGATTCGATGCAGAAACTTGTGCAGTTTTAACATCTATCGATGAGCAGTCTGCTGACATCGCTATGGGTGTTGACCAAGCGCTAGAAGCACGCGAAGGTCTAATGACTGACGCTGAGATTGAGGCAATTGGTGCAGGAGACCAAGGTTTAATGTTTGGTTTCGCATGTAATGAAACACAAGAGTTAATGCCACTTCCAATCTCGCTTGCTCACAAATTAGCTCGCCGTTTAACTGAAGTACGTAAAGATGAGACATTATCATACTTACGTCCGGATGGAAAAACGCAAGTTACAGTTGAGTATGATGAAAATGGTAAACCTGTACGTGTAGATACAATCGTAATTTCTACACAGCATCATCCAGATGTTACATGGGAAGAAATCGATCGCGATTTAAAAGAGCATGTAATTAAAGCTGTAGTTCCAGCAGAATTAATGGATGGAGAAACGAAATTCTTCATTAACCCAACTGGTCGCTTCGTAATTGGTGGACCACAAGGTGATGCTGGTTTAACAGGACGTAAAATCATCGTTGATACTTACGGTGGATACGCTCGCCACGGTGGCGGTGCATTCTCTGGTAAAGATGCAACAAAAGTTGACCGTTCTGCAGCATATGCAGCTCGTTATGTTGCGAAAAACATCGTAGCAGCTGGTCTTGCTGACAAAGCAGAAGTACAACTTGCATACGCAATTGGTGTAGCACAACCAGTATCAATTTCAGTTGATACGTTCGGCACTGGTAAAGTATCTGAAGACGTACTAGTAGGACTAGTTCGTAACAACTTCGATCTTCGCCCAGCCGGTATTATTAAAATGCTAGACTTACGTCGCCCAATTTACAAACAAACAGCAGCTTACGGCCACTTCGGACGTACTGATGTAGATCTAACATGGGAACGTACAGACAAAGCTGCAGCTTTAAAAGAGCAAGCTGGTCTATAATATATGAAAAAAAGCTTTGCGCCGTGAGCGCAAAGCTTTTTTTATTTTGTTTTATTTACCACTTGGATGCAAGAACCACAATAAACTTCTCCATCTAGCTCAATGTACTTTCTCACATTTGTCATACCACTTGCCGGAAATGGCATATGAATCCATGCTTTTTCATATGTTTGTATTTCCTTTTCACATGATTTACAAAGGACTGGTTTCTTCTTGAACATATGTAATCAACCTTTCATTTGACGTGCTTTACCCGCGCAAAAGGCACTGCTTAGTAAAAATAGGGTTGCGAATATAATGCTTACTAATGTAGCGTATGGAATTGCGCCTTTTAGAGAAAAGCCAACAGTAATGGAAGCGACGAATAAGAGGATGAATGTTGTTGTTAATTTTTTATAAAGTTCCATAGTGAATAAATCTCCTTATCAAGAAATTTTTGCATAGCATCATCTATCTGGTATATATGTGGAAACTATTCCTGTAGAGTGAGTAGTACCACCAGCACGTACGTAAGTGTGGCTTAATTGTAAACCTAAATTTCCTGCAGTATTTGAAGTTCTAATTTTTGTATTCATTTGAGCTGTTTTGGGTACAGGGTTAAATAGGTTTTTCTCCAGCGTCCAACTGCCATAGTTTTCACTTAATAATGAGTTGCTGTTTATACTGAATCCAGTTAAATTTCGAAAAAAGAATAGTGGAAGCATAGTGGAATCTGGTTCATAATTTATTAACTTTTGAGATGAATAAGGTACAGATAATTGTGTATTCCAGCTTATAAAAGGTGGATTTATAACTGTGTTTTTAATAGTATGAGATGCTGTAATGTCCCACACAGATCCTACTTTTCCGTTAATATCTGCGTCAGAACTGTTCTGACTAAATGTAATAGTTGTTGTTAATTTAGCCCCAGAATAAAAAGAGTAATTATAAGTTCTACTTGCTTGAAAGGACTCAGTAGTATATGAAGTGGAGTGTGCAATTTTTTCTAAAGTGCGTATAGTTTCTTTTTGAACTGCTTCTATACTTTCTGTTTTCGTTTCTGAGAAGTAATAGTCTCTATAGCTAATTTTATTTATATAATAATTAGAGACCGCAAATAAATATAAATTTGTTTTAGGAGAGGATTCTAAGATGTTTGTTTTAATGGGATTACCATTATTATGATAGAGCTGGATTTCAGCAGAATTTGTTTCAAGTGTGGGAGTTAATTTTTGTTCAGGCGTATTTTTATATTCAATCTAATTTGTTATATTTACTCGTATAACATTCGTATGTTTTTCTTCAGCATGAACGGTAGAAGAAAAACATAGCCCTAATAAAGAAATGAAAAATAATAGTTGTGTATAAATTGTACTATTTTTCATGTTTACCTCCTTTAATTTGGTTTTGTTTCCATACAAAATCTACAAGGTAGGCAAGGGCAAGTGGAATGGTTGTGCTAGTCAAATAGTAACGAATACCATCATTCGGCATAAGCACATACAATTTTAAAAGTTAATATCGAACCCGTAAGCGATCCATTGAAAAAGGGATAATATAACTAGGAATGGTATAATAGGTACGTATCGTTTTATATTTTGAATCATGTAAAGCTCCTTTATATGGATAAATATGCTTATATTGTATCATATTGAATTCTTTAATTTATACATAATTTTACAAAGTTAAATGAAAGGAAAGATGAAAAATGAGCGTAACCGAACATAAAAAACAAGCACCAAAAGAAGTGCGTTGCAAGATCGTGACGATTTCTGATACACGTACAGAAGAGACGGACAAGAGTGGACAACTATTACATGAATTATTAAAAGAAGCAGGGCATACAGTGACCTCTTATGAAATTGTAAAAGATGATAAAGAAAGTATTCAGCAAGCAGTGTTAGCTGGTTATCATAGGGAAGATGTCGATGTCGTGTTAACAAATGGCGGTACTGGTATTACGAAACGTGATGTGACGATTGAAGCAGTGTCAGCGTTATTACATAAAGAAATTGTCGGGTTTGGTGAGTTGTTCCGCATGATTAGTTATTTAGAAGATATCGGAAGCAGCGCGATGTTAAGTAGAGCAATCGGCGGTACAATTGGACGCAAAGTTGTCTTTTCCATGCCAGGATCTAGCGGAGCAGTTCGTCTTGCGATGAATAAATTAATTTTACCGGAATTAGGTCATATTACCTTTGAGCTGCATCGCCAATGAGTAAGTATGCTGGAATTGTATTGGCAGGCGGTATGTCGAGTCGATTCGGTGAGCCGAAAGCGTTAGCGAGCTGGCAAGGTAGTACTTTTATTGAGCATATTGTGAAAGTGATGACAAGTGCGCTCCAAGAAGTTGTAGTCATTAGTCATACTGATATAAAGGAGCGAGTAGAGCAACTCGTACAAGTTCCTGTTATAGAAGATATTCCGCATTATAAAGGAAATGGACCACTTGCTGGAATTGTATCAGGAATGGAATATATAGAAGCAGATTGGTATGCTATTATGCCTTGCGATGCGCCGAATGTTTCGCATGAATGGTTTACCATTTTACTAGAGCAAACGAGCAATGAATATGATGCGGTTGTACCTATTATTAATGGAAGAAAACAACCGTTACTTGCAGCGTACCATAACCGTGTGAAAGAGAAAATTTATGCTGTGCTTCAAGAAGAAAAAAGAAGTATGGGCCAGCTTCTATCGCAATGTAATGTGAAATATATTGCCGGTGAAGATGTACAAGCGAATGTAGATTGGTTTATAAATGTGAATACGAAAGAAGAATATGTGCAAGCTCAAAAAAACCTTTCAAATAAATGAAAGGTTTTTTGATATACAGAAATTGGGGAACAATTACTGTATAAAGGTATGTGAGTAAGTTGATTTTAAGGGGAATCGCTTAAAATCATCATACAGTAAAAATACTGTATAACCATATATTAATTTTTATGGGTTTTTATTACAAGTCTGTTTAGTTATGTATCTTTTTGTTATAATGAATATAGAAATAAAGAGATATTTCACCTTGTGTATCATTTAGTGAACGAAATTTTATAATTGTGTAAAAAACTCCCTTCGTCTTTTGAAGGGAGTTTTTTGTTATGAAAGTGATTCATGTACATCTTTAGTTCTATAGGATAGGTATAGAATATATTTACAAATATAACATTTGATGGGTAGTAGAATAGGGAGGCTTGTTTTATACTAATATTGTGTCATCCCTTCTAAGGGACAGCGCACAGCCGGTGATTGGCTAATGGGAACATTCTCATTTTGCCAGTGCCGGTTTTTTATTAGATAATGATGATAATAAACTTTTGAGGGAGGGATCGTTTTGAGAAAGATAGATTTTACTTCTATGAGAGAGAAAGTAGCTAGTTTTTATATTTATTCTATCTCTTTTCTTGGTTTAATGGCTGTTATGATGTCCTTATTTTTAATTGAAATGCCTTCCCATCTTATGCTGCTTTTGTTGTTAATTATGTTTATGGGAATTACTGAGTATTTTCCTATCCGTATTTGGAGAGGTGGAATTACACTTAGCCTTACGCTTATTTATACAATGAATTGGCAGTTTGGAATGTATATAACAGTTGTTTCATGTGTGGGTGTGATGTTAAGTATCCAATTGTTTTGCCGATTACCGATGCAAAGGACGGTATTTAATTGTGCGCAACTTGCTCTTAGTATCGTATTAGCAGAATGGTTTGCCAGTGGATGTTTCTCTTTTTTTATTTCTGGAATGAATCTGTCAGCTGTATATGAAAAATTCATAATCTTATGTTTATTCGGCGCGTTTCTTTGCCTGTTTAACAGTTTATTTTACGATCTTTTAATCATACTTCTTCCACAGCCCTATCCACTAGAAGAGTGGCGTAAAAAGAATATATTAGTACTCTTGAGTTTGAGTTTTTGTTTACTGTATTCCTCACTTATACATATGTTAGATTACCGATATCATGGCGTGATAGATGAAATCATGGTTCTATTCTTCTTTTTCCCGCTTGTGGCAATTTGTATCATTAGCTCTTTCGTTAGACAAATACGGGTGGAAAAAGAACGATTATATAAGCTTTTTTCTATTACGACGGAATTAAGTCATGGATTATCTGCCGGAAACTTACAGCAGATGAAACAATCACTGAAAGGATTTCTAGGAATACAGGCATATGTTTTATGGGCAAAAGATGAAGAGAATTGGACCCTTTTATTAAAGGACGGAAAAGTACGCCGTGATATTTCTAATTATTCTGACCTGTATAAGGAGTTTGAAGAGATATCGGAAACTGTTGTTGTGACTGATTGGAAAACAGGTATGGCTCCGGGAGATGAAGTGTTTGAAAATACGATGCGCTCTCTCGTATATTTACCTCTTAAAGTAAATCATGAATTAGTTGGAATGTTTGTGGCAGGGAAAAGTAGGAGTGCGAGTTTTATTACGGAAGATGTACAAACTTTAGCTACGTTTGCCAATCAATTAGGCAGCTTGCTTAAAACGCGGACACTCGTCTCTGAACAGGAAAAAAGAACGATTTTAGAAGAACGAAATCGAATTGCTCGTGAAATCCACGATGGAATCGCACAAGCATTGGCCGGAGTGATATTTCAGATGGAATCAGCGCAGAAAAAATATGCAGACCGACCAAAAGATATGCAGCAAGTGGTAGATACAAGCATAAAAAAATTACGGAAGAGTTTAAGTGAAGTTCGTTATTCTATTTATGCTTTAAAGCCATATCCAACACAAAGATTAGGACTAAAACAAGCAATTACAAATAAAGTTCAATCCTTAAAACAAGAATATGGTTTAGCCATTCTTTATCATGAAAGAGGCTGTTCTCGAAAACTTAGTTTTACGAAAGAACGAGTCATCTTTGATACTTTGCAGGAGAGCTTGCAGAACATTGTAAAGCACGCAAAGGCAGACAAAGTTGATGTTTTACTAAGCTATCAACGGGAACATGTACTTTTAAAGGTAAAGGATAATGGAATTGGCTTTTCTCTTTTTGAATCTATGATAAAAGCAAAGGATGAGCCGCATTATGGTATATTACATATGAATGAACAGGCCGAACAGCTAGGGGCTGCCCTTCAAATTGATAGTTCTGCAGGAAAAGGTACAGAAATCACATTGTTAATTCCAGATTCAGAAATGGGGGAGGAGTATCATGATTCGAATATTAGTAGTGGATGATCATACTGTTTTGCGTGATGGAATTCGAAGTATATTGGAACTCGAATCTGATATGCGAGTAGTTGGGGAGGCTGTTTCCGGCGATGAGGTAGTAAAGAAAGTGGAAGAGTGTAAGCCTGATTGTATCTTAATGGATATTAATTTACCTGGGAAAAATGGTATCGAGGCTACAACTCTCGTAAAGAATCAGTATCCGAACTGCCGTGTTCTCGTATTAACTATGTATGAACATGATGAATACTTGATGTCTGCTCTTCGGGCAGGTGCAGACGGTTATTTGCTGAAGGATTCATCATCCGAGCAGGTAGTGGCGGCGATCCGAATGGTATTACAAGGAGATTCGGTGATTCATCCGCGTATGACTAAAAAGTTAATTACATATCATCAACAAACGAAATTAGAATCAAATGAGAATGAACTAACAGAGCGTGAAAAAGAAATACTATTTGAATTAGTCAAAGGTCTTAGCAATAAGGAAATTGCTGAAGCTTTATATATTAGTGACAAGACAGTGAAAATCCATATTAATAAGATTTTCAGAAAACTAAATGTGAAAAGTCGTTCACAAGCAGTCATATATGCTGTTCGGCATCAACTTGTTCCATTTTCTTAAATGAAAATCATTTAAAAGAACTACTCTGTGCTTTATTATTTTTCTCAAAATAATAAGGCATGGGGTAGTTCTTTTGTACTATACGGTATAGAACTAATACTTATAAAAAATATTCCTTTTTGATAATTTTCGGAAAACTTAAAATTTAATAAGATAAGGGAGTAGAATCGTAGTCTAATAGATTCGTAAATTTAAGTTATGAAATGGCTACAGATACAAATAAATTTAGATGGGGGAACTTGTATGAAGAGAGGGAAATTTGGGAGGGTTCTTACAGGAACGTTAGTTGCTGGTATGCTATTGTCACAAGGTATTCCGTATAACGTATTAGCAGAAAGTCCGGCTGAACTAAAGCCAGTTGATAATGCGGAACAGGTGCTAATGAATCTGTCTGCAGAACAAAGAAAAGCGTTGGAACAGTTAGATGTAAATCCTAATTTTACGATTTCACCTGATATTGATACGAATAGTCCTAAATTAGTTAATGTTATCGTGGAATTCAATCAAGCTCCAGCAAAAATTGAAGTGATGAAACAAGCGGCGAAAGGGAAGAAAATAGCTGCTACTACTGCGCAAGCAAAAGTGGATGAAGAGCATAAAGTGTTCAAACAACATGTCGAATCTTTAAAATCGAAGAAAGATGTTGGCACTTACGATACGAAAAAAGTGGAAATCACACGCGAATATAAAAATGCAATCAACGGTGTAGCGATGACGTTGCCTGGTGTGGCTGTGCAAGAGTTGATCCAATCTGGAGTAGTAAACCGTGTCTTTAAAGATTACGAGGTAAAAGTAGAACCTCCAGTAGAAACACAAAAAGAAATCCAGCCAAAAATGGCGGACAGTATTCCGCAAATTGGTGTGGACAAGCTTCATGCAGAAAACATTACAGGTAAAGGGATTAAAGTCGGCGTTCTTGATACAGGTGTTGACTATAATCATCCAGATTTAAAAGATGCTTATAAAGGCGGATATGATTTTGTAGATAACGATGCAAATCCGATGGAAACAACGTACGAGGATTGGATAAAAGCTGGCAAGCCAGAATATCCTGGCTTAGTGTACTATACAAACCATGGTACACATGTAGCAGGAACGATTGCAGCTCAAAAGAAAAATAATGCAGATTACGCTGTAAAAGGTGTGGCACCTGATGTAGATTTATATGCTTACAGAGTCCTAGGACCATGGGGCGGAGGAAATACAGCGGGAATCCTTGCTGGGATGGATAAAGCGATTGCGGATGATATGGATGTCATCAACATGTCGCTAGGTGCGCAGACTAACGATCCGTTATATGCCACTTCTGTTGCAGTAAATAACGCCATGCTTTCAGGTGTGGTGACAGTTGTTGCCGCAGGTAACGCCGGACCGAACGAAAAAACTCTCGGTTCCCCGGGAACGGCAGCTCTTGGCATTTCAGTTGGGGCGAGTGATGTTTCTATGTCTATTCCTACATTCAGCGGGAGTGTAGCGAGTGAAAAATTTGAAAATATGCAGTTATTAGGTAAAGATTTCCCTGATAAGTTAGAAGAATTGCAAGGACAATCGTTACCAATTGTATTTGCGGGACTTGGTAAAGAAGCTGATTTTACAGGGAAAGATCTTAACGGAAAAATTGCGCTGATTCAGCGCGGGGAAATTACGTTTGATGAAAAAATTAAAAATGCCAAAAAAGCCGGAGCAAAAGCAGTTATTGTGTATAACAATGCTGACGGACAAATATCTGCTTACTTAGGTGAGGGGGTAGGTCTTATTCCATCTTTCCGTCTGTCAAAAGCAGATGGCGAACGGTTAAAGGCGCTAGGTGAAGTATCTTTCAAATTCGAAACGCTGAGCAATACAAAAACGGAAGGCGATCACTTAGCTGATTTCAGCTCCCGTGGGCCGGTAAATGGGAATTATGACATTAAGCCAGACGTAGTTGCTCCGGGGGTGTCTATTTTCTCTACTGCTCCGGAATATATTAACGATCCGCAGGACGGCATAAACTACGGTAATGCGTATGTACGCTTGTCTGGCACTTCTATGGCTAGCCCGCACGTAGCGGGTACAGTAGCGTTAATTTTGCAGGAACATCCAGAATACACTCCTTTCGATGTAAAAGCGGCTCTTATGAATACATCTGATGATTTGAATGGCAAGAATTCTGTATATGAAGTGGGTGCTGGGCGCATCGATGCGTATCAAGCCGTCCATACGGACACATCCATTAAAGTATTAGACAAAACACAAAATATCGAGAATGGCAAAGTTGTCGAAATTGACGAACAAACAGGTTCCATTGTGTTTGGCAGACATGTTAAGCAAGGGGATAAACCGATTGAAGCGAGCAAAAAAGTGGTTGTCCAGAACAATAGTAAAGACGAAAAATCCTTTAAAGTAGAAGTGGAGTATCACGGTGAGCGTACAGGCATTCAAGATGCAGTAAAGAACGGTATACAAGTTGAGGTGCCGGCATCTCTTACAGTAGCAAGCGGAAAATTACAGGAACTGCAGCCAAAAATTACGATTCCTGCTAGCGCAGCAAAGGGCAGATATGAAGGATATATTCATGTAACGAATGCGAACAATCCGGCTGAAACATATCAAATTCCATTCGCTGTCATGGTGACGGAAAAGGGATTTGAATATGCGAAAACGACCAATCCATCCGTGACGAATACGACACCTTTCTGGCAATATATGTACCCGTTCGTTCATGTCAACATGAAGTTGAATAGCCCGATGAAAACCATTGATGTGCTTGTTAAAGATAGTGCAACAGGGAAAGCTGTAGGTTTTATAGGCACAGCAGATGCCAGCAGATTATTGATAGACGTAGACACGTTTCTTATGAATGCATTTAGCGGTACTGTCTATCCATTTACCAATGATCCTTCTAAGCCGATTGGTGATCTTCCTGTAAAGCTTCCGGCAGGCGATTATCTACTGGAACTGATTGCACACGATGAGGAAGGGAAATCATATGTTATAGATAATCCGCTTATCGTGGACAATACAGCACCGGAAGTAAATATGGATAAAAAACCGGGTGTAATCGAGGTTAATGACTCCATGTTCACAGTAGAGGATGGACAAAAAGCAGTATGGCTGCATGGAACAGCCAAGGATGCGACAGTGGATCTATTGAAATCAAAAGGTTTAAACTATGATCAATCGTCCAATCAAATGGCTTACTATGCAAATTCCTCAAATATACTTGGGTACTTCCCAATCCAAGCAAATGGAGATGTAAAATTCGGTATTGAGGAAAGTGATATTGCAACGAAACCTCTAAATTTGACTTTGGCTACGTATGATATTGCAACGGCAATTGGTAAACAAAACTATGTTTTCGTAAAAGAAGGTACAGAATATACGACTTCTAGTTATGATAAGAAAGACGTAAAAGTCGGCGATACAGTTACGAGGACACTTAGTCTCAATAATGTGAAGCAGCTTGTATCCGGGGAATTCCAGATCGACTTTAGAAAAGATTTGCTCAAGTTTGAGAATGTGAAACTGAACAATGCGGCAAACGAGTACGCGAAGGAAAGAGGTTTGGAAGTATCAATGCAAGAACCTGTGGTGACAGAAGGAACTTCCTATAATACGGTGAAAGTTGGCGCATCTATGAAAGGGAATGCATTTAGTGGTATGGACGGAGATCTACCTTTCCTTGATGTCACGTTCAAAGTAGTAAATGAATATTACGATATTGTTGTGGGTGATTACCAGTTTAATGTAAAACAGGCGTCTTATATGAAAGCGGGACAAACAGTAGCTACTGCCATACCTTCTTTCGGTACGGAAAGCTTTAACATCATTCCAACGCATTCGAGAGCGTATGGTTATATCGCGCCGGAAGCATTTTTGAATGAAGGTTCTTTGAAAAAAGCAGATTATACAAAAATCGGTGCCCAAGTATATGCGATGTCTCCAAGCGGTAAAAAATATAAAGGAACGATTGATACACAAGGAGCCTACGAGATCAAAGGCATCCCAGCTTCTACTGAAGCCTACACAGTTGTGATTGATGTTCCGGGACATCTCAAAGCGATGAAAAAATTCATTCCAGGGTATTTTGTAGGAGATGAGCTGCGCGGGCAAAATATTAGAATAAATGCTAAAAATCTTGCAGGCGACGTGAATAGTGATAGATTGATTGACATTCGCGATATGCAAAGTGTAGTGGAAGCATACGGCAAGAAGGATGCTTCTATCGTGTCGCAAGACATCAACCAAGACGGTGTCGTAAACGAGATAGATGTTCGCTTCATTGAGAAAAACTTCTTGCAAAAAGAAGTCGGTGTCCCAGAAGTAGTTAAACCGAAAGAAACAATTGGTAAAAAAGGACTGGCAGATTTCTTACGTCAGATTGGTCTAGAACCGAAGAAGTAAATAAAGTGTCTTAGGAGCGGCTGTTGATAAAAGAAGGAGAAAGTTCATCTTCTGCAAATATCGATAGTCGCTCTTAAATAAAACAAAACGTTCTTTATTAAGAATATAGTGGCTATCTTAGAGGTAAAACTAACAGACATTAAATAAGGAAACAAGCCATTTGATTTTACTTTATATGAACTTATTGGCTTTTAAATATTATAAAAATAGGGGGATCATTAAAATGAGTCTTAAGAAAAAAATTGGTATGGGTGTTGCATCCGCAGCTCTTGGTTTATCTTTAATTGGGGGCGGAACGTTTGCGTACTTCAGTGATAAAGAAGTATCAGAAAACACGTTTGCGGCTGGTACGTTAGATTTGAGCATTGATCCACAAGTTATCATCGATGTTGACAAAATCAAACCAGGTGATCAAATAGAACGCGATTTCCACTTAATCAACAGCGGTACTTTGAAAATTAAGGACGTTCATCTTCTTACTGATTACACTGTAACAGATGCAAAAGGTGATAATGGAACTGCTGATTTCGGTGATCATGTTAAAGTGGAGTTTTTGTGGAACATAGACAAAAACACAGTTCCTGTATGGGAAACTACTTTGTCTGAACTGAAAAAGGCTACTGCTGATGGCAGCTTTCCTGATCTTGTAGAAAAAGGTGTCGTAAACTGGGAAGGAAACGGACTTGCTCCGGGCAAGGATGACAGTTTCTATGTGAAATTCATATTTGAAGATAATGGAGAAGATCAAAACGTATTCCAAGGAGATACATTGAAATTGGACTGGACGTTTAATGCGAATCAAACAAAAGGTAAAGAAAAATAAGTTCGAATGATATTCATTATATTTATGTACCAATGGAACAGTTAAATAAAAACGCAATATAAAGAGAGGTCCCCCTTCGAAGGGTGACCTCTCTTTATATTGTGAATTGATGATACATAAGTTGAATTTAAGCTAGCATTTCCGCATTTCGACTTTGAATAACATCATTATAATGCATGAGTAAATTATTGAAAATTTCATCCCAGCTTTGTGTGGTAGCGTAGGAGTGAGCATCTAGGCTCATTTGTTTCCGCATTTCTTCATTATTTAACAAACCATAAATAGATGATAAAAATGAGTCTTCATTTTTGGGTTCGCATAGAACGCCCGTTTTTCCATCTGTAATAATATTTTTAACCCCGCCACTATTTGCACCAATAACAGGTGTACCACATGCCAGTGATTCCAGTACGACGTTCCCAAATGTTTCAGTAGCAGATGGAAATACCATTAGATCGGAAGAAGCATAGGCTTCAGCTAAATCTTCACCTTGTAAATATCCAGTAAAGGTTACATTTGTTTGCGGGACATTTTCATACAAATTTGTTGCCAAAGGACCATCTCCAGCGATGAGCCAATGAATATCGTCACGTTCTTTGTTCGTCGTTTGAATAAGTGTTTGAAGAGTGTCGATATCTTTTTCAGGAGCAATCCGTCCAACATAGGAAAGAATATACTTCGCTGTAATATTATATTTTTTTCGGAATAGGTCTGTATTATAAGATGGATGAAAGAGTGTACAATCTACACCACGTCCCCATATATAAAGAGATTGAAAGCCTTTATTTTTTAATTGATGTAATGTTTCAGGGGATGGAACGAAATTTTTGTGCATATGACTATGAAACCATTTTAAATAGTTCCAAAGCATATTGGAGAGGAATTCGATTTTGTAATAGCGTAAATAAGCATCGAAATCAGTATGATAAGAACCGACAACTGGGATGTTTAACTTTTTTGCATAATACAATCCACAAAGTCCCATGTTGAAAGGTGTAGCAATGTGAATAATGTCAGGTTTAAAGGAAAGAAGTTCTCGTTTAATGCGCGGAGTAGGAAAAGAAAAGCGGCATTCTGGATATAATATTGTTAATGGGATACTTCTCATCTTATTCACATTAGCTACGAAATTATCTTCAGCTGTATGCTGAGGGGCGAAAACAGAATAGGCGATCTTTTCTTTCTGAAAGTAACGTGTTAATCGTTCTAACGTTTTCGCAACCCCGTTAACTTGTGGCGTAAAAGTATCGGTAAAAATGGCGACTCTCATCATATCACTCCTTTATGTGAAAAGTGGGATGAATTGATAAAAAGAGATGATGCCAGAGCAAGTGCCGAGGCACATACCGACGAATACATCAGACGGATAGTGAAGTCCTAAATAAATGCGAGAAATACCAACGCATAATGCTAACGGTAATAGAAAAGCAAATAAGCTTGGATTATAGCAAATAAATGGAATAAGGACAGAGAAAACGGCTGTTGTATGACCAGATGGGAAAGAGTGGTCTTTTAATGGATGGACTGGATATTTCGCATCCTGAATTGTTAAATAAGGACGTTTTCGCGGATACCATCTTTTTAATATTTGTACAGGAATATGGCTAATTGCTAAAGAAATAGCAGTTGCGATTGCAGCTTGATGCAAAGTTCCTTTTGCGAAAATTAAAAAGAAAAGTGTGAGTGCGATTGAAAAAGTAGCACCGCCGATATGAGTAATATTGCTGAAAAAGATATTTAATGTTTTTTGATCAAAGTATCGGTTAATTCCTTTGAAAATGTAACATTCTATTTTATACAGTCCACTGACCTTCATGGAAATTCTCCTCCCTCGCTTACATATATATGGAGATATTAGCTTTTATTTTAATAAGATTTTATTGAGGGAGTAATAATGTTTTGTAAAGAAAAAGTTAGTTTTTCATACAAAAGAGCTGCCAATCTTATGGCAGCGATAAAATTATTTCTGTAATGATTTATAGTACTGCCCTTTTTCGACGTATTGTGTGCGAATTCGCTCCATGTCTTTACGGTCTGCCTCTGTTAATTCACGAATGACTTTCGCCGGACGACCGAACGCTAACGTATTTGGCGGGATCTTCTTTCCTTGTGAAACGAGACTCCCAGCACCGATAAAGGCTCCTTCGCCAATTTCAGCACCATCTAATATAATAGATCCCATTCCAATTAAAGCATCTTTTTTAATATGGCAGCTATGTAAAATAACTTGATGCCCAACTGTAACATCGTCTTCTAAAATAAGAGGATATTGCGGGCTTTGATGAAGTGTACATTGGTCTTGTACATTTACTCGGTCTCCAATGATTGTTGGTGACACATCACCGCGTATGACTGTATTAAACCAAATACTTGATTCCTCGCCAACGGAAACATCGCCTGTAATGGTAACGTAGTCAGCGATAAAAGCACTACTCGCAATTTTTGGATTTTTTTCTTTGTAAGGGTATATCATGTAAAGCCTTCCTTTCCTAGAGACTAGTTTCAGTGTATCAAATTATGAGAAAGAGTGAAATGGAGGAGAGCCGTATGTGGAATTATGAAGCAGAGGAAGCGAAAGCTGTCGTTGTTATCGTGCACGGCGCAATGGAATATCACGGACGTTACGAAGCCGTTGCGGAAATGTGGAATCATAGCGGCTACCACGTCGTAATGGGGGACCTTCCATCACATGGAACGACTTCGAGAAATAGAGGACATATTGATTCATTTGATGAATACATAGAGGAAGTTAAATTGTGGGTGAAAGAGGCAAGAAAGTATCGGTTACCTATTTTTATATTTGGTCATAGTATGGGTGGTCTTATTGTTATTCGTATGATGCAAGAAACGAAGAGAGAAGATGTAGACGGCATTATTTTAAGTTCGCCATGTTTAGGTGTAGTAGCTGGACCTTCAGCACCGCTTCAAGTTGCCTCAAAAATATTAAATGTTATCGCTCCGAAATTGCAATTTGCAACGAATCTTACAGTGGAAATGTCAACTCGTAATCATGAAGTTCGGGACGCGATGGAGAATGATTCATTGTTCTTGCGTAAAGTATCAGTACGTTGGTATAGTGAATTGATTAAGTCTATCGAAATTGCTCATAAAAAAATAGATGATTTTCCAGATGTTCCGCTCTTGCTAATGCAGGCGTGTGAGGATAAACTTGTAGATAAAACACGTGTCCGCATGTGGTTTGATAATGTTAAAATGAGTGATAAGGCTTTTAAAGAATGGCCGAATTGTTATCATGAGTTATTAAATGAGTATGAGCGCGATGAAATTTTGAATTATATTCAGTCATTTACTGAAATACGCATCAATAACATAATAGAAACAAATAAGTAAATTATTTGTACATTGAATAGAGGAGATGAAGGAAGAAGTGAACGTACCGAGTAATCCCATAACGCTCATGGCGAAAGTATACCGTGATGTGTTTCCGGTTGTACACCATGAGCTAGCGGTGTGGAAAGAGCGTGCCTACCATATTCCGAATGATGAGCTTCATAGTCAGGCAATCGCAAGTATTGAGAATAAAACGTTCCATTGCGAAGGCGGTGGTATTTTAGCACTGCTAGCAAATGAGCACCGAGAGGAATGCATTCGTTTTATCGTAGCGTATCAAACAATCAGCGATTATTTAGATAATTTATGTGACCGCAGTACATCACTTGACCCAAATGATTTTGCCGCACTGCATGAATCGATGTTAATGGCATTATCACCTGAAGTAGAAGGTGGCGGTAATTATTATCGCTATCGTGATGATCAAGACGATGGTGGTTATTTAGATGAACTTGTTGAAACATGCCAAGACGTTTTAAAGAAAACGAAACACTATGACAAAATTGCTCCTGTTCTTCATGAACTTGCTTGTTATTATTGTGATTTGCAAATTCATAAACACGTGAAATTAGAAGAAAGAGAACCGCGCTTACAAACATGGTTTGAAGCACATAAAGAAAACTTACCTGAAATGAGCTGGTTTGAATTTTCAGCATGTGCAGGTTCTACGCTTGGAATTTTCTGTCTTGTCGCATATGCATTTCATGATGAATTACATGATGAAGATATTGCGAAAATTAGACAAGGGTACTTCCCTTACGTACAAGGACTTCACATTTTACTTGATTATTTCATTGATCAAGAAGAAGACCGTATAGGCGGGGATTTGAATTTCTGTAGTTATTATGAAAACGAGCAAGCGATATTAGATCGTATGAAACATTTTGTAGAAGAAGCAGAGAAGAGCATTGGTGATTTGCCTCATGCGAAGTTTCATCGTCTCATAAGCCGAGGGTTACTTGGTATTTATTTATCAGATCAAAAGGTATCTGCACAAAAGAATATGCACAAAATGGCACGGCGCATTGTAAAGTACGGAGGCCTCACTTCACGATTCTTCTATTGGAACGGGAAGATGTACCGAAAGAAAATGGCGCAGTGATGAAGAAAACCACTCATGTAGAGTGGTTTTTTGTTATAATATGGTAAAGGTGGTGTTGGAAATGAAGCGATTGTTTCAAAAACTATATGACCATATTGAAGTAACATTACTCGTGCTACTTTCCATTTCATTTGTGATGGGAATGTATATGATGATGAATAGGTCAAGTGGTCCTACTATGATGGATTATGTGCCACAAGTGTTAATTGGCGCAATTATTATTGTAGATATTGTTTTTTTAATAAGTAATAGAAAGAAACAAACGAATAGTAAATAAAAAGCATTTGTACAAGAGAGTACAAATGCTTTTTATTATGATCGTATTTTTGAAAATACATATATGAGAAGCTCGATTGCGAAAATAACTAAAACAGATAGTCCGAATAAAGGCATGACAACGCCTAGTATAACCATCATGATAAAGAAAACGATTATGCTTTTTTTGTCTCTTTGCTTTGGCGGCGCTGCTAATTTTCCTTTCGGCTTTCTTGCTAACCACATTTTTATTCCGTAATAAATGAGAAGTAATAAAGATAATGTTGTTAGTAAGCATAATATTTTATTTGGCCATCCGAATAAATGTCCTTCGTGAAGCGGGATACCATAAGTGAACCATTGTGCAAATAAGCCATAATCACGATAGTCCGTTTTGGAAATAAGTTCTCCGCTATATTGATCAAAGTAAGCTGTTATTTCTTCATTTGGTGCGACATGCATACCCGTAATACCGGAACCGCTTGATTTCGAAACGGTGAATACACCTTTCGGATCAGCTGGTAGTGAGATAACATATGGCTTCTTTATTTCAATTCCTTTTTGTAACTCATCAATTGAAATGGCTTTTGGCTCATTTGAATTCGATTCAGGAGGAGCTTCTTTTCTTGTTGCCCATGGTAATTCTTTTACCTTCGATTCAGGCGGTGCCATATACAATTTTGGATATCCGATTGATTCATTCGACGCTGCGATTTTATAAATTTGGTTACCCATAAATCCTGACCATGGCAATCCAGATGCAACTAACAAAACGAGAGGAATTGTAAATATAATACCGATAATAGAATGACGTCGTTTTGCTTTTTCTCGCTTATTGGATGCTGGTGTATTTTTGAATTGGCGTATACTCATATACAACCCGGTCACAATTAAAAAGATTGTCCAGCATGCCGCAAGTTCTACAATATAGTTAACGACAGTGCCACCAACTAGAAGAGAACTATGTAATTCCCTCATGATATTGGCAAACGTTTCACTTGCGTTTTGATCCCCAACAATTTGATTATTGCTATCCAAATACACATACTTTTGTTGTCCTGTATATTCATTTGCAATCGTAAGCCTCGTATTATAATCCCCATTAAACTCACTAATTTTCGCCACACTATAATGTGGATATTTTTTCTCTGTTAAGGAAATAGAATCAGTCATCGAAATAGATTCTGTTTGGGCGCTCTTCCCAAAATATAAATCTTTATAGATGAAATCTTCAACTTCTTCCCGAAATAAATACCCAATCCCGCTCAGTGACAACGTAATAAGAAGCGGCGTAATAAAAAGCCCAGCGTAAAAATGCCAACGCCAAAAAATGTAATGAAGCGAACGATTTACTTTCATACTTTCAGTTCCCCTAGCCTTCCCTATATGAATAGATTCCTCATTTTAATATAGCGAGATTAAGTGTGGATATTTTGAAGTAATTGTGAAAAATGTTAAAAGTTTTGGGGATTTTTATTAAACAAAAAACACATTTCAAAAGGGATGTTTTCTATGTTTATGAAGATTTCTTTGTATTTGATAGATACATCCTCACAACCGCTTCAGCAAGACATTGAGCGGAATCAACAAAATCTTCACTCGCCACAACATTCAAATCAGTACATGCGATAATAGCGGTATCTACTTCATCTTTTAATTGTAAGACGAGCGTACTCCATAATTTGCGAGCTTCTTCAACTTCTCCGTTTTTAATATAAGTAATAATTTGATTAATCATTTCCTGCCATTTTTCATGATGAATGTACTCTATATTACGTTTTATAATCCCATCTTGGTAAATACCAGCTTGAATTGTCGCTTCTGTTGCGAGAAGAGCGACTCTTTTTGTATTTTCGGGAATTGCTTGTAACGTCTCATCGACGATATTTAAAATCGGAATGGATAGAGAATGCTGTAATTCCTCGAAATAAAGATGTGCTGTATTGCACGGCATAGCGATAAAGTCTACGCCAGTACTTTCGAGTTTTTGTGCTCCTTCAATAATCGCTTTTTTCATTGCTTCGTGATTAATAGGGCGATCCATATAAAACGGTGTTGGACAAGAATAAATCATCATATGAGGAAAGTCCATATCATGCTTTGCTCCGTATATTGTTTGACACTTTGCTACAACTGTATCGACGAATGGTCCAGTTGATTTTGGCCCCATTCCTGCTAGTATTCCGATCATTGTTTCGTCTCCTTTAACATGTAATTAAAAACGTTTTTTGCGAACAATAAAAAGAAATAAAGTAAGTAATAAAAATGAATATACGATAGCCCAAGCTGTGAGCCATAGTGTGTGAGTCAGTATATTAAATTTGTATTGTCCAAGCATTAGAAAGCTTTCGACAGGTGGTAAAAACCATAGTAACTCTTTTTTAAACCGGATGGAGGCGATTGTTATAAGTAATATAAATGTAAGGCTAAGCCAAGCGGTGCTTGCTTTTTGAATAATATTTCTAGTAAATAAAGTTGCAATTGAAATTCCTAGTATAGAGAAAGACATGTGAGCGAGAAATCCGACTAAAAATAAAGAAACTGTCATTTCTTCATTAAACATTTGTAAAATAATTGGGTAGATTACGGATATAAAAGATAAAACAGAACAAATGAGAAGAGCCGTAATATATTTACCAACATATAGTGCGGAAATATTATTTGTGTGAGAAATAGTAATTTGTTCTTGTACAGGGTCTTCAGTATGAAAAATTGTGACCGTAATCCAAGCAGATAATAAATAAAGTGCGAGTGCCGTTTCCAAGTATGTCGGTACAATAGGAGTTGGTTTATATGTATATACAAAAAGTAAGTTCACAAAGTACATCGCAATAGGAGGGACGTATTTATACGATTTTGTATAGTCGAGAAAATGGTAACGAATAAGCGCAAACATAATAAACCTTCTTTCGATTTAAAAGTTAGGTTGTAGCAGTGTGATAGATGCTTTTTTATGTAATAAAAACTGAAGCATTTCGTTCGTATATTCTTTTTCGATTTGTAATTGAATAAGGTTTTGATTTGAATTGTGTGCAACGTGTATAAATCCTAATTGCTTTCGTAGTTCTATCGCTGAAAATGTGTCGTGAACGATTGCTTCAATATAGACTTGTTCTGCCCCTTTTTGCACAGAGATATCTTCCGTGATTGTATGATTTGCTAACGACACAATTCTATCGGCGAAGTTTTCTAGTAGTTGTTTTTCGTGACATGTGAAGAGTATAGATATGCCGTGTTGTTTTAATGACAGTAAAATATGTTCTAGTTCTTGTTGGGAGTTAGGATCTAGCCCAGAAAGTGGTTCATCTAAAATTAGTAAATGGACGTCTGTAAGTAATGCTTGCATAATGCCTGTTTTTTGTTTCATGCCTTTTGAAAAGTTTCGTACAACGGAATGTCTTGCGTGATGTAAATGAAAAGATTCAAGAAGCATCGGAATTTTATCTTTTAAATATTTTGTTGATAAACCGTGAATATGGCCGAGATGATATAAATAATCCTCTAATGTAAAACGAATCCCTTCAGGAAAATGTTCAGGTACATAGCCGATTTGTATATGTTCTTTTCTTTGAAGTGTCCCTGCTGTAGGTGAAATAAATCCTGCAATTATTTTGAGTAGAGTACTTTTTCCAGTCCCGTTCCCGCCAATGATAGCGAGTGCCTCTCCTTCTGGAATGGATAAATCGATGTTGTCTAGTATAAGTGATTTGCCATACTTCTTTTGAATTCCCCTTAGTTCTACTAGCAAAGTTCTATCCTTCTTTCTTCAAATATTGTATACATCCATTATATAGGAGAATAAGAAAAAGACGTGCAATGAGTGCACGTCTTTTTTTGTTATGTTTTGTCGATAAGTCGATATAGTGTGTCGAATCGTTGATATATCCGGAGTTACGATAGATATAATTGAAAAATCGTCGATATATTATCGTTTCTCAATCGCCACAATAAATGGCGGGTTATTTTGTTGGTTAATGAAGCCGTATCGCAATACGTGAGCTTGTTTTTGGTCTAGCTCTTCTGCAAATTTGAGAACAGCGTCGCGTTCTACTTGTCCTTCTGGGTGTCCGTGGTAAATGACAAGGACGATGATTCCTTCAGGTGCCATTACGTCTAGTAATTGTTCAATTGCCGAAATTGTTGAGTTCGGTTTTGTAACGATATGCTTGTCACCGCCAGGAAGGTAACCTAAGTTGAAGATAGCGCCTGTTACTTTTCCTTTTGCGTCTTCTGGTAGTACGGATAGAAGCGTGTCGTGACTATCGTGAACTAAAACAGTACGTTCAAAAAGCTCTTTTTCTTTTAAACGAATAGTAGAGCTTTCAATGGCTTCTTTTTGAATATCAAATCCAAATACTTTTCCGTTATCTCCGACGATTTCGGCTAGGAAGCAAGTGTCGTGACCATTGCCAAGCGTTGCATCTACAGCGTAATCTCCTTCTTTTACTGCCGTTTGCAGCAGTGAGCGAGCAAACGGTAATACACGTTCTAATTTCATTGTTGTTTCTCCTCATTTGCATATTTTCCTTGCCAGCTTCCGCGGCGTACAAATTCTGCATCGATGGAATTTAATACTTCCCATTTATTCAAGCTCCACATTGGGCCAATCATTAAATCAGGTGGACCGTCACCTGTGATGCGGTGCACAATTACGTCTTCTGGAATAATTTCAAGTTGATCAACAACGAGACTTACGTAATCCTCGAGAGAAAGGAACTCGAGTTGTCCTTTTTCATATTGCTTCACCATTGGCGTTCCTTTTAATAAATGAAGTAAGTGGATTTTAATTCCTTGTACATCAAGCTTCGCTACTTCACGAGCTGTTTCCATCATCATGTCATAATCTTCAAGGGGAAGACCGTTAATAATATGAGAGCAAACTCTAATGCCATGCTTACGTAATTTATTTACGCCTTCCACGTAAGATGGGTAATCGTGAGCGCGATTAATAAGGTTTGCAGTTCGTTCGTGAACAGTTTGCAATCCGAGTTCAACCCAAAGGTATGTGCGTTTATTTAAGTCTGCTAAATATTCAACAACATCATCTGGCAAACAATCCGGACGAGTTGCGATAGAAAGACCGACAACGTCTTTTTCTGCTAGAAGCGGTTCGAATTTTTCTTTTAACACTTCAAGTGGTGCGTGTGTATTTGTGTACGCCTGAAAATAAGCGATACATTTTCCATCTTTCCACTTTGAGCGCATTTTTTCTTTCATTTCATGATATTGCGTTATAACATCATCGCGGCGATCGCCAGCGAAGTCACCAGATCCAGCGGCACTGCAAAATGTACAACCGCCATAAGCTACTGTACCGTCACGGTTCGGGCAATCGAAGCCAGCATCTAATGAAACTTTAAAGATTTTTTCACCAAATTCATTTCGTAAATGGTAATTCCATGTGTGATAACGTTTATTGTCGTTTGTATATGGAAAAGGGTTTTGAACCTTCATTACTTTCCCTCCTAAGCCGAGTCAAAATGAAACAAAATACATTATAACATACTCATAAGGTTCAGATGGAAGGGACACACTAAAGGGGAATTGAAGCAAGGAGGGACAATTATGGCAGAGCGTCAATCACTTGAATCGTATATTACACAAGCGGAACAAGCGGTGGAATATGCGAAAGAACAATTAGACCAAGGTATGAGACAAGAGCATTACAATACGATGGAGTATTCAGATGCGCAGCTGCAATTAGAACAAGCATATAACGATTTACAAACGATGCAACAACATGCGAATGATGAGCAACGTGAGCAGTTAAATAGAGCACGTATGGCAATTCGCCAATTGCAACATCAAATGATTATTACACCGCGCTAATAAGGAGTGAATGTAATGGCGAAACGTTCAGATCAAAATAATCCAGAGCAAAAAACGCAAAATGGACATAACGCTGAGTTTTCGAATGAACTTGATCCAGTTGTTCAAGTGAAACAGCGTAACAGTAAAAAGGGACAACCTCAAAGATCGAAACAATCAGAGTAGACCAGGTCGCAATATGACCTGGTTTTATTTTATTATATTACAATAATGTAAGATTTCTGTAAGGTTTGTCGATAGTTGTGAGCCGCATTCTCCAGTAGAGTAAGGAAGGATTAAATTTTATACAAGGAGTTGCTTTATGGGGAACAATATTACAAACAAACGAATTGATGAGTTAGATTACATTCGTGGCTTCGCATTACTGGGGATTATTTTAGTAAATATTCTTGCACTACTTCATATTAAAATCCCAGAGCCAAATACAGTGGATGCGAGCTATCAAAGATTTCTATACTTATTTGTAGAAGGTCGTTTCTTCTCAATCTTCTCATTCTTATTTGGAGTAGGATTCTATATCTTTATTTCAAGAGCGATTGCAAAAGGGAAAAATGGATATGTTTTATTTTTACGCCGTATAGTGGCATTATTTATTTTTGGCTACATTCATCAAATGTTTCAACCTGGAGAAGCATTAACGTTATATGCAATTTGCGGGTTAATCGTTTTACCATTTTATAAAGTGAAAAAAGAAGTGAACTTAGTAATTGGTCTTATTTTGACAATTGCCTTTAGCGTAATTGCTGCGAAAGAATTTTTACCGCTAGGTTTAATTTTATTAGGGCTTGCTGCAGGACAGTATAAAGTGTTTGAAAATCTTTCAGCGAAAATAAACAAAATTGCTATTTTTACAGGAGTTATGCTTGTTCTAAGTGTAATTGGATTGTGGTATCAATATGAACACGTGCCTGCAAATCCATTCATAAATATGATAATTGAGGCAGATGATGAGAAGATAGCTGCCGCAAGCCATTTCTTAAAAATTGGAGTTGCTGTCGGACCAATCATTTCAGCTTTTTATGTTGGAGCATTAATTTTACTACTTCAACTAAAACCAGTTCAAACATTGTTAGCACCACTGAAATACTATGGCCGTATGGCGTTAACAAATTATATCGGACAAACTGCAATGATCTTAATTGCAGGTAGTGTATTTAACTTTGCAGGAAACTTAACATACATGCAGACGTTATACGTATGCATCGCAATTTATGCAATTCAAATTGTGTTTAGTGTAATTTGGATGAAAATCTTTAAAATGGGTCCGCTAGAATGGATTTGGCGTGTTATTACGTACTGGACGGTAACACCTTTAAAGAAATAAAGTGAAACTTTAATCAGTGGGGGTTTTCTTCATCCCCCACTGATTATTAGTTGAACCAATCGGACTTTTATGGGCAGTTGATCCCCCACCTAACTTCTTTGCTTTCACTGAATTTTGAGGTGGGGGTCTTACTGCCCATTAAAGCGGGATAAAGAGAGAAGTGGGCTGTTCTTTTTGTGGAATAGCCCATTTTTTATTTTCAGCTTTTGTCGGTAAGTCGATATATTTTGAAAATCGCTGATATATTTGGAGTTACGGTCGATATATTTGAAAAATCGCTAATATAATTTCATTTACCGATTTGCTGTATTAAAAAACGAACTAGTAGTAAAAGCCAAGCTTACAATCACACCTTTTTTATCTTACAAAAGTGTAAGGTAAATGTAATGTTAACAAATAGCAGTTCACCCCAAAAAGGCGCAAAATAGGTAATGGAAAAACAAGCGTAGGAGGATATATATGACGAAACCAGTTGTAGACGTGAAAAACGTCCAAAAAGTGTACGGTAAAAAAGGTGAGAACCAATCACACGCGTTAAAAGGTGTATCATTCTCAATTCAAGAGGGTGAGTTTGTTGGAATTATGGGGCCATCTGGTTCTGGTAAAACGACATTATTAAATGTAATTTCAACGCTTGATAAGGCAACGGGCGGCGTTGTTGAAATTGCGGGTACAGACATTACGAAAATGAAACAAGGTGAGCTGTCAGATTTCCGTTCACAAAAGTTAGGATTCATCTTCCAAGACTTTAACTTATTAGAGAACTTATCTATTTATGAAAACATTGCACTTCCACTTTCTCTTCAAGGTGTTCCATCACGTAATATTGGACCGAAAGTAGAAAAAGTAGCTGATATGTTAGGAATCTCAGCAATACTTCAAAAGTATCCATCTGAAGTATCTGGTGGACAAAAACAACGTTCAGCAGCAGCACGCGCATTAGTACATGAGCCGGCAATTATTTTAGGGGACGAGCCAACAGGAGCGCTTGATTCTAAAAATGCAACGAGTTTACTTGATGCGATGACAAACTTAAATAAAGATCAAGGCGTATCTATTATGATGGTTACACATGATCCATACAGTGCAAGTTACTGTCAGCGTATTTTATTTATTCAAGATGGCGAGTTATATAAAGAGATTCACCGCGGTGGTACACGTGAAGAATTCTATAAAGAAATTTTAGACGTACTTGCAGATTTAGGTACACAAAAAGCATAAGAAAGGAGGGTTAAGGTATGTTATTCAAACTTTCCATGTCAGGGCTAAAAAGTAAGCTAAAAGATTATATCGTCTTACTTGTTGGTCTTGTCATGTCGATTTCAATTTTTTATATGTTTCAAACGTTAGCGCTGAATAAAGCGTTTCTTGAATCTAATTCAGTGATTAAATCAATTGGATTTGTATTCCAAGCAGGTTCATTTTTACTAGCAATAATAACGTTCTTCTATATTTTATATGCGAACTCTTTCTTATTATCTCTTCGTCAAAAAGAGTTCGGTATGTATATGATGTTAGGAGCGAAAAAACATAAAGTTACATTACTTATGTTTATTGAAACAATCGTATTAGGTGCTGCGTCCCTTGCGATTGGTATTACAGTTGGTGTAGGACTTGCAGCGGGCATTGGACAGTTATTAATGAAACAGCTTGAGTTTGCTGGTGAAGGGTATAAATCGTTTTATATTCCATCTATGACTGTTACTTGCATCTTCTTCTTTGCACTATTTGTCTTATCAGCAATTATGAATAGTATTACATTATCTCGTATTTCTGTATTACAACTTGTACATGCAGATGCGCAAACAGAGCGAGTTGCGGTAAAAGGAAAAATGACAGGTGTAGTTGCTTTCCTTGCTGTCATTTTACTAGGTATTGGTTATGCAGCGATGATGAATATGGAAACGTTAAGAGAAATGGGAATTCTTATCGCATTAATTACAACAACAACTGGTACTTACATGTTATTCGGATCACTTCTCCCAGTTATTATTAAAAAATTAAAGAGTAATAAAAAACGTAGTGAAAAAGGGCTTAATGCTTTTACTTACGCACAGTTAAACTTCCGTATTAATAGTTTAACGAAAGTACTGGCGACAGTAGCGATGCTAGTTGCACTTGGAGCTGGTGCGATTTCTGGTGGTATGGCATTTCAAAATAACGTTATAAAAATGGTTGATGGTTTAGTAATATATGATTCAGTAGTTCATAATCCGACAGCTGAAGAAAAGAAAATTTTAGACGGTATTACATTTAAAGAGAAAAGTGAATATCGTTACAAAGTAGATGATAAATATGTTTACTATGTAAAAGAAGATTTAGAGAAAAATCGTCCTATCGTAAAAGATATGGCAAACATGAAGTCGATGAAGGATTTAGCGAATACGAAGAAGGCTTCACAGGAACTACCAGTAGGTGCAGTTTCTAGAGAAATGAATGAAAAAGATGCGAACGCTAAAGCACTTCCAGAAGAGTGGGATGATGCATTCAGAACAATCCAGCCATTTTATTTATATGAGGATCATGCAATTAAAATTGTGGATCAAAAAATGTATGATGGGATAAAGGGTAAAGAAGGTATAGCATTTATTGGGAAAACAGATGATTTTGTAGCTTATAAAAAAGAATGGAAAAAACTTGACGAGTTGCAAGTAGTTAAATATAAAAATATAAAAGATGAACAAATAGATAGTAAAAATAAAGCGTATGATGAAATGTATGGTATGGCGAGCGGAACCGTATTTATGGGATTCTTCCTTGGTATTGCATTCTTAGCAATGATGGCAAGTTGTTTAATGTTTAAAATTCTTTCTGGTGCATCAAAAGATATTACGCGTTATCAAATGCTTCGTAAAATCGGTGTGCGCCGTGAGTTATTAACGAAATCGATTTATAAAGAGTTATTCTTAGTATTCTTATTCCCAGCAATTGTGGGTATTGCTCACGTATTAGTTGGTATGAATATTTTCGGATTTATTTTAATCGATCCTTACTTCCGTATTTGGGTACCAATCGTAATTTTCGTAGTTATTTATGCGATTTATTACTTCATTACAGTTCAATTGTATAAAGGGATTGTTCTTCCGAAAGAAGATTAATACGTAAAAGGCCGAGTGAAAGCACTCGGCTTTTTGTATTTTCAGAAAAAACACTTTAACGTTACTGAAATATATAATATAATGTAAATAAGTAACATAATATGTGAGTATCAGTAACCGGAAAATGAAAGGAGGAATCCGATCTATAGAAAGAAGCTGAACTTGTCCCCCCTATTTTTATACCCACACCGTATTTGTACAATCACAAATTTCCAAATGAAAAATTGTCGTAAGAGTATATTGTGAAAATAATGGATAATACATGGAAATCTCATAGCATGATAAGGTAAAATGGACAACATGATGAGAAAATTACCGTTCATAAGATGAGGAGAATACATGTATGGAAGTTGTAGAGGCATTAAAAGATATAAGCCAAATTGAGGCTATGAAAAAGTATTTAAAAGAGCACTCACATCGAGATTACCTTTTATTTGTTATTGGAATTAATACAGGATTAAAAATTACTGAGCTACTTAGTATGAAATTTGAAGATATATTAAATGAAGATAAGACTGTTAAAGAGTTTTATTCTCTTCCTGTGAAAGATGAAAAGTTTAAACAAGATATTTATTTAAATACAAAAGTAAAAGAAGCACTTTTAGAGTACGTACAATCTATTGATGCTCAAAGAGAAAACTACGTATTTCAATCTAATAAAACGACAAATTCAATCTCACGCCAACAAGCGTATCGCGTTATTCATAGCGCAGCTGAAGCGGTTGGAATTGTTGGGAAGATTGGAACGAACTCAATGCGAAAAACGTTTGGATTTCACGCGTACAAAAGAGGAATAGCGATTGCACTATTGCAAAAGCATTTTCATCACGCAACTCCATCAGAGACGCTCAAGTATTTAGGAATCTCAAAAGATGAAAAGTTTAAAACAGAGATTGATGTAGATTTGTAAAAGCCGTAACTAAAAACTTTAGGAGGCGGAAAATATGAATATTAGAGAGAGTGAATTACCGGGCATTGGATGTAAATTTGAAGTGATAACAAAAGGTAATGAGAAAATGGTTATTGTGATTCATGATGATGGCCGAAGAGAAATGTATCATTTTGATGCGGACCACGATGAGAGTGTATCAAGCATTTCTCTTCGTGATTCTGAAGCGAGACAAATTGCGGCTATATTAGGCGGAATGGTATATAGGCCGCAAGCGTTAGACACAATTGAGATGGCTTTTGAAGGATTATCAATTGAATGGTTTAAGGTGGAGAATCATGCACCAGTAGTACAACAAACAATTGGTAGCTTACATGTCAGAAAAACATATAACGTAACGATTATTGCTATTTTGAAAAAGAATATGAAGAAATTCTTTAATCCAGGTCCAGACTCTATTATTGAAGCTGGCGATATGCTCGTGTTGTCGGGTGAAAGACATGAAGTGAAAAGAATTATTAATGAATTGCTTTCAGCAGGAGGTGATTCCTAATCGATGGATACTTTAATCTTTGAAGTTGGAACTGCGTTAGTATTAGTAGCTTTTGCAGCTATCCTCGCTGCGAAGTTAAAGTTCTCGATTATTCCGTTTCTCATTATACTCGGTATGTTAGTGGGGCCTCATGCCCCAGATTTAGGACTTATCGATTTAAGATTTATTGAAAGCGGAGAAGTTATTTCCTTCCTCGGCCGTGTTGGCGTCATATTCCTCTTATTCTACTTAGGCTTAGAATTCTCAATAAAAAAATTAATTAAATCAGGAAAGTCGATTGCTTTTGGGGGTAGTGTTCATATATCGCTTAATTTCATATTAGGTTTACTTTATGGATATATTATGGGCTTCCCCCTATTAGAAACGTTAATTATTGCTGGAATCATTACAATTTCATCGAGTGCAATTGTTGCAAAAGTAATTGTTGATTTAAGAAGATCTGGTAATAAAGAGACTGAATTAATATTAGGAATCATTATGTTTGATGATATCTTTTTAGCTGTATATTTATCAGTCGTTTCAGGATTAGTACTCGGTGGTGCAACATCATTTGTAGGTGCTCTTACATCGGTGTTAATCGCAGTCGGGTATATGCTCCTATTCTTTGTAATCGCTAGAAAAGCTACGCCGTTCTTAAATAAAATATTTGATATTTCGTCAAA
The DNA here is from genome assembly GCF_051915365.1 of Bacillus cereus group sp. MYBK79-1. Classification (NCBI taxonomy): domain Bacteria; kingdom Bacillati; phylum Bacillota; class Bacilli; order Caryophanales; family Bacillaceae; genus Bacillus; species Bacillus cereus group sp. MYBK79-1. Next base: position 357,295 of record NZ_JBQAEO010000002.1, on the reverse strand, counting down.
TGAAATTTTTATTATCGTAATATTCGCTATTTTATTCTTTGTAGCAGGATTTTCAGAAACAATTCATGTTGCTGAGGCGATTGGAGCGTTATTGCTAGGACTCGTCTTCTCTGAAACAGAGCATAGCGATCGGATTGAGCATCTCGTCGTTCCGTTTCGTGATTTCTTCGGAGCCATATTCTTTTTCAGCTTCGGTTTAAGTATAGATCCGTTTTCACTTGGAGGAGCAGTGTGGTTGGCTTTAGGAGCAGTTTTGATTACGCTCATCGGTAATTTTACAGCGGGAATGATGGCAGGGCGTAAAGCTGGCTTATCGCATAAGGCTTCCACAAATATTGGATTAACCCTCGTATCACGCGGAGAATTTTCCATTATAGTCGCGAATATCGGGATTGCGGGCGGTTTAATGGCAACGATTAAACCGTTCTCGGCGCTGTACGTTTTAATATTAGCATCGTTAGGACCGTTATTAACGAAAGAGTCTGGGAGAATATACTCTCTATTAGATAAGGTATTTAAATGGAGTGCGAAAGAACGTGCGAAGCGAGAAAAAGAAGTTGGATAGTATAAATAAGGGGAGAATGTGTGAATTTCAGGCGGTCTCCCCTTATTTATATATTGTTACTAATGTCGTTTTTTGTCGGTAAGTCGATATATTTTAATAATCGCTGATATATTTTGGAAATCGCCGATATATTTCAATAATCGCTCATATATTTTTAAGCGGCAATCCATATAATTTCATTTACCGACAACTCATTATCTGAATTTCATCAACTATTAATCAGTTGCCTTCCTATTTAAAAACGACTACAATTTTACTGTTATAGATGAACGAAAAAATAGAATAGGAGGGGAGACTATGCCAAGGAAAGTATGGCTATTAGTAGCTGGGATGATTATTAATGTCACGGGTGCTTCTTTTTTATGGCCTTTTAATACAATTTATTTGCATGATCACCTAGGGAAATCTTTATCTGTGGCCGGAATGGTATTAATGATCAACTCGCTTACTGGTGTAATCGGAAACTTGCTCGGCGGTGTTTTATTTGATAAATGGGGCGGTTATAAATCAACTTTAGTAGGGATTGTTATTACACTCGTATCGATTTTAGGTCTTGTGTTCTTCCACGGTTGGCCGTTATATGTTGTGTGGCTAGCATTAATCGGTTTTGGTTCTGGAATGGTCTTCCCATCGATGTATGCGATGGTCGGTACGGTTTGGCCAGAGGGTGGAAGACGAGCATTTAATGCGATGTATGTTGGACAAAACGTTGGTATTGCGATCGGAACAGCGTGTGGTGGATTAGTTGCATCGTATCGCTTTGATTATATTTTCTTAGCAAACTTTATTTTATACTTTGTTTTCTTCTTGATTGCTTTTATCGGATTCCGTGGTATGGAAGACAAAAAAGAGCCAGGCGTGCAAAAAGAAGTCGAAACGAAAAAAGGCTGGACGCTTACACCTGGATTTAAAGCACTTCTTATCGTATGTGTAGCATACGCTTTATGCTGGGTTACATACGTACAGTGGCAAGGGGCAATTGCAACACATATGCAAGAATTAAACATTAGCCTTCGTCACTACAGCTTATTATGGACGATAAACGGAGCGATGATTGTTTGTGCGCAGCCACTTGTTAGCATGCTAATTCGCTGGATGAAGCGTTCTTTAAAACAACAAATTATGATCGGGATCGTCATTTTTGCGGCGTCATTTATTGTGTTAAGTCAAGCGCAGCAATTTACGATGTTCCTCGTTGCGATGGTAACATTAACAATTGGTGAGTTATTTGTATGGCCAGCAGTTCCGACCATTGCAAATATACTTGCGCCAAAAGATAAGTTAGGGTTTTATCAAGGCGTTGTAAATAGCGCGGCGACTGTAGGGAAAATGTTCGGACCAGTCGTTGGCGGAGCAATTGTTGATTTATACAATATGGAAGTATTGTTTATAGCGATCATGGTAATGCTTGTAGTAGCGATTATTGCAACGAGCATGTATGATAAACGAGTAAAAGTAGAAGAAACAGTTGAAGAAAAAATTGCAGTTTAGTTTGACGGAACATGTAACATGTTTTAGAATATATTTAAATAAAACAACCTTTGGAACAAGGGAGATAGCTCGGCTGTCCTAAGACGAATTCGTTAGTTAGTAAGAGTAACGATTAACCGAGAAGCCTTCGCTTTAAGTAAGCTCTTAAGAGATACGAAGTGGTGGGTAGTTCACATTAACTTATATTTGTAATAACAGTGAGAAGGAGTAGTAGTAATAGAAGCTGGTGTAGAGAGTTGACGGTCGGTGCAAGTCAATCCACGTTTCGTTATGAACTCGCCTTTGAGTTGCAGTTGTGAAACTAGTAGTAGCAATTGCCGTTAATCCACGTTACGGATCTAAGCGAATGTATATTTTTACATTAATTTAGGGTGGTACCGCGGGAATCTATAACCTCTCGTCCCTTTCTAGGGATGAGAGGTTTTTTGTATTTTGGGCGGTGAAAATAAATAGAATTTCAAGGAGGGTATCTCATGAGCTTTAATCATCAAAATATTGAGAAGAAGTGGCAAGGGTACTGGGAAGAGAATAAAACATTCCGTACGCCAGATGAGACAGAAAAACCAAAATTTTATGCACTAGATATGTTCCCATATCCATCAGGTGCGGGCCTACACGTAGGACATCCAGAAGGTTATACAGCGACAGATATTTTATCTCGTATGAAGCGTATGCAAGGATATAACGTTCTTCATCCAATGGGATGGGATGCATTCGGTCTTCCAGCAGAGCAATATGCACTTGATACTGGAAACAGCCCAGCAGAATTTACAGAGCTTAATATTAATACGTTCCGTAATCAAATTAAAGCATTAGGCTTCTCTTACGATTGGGATCGTGAAGTAAATACAACAGATCCAAACTACTACAAATGGACACAATGGATCTTCCTAAAACTATTTGAAAAAGGTTTAGCTTACGTTGATGAAGTACCTGTAAACTGGTGCCCAGCACTTGGTACAGTACTTGCGAACGAAGAAATCATTGACGGTAAGAGTGAGCGCGGTGGACATCCAGTTGAGCGTCGTCCGATGAGACAGTGGATGTTAAAAATTACAGCTTACGGAGATCGTCTATTAGAAGATCTAGATGAGCTTGATTGGCCAGAAAGCTTAAAAGATATGCAACGTAACTGGATCGGTCGTTCTGAGGGTGCAGAAGTACACTTCAATATTGATGGTACAGAAGAGAAATTCACAGTTTTCACAACGCGTCCTGATACACTATTTGGTGCGAGCTACTGTGTACTTGCTCCAGAGCATGCGCTTGTTGCTGATATTACAACAGCAGAGCAAAAAGAAGCTGTAGAAGCTTACATTAACTCTGTTAAAATGAAGAGTGACCTAGAGCGTACAGAACTTGCGAAAGAGAAAACTGGTGTATTCACTGGTGCTTACGCGGTTAACCCAGTAAATGGTGAGAAATTACCAATCTGGATTGCTGACTATGTTCTTGCAACTTACGGAACAGGTGCTGTAATGGCAGTCCCAGCTCACGATGAGCGTGACTATGAATTCGCATCAACATTCAATCTTCCAATGAAGGAAGTTGTAAAAGGTGGAGACATTACGAAAGAAGCATACACAGGTGATGGTGCTCACGTAAACTCAGCATTCCTTGATGGTTTAAATAAAGAAGAAGCAATTGCAAAAATGATTGAATGGCTTGAAGTAACGAGCGCAGGAAATCAAAAAGTAACGTACCGTCTACGTGATTGGTTATTCAGCCGTCAACGTTACTGGGGTGAGCCAATTCCAGTAATTCACTGGGAAGATGGCACAATGACAGCTGTGAAAGAAGAAGAATTACCATTAGTTCTTCCGAAAACAGAAAACATCCGTCCTTCAGGTACAGGTGAATCACCACTTGCTAACATTGACGAGTGGGTAAACGTTGTTGATCCTGAAACTGGTAAAAAAGGTCGTCGTGAAACGAATACAATGCCACAATGGGCTGGTAGCTGCTGGTATTACCTACGTTACATCGATCCAAACAATAGCGAAGCACTTGTAGATCCTGAAAAAGTAAAACAATGGCTTCCAGTTGATATTTATATTGGCGGAGCAGAGCACGCTGTACTTCACTTACTATATGCTCGTTTCTGGCATAAAGTATTATACGATATCGGTGTAGTTCCAACGAAAGAGCCGTTCCAACAATTATTCAACCAAGGTATGATTCTAGGTGAAAACAACGAGAAAATGAGTAAATCAAAAGGTAACGTTGTAAACCCTGATGATATCGTAGCAAGCCACGGTGCAGATACACTTCGTCTATACGAAATGTTCATGGGACCATTAGATGCTTCAATCGCTTGGTCTGAAAATGGTCTTGACGGAGCTCGTCGTTTCTTAGACCGTGTATGGCGCCTATTCGTTCAAGAGAACGGTGAATTAAGTGAGAAAATTACTGATGCACCAAATAAAGAGCTTGAAAAAGCTTACCACCAAACAGTGAAGAAAGTAACAGAAGACTATGCAGAGCTTCGCTTCAACACAGCGATTTCTCAAATGATGGTATTCATCAACGATGCATACAAAGCTGAAACACTTCCGAAAGAATATGTAGAAGGTTTCGTAAAAATGATTGCACCAGTTGCACCTCACATTGGGGAAGAGCTATGGAGCAAACTTGGATACAATGAAACAATCACATATGCAAGCTGGCCGACATTTGATGAGTCTAAACTTGTAGAAGATGAAGTTGAAATCGTTGTTCAAATTATGGGCAAAGTTCGCGCAAAACTAACAATGAGTAAAGACGCATCAAAAGAAGAAATGGAACAACTTGCACTTGAAGCAATTCAAGACCAAATTGAAGGGAAAACAGTTCGTAAAGTAATTGTTGTTCCTGGAAAACTTGTTAACGTTGTTGCAAACTAATTCATTCTAAATAAAAGCTCAGAGTATTTATACTCTGAGCTTTTTTGTATAGAAAATCATCTCTGGGTCACCTTCATCTAAGTTTTCAATCATTCCACTGCGTATAAAACCGTTCGCGTTAAATACTTTCTGCATACTTTCATTCGATTCGTTCGTTGAAGAAAATATTTTTTGAGTAGGAGAATGACTTAACATATATGAGATTAACGAACTTGCATAGCCTCGCCTTCTTTTAGTTGGCGAAACAACGATTAATGAGAGAAAAGTACAACCAAAGAAATTTGTATCATATGTTAGAAAACCAGAGATAGAATTGTCTTCTTTTACAATGACGCATCTGCCCTCATTGATAGTGTGCTGGATATAACTTCTTCTACTATCGTCTCCGATTACATCGATATCTATATGTATGATTGCATCTAAATCATCGATTAAAGCTTTCGTAACATTTTTCAATGAAATACCTCCTATTTAATATTGAAGAAAGAATAATCAGTGCATCAATTCTACCATGGATAAGGAAAAAGATAAGGAATTCTTATACAGACAAACACCTATTCTTGACTAGGAAATATGATAAAAAAGGTAGGTTAAATTGAGAACAAGGGGTGAAAGGAATGAAAGGGATGGACAATAATGCACCACATGGCTTCTTCGGAGGTGGATCGGGTAGTTATGAACAAATGATGTTAATGGGAGGAGCTGGCCAACAAGGATACGGTGGAATTCCGAGCTGGATGGGGGGAGCAACAGGAGGATTTCCAACATCGGTAGCTGGCATGCAAACTGGAATGCCTGCATTAATGGGAGGGTTTCCGACATCAGTAGCTGGCGTACAGACAGGAATTCCAGTAGGAGCACCAACTACATTTCCTTCTTTTGTTGGAGGAGTGCAGACAGGATTTCCGGTACCGGGAGTAGGTGTTGTAGCTGGGGGAATAGGAGGGTATCCGCAAGTTATTGATGGTCTTCATGGCCATCATGGACATCATCATCAAGGTCAACACGGCCATCATGGTCATCACCATCACCAAGGCCAACACGGCCATCATGGTCATCACCATCACCAAGGCCAACACGGCCATCATGGTCATCACCATCACCAAGGCCAACACGGCCATCATGGTCATCACCATCACCAAGGCCAACACGGCCATCATGGTCATCACCATCACCAAGGTCAACACGGCCATCATGGTCATCACCAACAAGTACATCACCACGGACACCATCACATTCATCCGCAAGCTGTTCTTTATCAAACGCACCAAGGCCATCACCACCACCAAGGCCAACACGGTCACCAAGGTCATCATGGTCACCAAGGCCAACACGGTCACCAAGGCCAACACGGTCACCAAGGTCATCATGGTCACCAAGGCCAACACGGTCACCAAGGCCAACACGGTCACCAAGGTCATCATGGTCACCAAGGTCAACACGGTCACCAAGGTCAACACGGTCACCAAGGTCAACACGGTCACCAAGGTCATCATGGTCATCAAGGCCAACACGGTCATCATGGTCAGCACGGTCATCAAGGCCAACACGGTCAACATCACCAACAACATCACCAACAGCAACAATCTTCTCCTTGGGCAGGTGGAATTGGAGCGGGAGCAGCAGGAGCAGCGGCAGGAGCGGCTAGCATTAGTGGAGCAGCAGGACATGCGGGACACGTGGGTCATTAATGAATTGCAGAAAAAAAGACATAATAAAAAACTGCTAGGAAATCCTAGCAGTTTTTTTCAGCTTCTTGGCGCTGGCGTTCGATTTCAGCACGAAGTTGTGGTTCTGGTGCTTGCCAGCCTTGTGGTTTTAGAATTTTGCCATCACCTTCGCGGAATCGAGGTTTCCCGTCAGGGAATAATTTTGCCATGTTTGCGTTATTTACAATTTCGAAGCCTTTATCTGGACGTACGCCCATTTCTGCAAACGTTCCGAATGCAAAGTAAATAAGGTCAATCAGTGCATCATATTGATCTTCAACAGTCGTTGCTTCTAGAAATTCTTCTAGCTCTTCTTGCATAAAGCTCGCACGGATTTTTGCACGTTCTTCTGTTAATTTTGTTGGAGTATTTGTCACAGGATGTCCGAATACTTCATGCATTTTTGCAACAAGTTCGTATCCTTTATCTAAACCTTTTTCGTTTGTCATGTTGTTTCATCCTTTCTCGCTTTGTGCCGAATCTCATTGTAACATAAGGTGATTATGAAATAAAAAGGGACTGTCCAAAAGTTTCATCTTTTAGTTCAGATAGCGATAGTGAAAGGTTATATCAACTAAACGACAAAACATAACCTATTAATAAAAGAAAGCCATCCCAGAATACTTTTGGGACGGCCCTGCGCGCTATTCTTCTTTTTTTATTAAAATGGATAAAATAAGATCGATGCCAAACATACCAACGAGCAACATTGGTATAACGACAAGTAAATAACGTGTGAAGGAAACATTTTTTAAGTATGTATGAGCAAATAAAAAGACGCCGAGAAATAAAATACCGTTTAAAATAGGCTTTACTAATTTTTTAGACATAGGCTCCCCCATAAATATCTTCTCTCTCTATCTAAAATAAAAACTCCTCTTTCCGTTGTATCATGCCGGAGAGAGGAGTTCAATCATTTCTCATTCGATCACACCAGAATTTGTAATGTTTACGGTGTATTTTATAGTAACAGGGACATCTTTGTACATCCGTCTCCACTCTTCTAACTTGAATGGACGATAATGTTGCTTATATTTAGCTCCTAGCCCGAGCGGATCGACGCCTAAAGATTTAAACTGCGTAATTAGTTTGTCACCTTGTGTATCCAATTGCTTTTGGATAGCTTTTTCAATTTTTTTTGTGTTTTTAGGATTGTCTAAATTGATTTGCTTCGATAATTCTTGAATACGGGCATCAAGTGTTACATGAATGAAAAAAGAAGGCTTCCCATTTTTTATTGTTACTTCGTATGTTGGAACTGAACGGATATTATTAATCATTACGTACCCGGGATTGGCTTTAAATTCATGTGAATCTAATTTATGTTTTTCTAACAATCCCTTAAATACAAACATATCTTGTTCCTTGATTTTACCTACATATTTATCCTTTTTAAAAAGACCAATGCCGATAATTTTTATTTTATCTTTATGTTTTTTTAAAATTGGAACATAGTAGTCGCGACCTTCTTGATAATAACGAAATGCTCCTAAATGTAGATTGTCCCTTGGTAAAGGACCAGTCTCCATATTATGTTCTAGCAATTTTTTTATATAAATTGCAACGTTAGATGAAGTTGTGTATTTTCCTTTTAAAAGCTCAGTACCATTCCCGTCAAGCAAAGCGACATATAACGCATTCCCGATATTCACATCGCGGATTAATGTATCGAAGGAAGGGGCCATTCCTTTTTTTGCAATTCTTGTAGTAAATAGAGCGACCCGCATCTGTCCGCTTGCAAATGGTTGGGAAGACTCTAAAGATGTGTTTGCTTTTATTTGTTTTACTGCATTTGCGGATCCTTCAAAAACTTGAACTTTATTTCCTTTTTGTTGAACAGGGCAAACGAATGTAACCTTTACCTGATTATCTTTTGCTACATCAAAAACCGTTCCTTGAATAAGATGTACATCATCGATAATATTTTTTTGTAAACATCCAGTTAAACTGAAGAGTGTTATACAAGAAATAAGTATTAATTTGCTTGTGCTTTTGATTTTTTCCATTTTCTTTTCACCCACACAATAATAAATAGAATTGGGATGTATACATAAATGAGCCAAAAACTAACTCTTGATGCATAACTAATAAAATTGTTAATATCGTGTCTGTTTGTTAAAAGTTGTGAAACAATAAGTGTAATAAGCATAAAAGCAATTAAAATGCCTCTTTGTTTTACACGAAATATTTCATGAGTTCCTCTTGTTGCCGCCCATAAAGGCAGGATAAAACTCGTAATAATAACGAGTACATAAGCTGAAATTGCAATATATTCTAGCCTTTCTATGAATGGTAATTGAATGACTTGGGTCATAGAAAGTTGGGCCCAGATTGTTTTTAACAATTGTTTCTCACTAAAAAACGAAAAGGCTAAAAGGGTACTAAATAAATATAGAAGGTTTGAAAATAGTGCTCCGTATTGAGCGAATTTATGAGACTGCATAGGCTTTTTTACAAATGGATATACCATAAGATAAATCTCAAATCCTGTCATACTGTAGATTGACATATGAGCGCTTTTTAAAATATCTGAAAAAGAATGTGTGAACATAGGTAGTAAATTAGGCCAATGAGAGTATTTAAAAACGAATAAGCTAAGAAACAAATATCCCAATGTACCGCCAACAGAGATGACGCAAATGCCAGTAATGACACGAAAACCAGAAGAAATAATGTAATAACTCACTAAGCATAAAAATATTGTTAACATAAAGGTAGAGGCGGTAGGGAACATCCATACTTGAATAATTTCAACGTATGTTCGAATGACAGAAATGCTGACGGCTAAGAAATAAGCCATAAAAATGAGGTTCATCACATTTCCTAGCCATTTTCCAAATGTTTGTCGATGTAAATCAATTAAATTTCCGTTTGTTTCTTTTAATAAGACATACATCATCCATATAAGAATATGGATACAGATTCCTGTGATTAAAACTCCCATCCAACCGTCGTATCCAGCAGCTTTTGCGATAATTCGAGCGAACCCGAGAACGCCAGCTCCAAACTGTGCACCGTGAATTAAGAAGAAAACAAAGACAGGAGATACTTGATATTTTTCTTGAACTTTACTCATCAATGCACCTCATTCCTTAATCATCAAAGTCTGATTGATGTTTTGTTGAAATTCCTTTTGCTGCTTTTTTTACATGTTGTGGCCTTGCTTGTACATCTCTTGTATCAATCATTGTTAAAGGAAAACGAATCCAAGAATCTTTAACAGATTGTTGTCTTGTCGGGTAAAACAAGGCGTAAGGCTTACGTAAGGACGTAAGTCTAAATAGATGAGTAAATAAAAAGATAAATCCAATGGAAATCCCGAACAGTCCTCCTATTTCTGCAAATATGAGAAATGGGAAACGTAGTAATCGAACAGCATTACCCATTTTATAAATAGGTGTAATAAAGGAAGCGAGTGCTGATAAGGCAACGATAATTAATAAAATGTTACTCGTTAAGCCAGCTTGTACAGATGCTTGCCCGATTACGATACCGCCTACAATACCGAGCGTTTGACCAACTTTCATCGGTAACCTCGCGCCAGCTTCTCTTAATAAGTCAATTGCGAGTTCTAAAAAGAGTGCTTCAATTAAAGGTGGGAATGGTACTTGTGCCCTTGATAAAATTAAAGTTTCAAGTAAATCGCTTGGAATAAGTTCATAATGATAATTTAAAACTGCAACGTATAATGGTGTAGCACATATCGAGAATAGAACGGCGATAAGGCGTAAAATTCTTGAAAATGTAGCGTATAGCCAAGAGACGTTATAGTCTTCTGGTGAAATGAAAAAGTCGAAATAGGATACAGGTGTTAGTAAAACACTTGGAGAACCATCAACAAAAATAGCGATTTTCCCATCAATTAGTGCTTTTGTAACTCTATCAGTACGTTCTGTATTGATATAGAGAGGAAAAATCGACTTTTCTCCCATTAATTCTTGTATATAAGCACTATCATTAATTTGATCATATTCAAGAGCGCGTAATGAATCTTCTAGAAAATCTATATTCTCTTTTTCAGCAAGGTTATCCAAATACATCATGACAACTTTTGTTTTGGAAAACTCGCCGACAATCATTTCTTTTGTATGTAAATCTAAAACTGGAAGACGTTTTCGTACTAAATTAATATTTGTATCAATATCCTCCACGAAACCTTCTTGAGGACCGATAACAGTTGATTCATTTAAAGGAGGAGTTGGTGCGCGATAATTATCAATTGCAATGTTTGCGAGCATACATTTTTGATCTTTCTGATTCAACTGAATAATCGCATGCCCCTTTAAAACCATGTCCTCAATTTTTTGTAAATCGTTTGTAATTGTAATGCCGCTCATTGGAATATGTTCTTTCAGCTCTTCTAGTGAAGCGTTAGGTCGTTCTAAAAGAGTAGGCATTAAATACTTTTGCAATTTCTCTCCATCAAGCGAAGGACGATAGTAAGAAATCCAATAAGGCATCGTTTCATCGTCAGATGTGTGATAATTAACAAAATCACTAGACTGTTTGAGCTTCTCTATTAAATCTTGTAGAGAATGAATACGGTCTTTTTCTGGTTTCGTAAAATCATAAATACTATTATTTCCAGAGTGTTGCTGTTTATCTTGAGATGAGTCACCTTGTTTAGAGTGTTGTTGCTGTTTATCTTGAGCCGAGTCATCTTGTTTAGAGTTTTGCTGTTTACCTTGATTCGAATTATCTTGTTTAGAGCTTTGCTGTTTATCCTGATTCGAGTCATCTTGTTTAGAGCTTTGTTGTTTATCCTGATTCGAGTCATCTTGTTTAGAGCTTTGTTGTTTATCCTGATTCGAGTCATCTTGTTTAGAGTTTTGCTGTTTACCTTGATTCGAATTATCTTGTTTAGAGCTTTGTTGTTTATCCTGAGCTGAATCGCCTTGCTTAGAATGTTGTTGTTTATCCTGATTCGAGTCATCTTGTTTAGAATGTTGCTGTTTATCCTGATTCGAGTCATTTTGTTTAGAATGTTGTTGTTTATCCTGATTCGAGTCATCTTGTTTAGAGCTTTGTTGTTTATCCTGAGCTGAATCGCCTTGCTTAGAATGTTGTTGTTTATCCTGATTCGAGTCATCTTGTTTAGAGCTTTGTTGTTTATCTTGAGAAGAATCCTGATGTTCCTCTTTTTTTTGCTCGCCATTGTTACCTTTACTATGTTTCATACTTCTAGTCTGTTTTGGGTCATTATCCTCTTGATTGTTAGGTTGTTGCTCTGAGTTATCTGTTTCGTTTTTCTCTGTCGTATTTGATTTTTTTTTCTTACGTAGCCAATTCCAAATCATATGTATGCCCTCTTTGATTGTGTAATATAGTGCTATTTTGTGGCTAATTTTGTATATTATTCATTTATTTATGAAAAGAAGGAGGAGATTGGTTTGCATAGAAAAAATCCTTTAGTAAGCAGTTCATACTATGATAGGGAGAGGGCGAGTCTGTGCAATTTGTAAAAAAAGAAAAGTTTATTTTAAGAGAGTTTACGTTTGAAAATGGTAGGGAAATTCCTGTTCAAATGGGGTACGAGACGTATGGTATTTTAAATAGAGAAAGGTCAAATGTGATTTTGGTATGCCATTATTTTAGTGCAACGAGTCACGCGGCAGGAAAATATACAGCGCATGATGAGGAGTCTGGTTGGTGGGATGGTTTAATTGGACCGGGAAAAGCAATTGATACAAATAAATACTTTGTTATATGTACTGATAATCTTTGTAATGTGCAGGTGAAAAACCCTTATGTGTTTACAACAGGACCGAAATCAATTGATCCGAAAAATGGAGATGAATATGCGATGGATTTTCCGGTTTTTACATTTCTTGATGTAGCTCGTATGCAATATGAGTTAATAAAAGATATGGGAATCGTAAGGCTGCATGCCGTAATGGGACCGTCAGCTGGCGGGATGATTGCGCAGCAATGGGCTGTTCATTATCCTCATATGGTAGAGCGGATGATTGGTGTTATTACGAACCCGCAAAATCCAATTATTACGTCGGTAAATGTAGCGCAAAATGCAATTGAGGCTATTCAACTGGATCCAAGTTGGAAGGGTGGAAAATATGGAGAAGGGCAGCCAATGAAGGGACTTCATTTAGCAAATAGAATGATGTTTATGAATGCATTTGATGAGCATTTTTATGAAAGAACATTCCCTCGTAATAGTATAGAAGTAGACCCTTATGAAAGGTTTTCTACATTAACATCATTTGAGAAAGAAATAAATAAAGTGACATATAAAAGTATAGAGTTAGTAGATGCAAATTCGTGGATGTACACTGCGAAAGCAGTTTTATTACATGATATTGCGCATGGATTTTCGTCTTTAGAAGAGGCACTGTCTAACATAGAAGCGAATGTACTTATGATTCCGTGCAAACAAGACCTGCTTCAGCCGTCACGTTATAATTATAAAATGGTAGATATTTTGCAAAAACAAGGAAAATATGCGGAAGTGTATGAGATAGAAAGTATAAATGGGCATATGGCGGGAGCGTTTGATATTCATTTATTTGAAAAGAAAGTTTATGAATTTTTAAATCGGAAAGTATCTAGTTTGGTGTAGAAAATAAATGGTGTGAAAAAGGTGCAATGTATGTAGTAGGCACCTTTTTTTACATGATTTGTAGACGGAAAATATATGTGGCAATTGCTATACCGAAGAATGCGATACTAAGCAATAGAAATAAGAATGACATTTCTTGTGGTGATTTTATCTTTTTATTATTTTTCATACTAAGTGCAATAATTGCGGCGATTAAGAAAATGATGCCCACAATGAAAAGAAAAAGTGTCATTTTCATTGACTCCTTTCATAAAACAAGTATATTGAGGATACAATGCACGAGTTATGTTTGTAAAGAATAAGTTTTACGAGAAAATTGAGAAATAAATTTTCCATTCTTTGCGTTCTTTCTTTCGCATGCTAAAATTGATTAGACATGCTTGTTTAAGGAAGAGATTAAAAGTTTTATTGTATATAAGGAGGAACGACATATGACAGAAGTTAAAACAATTACTACAGAAGAAGTGCAAGAGCGTTTAGAAAGCGGAGAAACGTTATTTTTAGTAGATGTAAGGGAAGATGAAGAAGTAGCGGCAGGGAAAATTCCAGAAGCTGTACATATTAAAATGAGCGATATCCCAAATAAAGTAGATTTCTTTAATAAAGAGAATGAATATATCTTTATTTGTCGCTCGGGAATGCGTAGTGAAAATGTATGCCATTATTTAAATGAGCAAGGATTTAAAACAGTGAACATGGTTGGCGGTATGCTTCAATATGAGGGAGAAACTAAATAAGTAGCTTAAAAAACTTGAAATGTGTTTGTTTCAAGTTTTTTTCTTTTGCATACAGTGTACAAAAGGGGGATAGGTAAATGGGGATTAACTTGCGGAAAGTAAAAATTATTAATAATACAGGGGCTGTTAATGTCGGCGATTGTTATGATATCTCACCTTTAGCTGTAGCAAAAATATATGCAGGTGCTGGAGGGTCGAGTGCGGCTATTTTTTTAAATGGGAAAAGGCAACCAGAAGCGGTGATTCGAACATCAGTATTTCTTCCACCTTTGGCAACGAGTACACGTACATTAGGTTCGTAGAGGAAAGGTAGAGTGTAATTATGCCTGCGCATATAAAAGAGTTTGTTATTGTGAATAATACTGGGAATATATTTACAGGTGATAATTTGAGTGATAATTCATTTACTGCTACGAAATCGTATAGTGGTTCAATGGGTTGCACTTGGATCGATGTTGTTACAGTAATAGGAACGGAGACGAAGCTTTGTTTACAGCCGGGTGATTCGGTAACGACAACCTATACACGAGGTACTCCTGCTGGTACTGTAACAGGAACCAATATGGGGCAAAGTGTAAATACATCGGGTATAGCACAAGGCGTCCCGAATACAGATAATACGGATTCAACTGCCGGACTCCCTTAAGGAATTAAGGGAGTTTTTATTATTCAAAATAAAAATAGTCTTTGAGATTGTTTTTGTAAATACATATTAAGAAGAGGTTTGTTTAATGTAAAAAAGATGGTGTGTAGGTGGTGAAAGTGTGAAAGAACGCGATAAACAAAATTCATTAAACTCTAATTTTAGAATTTCACCAAATCTTATTGGACCTACCTTTCCTCCCGTTCCAACGGGATTTACTGGTATAGGGATTACAGGCCCAACCGGTCCACAAGGTCCAACAGGCCCACAGGGACCAAGAGGATTACAAGGTCCGATGGGGGAGATGGGCCCGACAGGACCTCAAGGTGTCCAAGGGATTCAAGGACCAGTTGGGCAAATGGGGGCAACAGGACCAGAAGGACAGCAGGGGCCACAAGGATTGAGGGGACCACAGGGAGAAACGGGACCTCAAGGAGTTCAAGGTGTGCAAGGGTTACAAGGTCCGATTGGTCCAACGGGAGCGACTGGAGCACAAGGAATAC
Organism: Bacillus cereus group sp. MYBK79-1; assembly: GCF_051915365.1. Classification (NCBI taxonomy): domain Bacteria; kingdom Bacillati; phylum Bacillota; class Bacilli; order Caryophanales; family Bacillaceae; genus Bacillus; species Bacillus cereus group sp. MYBK79-1. The sequence continues at coordinate 342,191 of NZ_JBQAEO010000002.1, read as the reverse complement.
AGGGCGTACAGGGATTACAAGGTCCAATTGGTGCAACAGGAACTGAGGGACCTCAAGGGATTCAAGGTGTGCAAGGAGCACCTGGAGCAACTGGTCCACAAGGGATACAAGGAGTGCAGGGGATGCAAGGCCCACAAGGACCGAGTGGAAATGCGGGGACAACAGGAGCAACTGGTCAAGGTGTTACAGGCCCAACTGGAATAACAGGTCCAACAGGGATAACGGGTCCATCTGGAGGTCCTCCAGGTCCGACAGGGCCAACTGGTGCGACAGGTCCAGGAGGTGGACCGAGTGGGAGTACGGGTGCGACGGGAGCAACAGGAAATACAGGGGTAACAGGAATTACAGGTGCAATTGGAGCAACGGGAAATACAGGTCCAACTGGAAGTACAGGAGAAACAGGAGCACAGGGCCTGCAAGGAATACAAGGGGTTCAAGGGCCAATTGGACCAACGGGTCCAGAAGGTCCGCAAGGTATTCAAGGTATTCCTGGTCCGACGGGAGTAACTGGTTCACAAGGAATCCAAGGTGTTCAGGGAATTCAAGGGATAACAGGGGCAACAGGAGATCAAGGTCCACAAGGTATACAGGGGGCTATAGGACCTCAAGGTGAAACCGGAGCAACAGGAGATCAAGGTCCGCAAGGTATACAAGGGGTACCAGGGCCAACAGGAGAAACGGGACCACAAGGGGTTCAAGGAATACAAGGTCCGATGGGTGAAATAGGACCAACAGGCCCAGAAGGCCCAGAAGGACTTCAAGGTCCGCAAGGTATACAAGGGGTGCCAGGACCAGCTGGAGCAACCGGTCCAGAGGGTCCGCAAGGTATACAGGGAATTCAAGGAACGATAGGAGCAACGGGTCCAGAAGGTCCACAAGGTATACAGGGGGCTATAGGACCCCAAGGTGAAACTGGAGCAACGGGAGCACAAGGAGCAACAGGAATTCAAGGTGTACAAGGGAACATAGGAGCAACCGGTCCAGAGGGTCCGCAAGGTGTTCAAGGTGCTCAAGGAGTAATTGGTCCAACAGGTCCAATGGGGCCACAAGGAGTTCAAGGAGTACAAGGAATTCAAGGAGCAACGGGTGCTCAAGGAGTGCAAGGGCCACAAGGAATACAGGGAATCCAAGGTCCGACAGGAGTAACGGGGGATACGGGTACAACAGGTGCGACAGGGGAAGGAACTACAGGCCCAACTGGAGTAACTGGTCCAACAGGGGTAACTGGTCCTTCTGGAGGTCCAGCAGGCCCGACTGGTCCGACGGGGCCATCAGGACCGACTGGTGTGACAGGTCCATCTGGTGGCCCACCTGGCCCGACAGGGGCAACAGGTTCGACAGGAGTAACGGGAGATACTGGGGCTACGGGCTCAACAGGAATGACAGGAGTGACAGGAGAAACGGGAGCAACCGGGGTTACGGGTTTACAAGGCCCGCAAGGAATACAAGGAGTGCAAGGGATCCAAGGTCCAACAGGCCCGCAAGGTGTTCAAGGTCCCCAAGGGATACAAGGAGTAACTGGGGCGACAGGAAATCAAGGTCCACAGGGAATCCAAGGTCCACAAGGAATTCAAGGTCCAACGGGTCCACAAGGAATTCAAGGAGATCAAGGCCCCCAAGGAATCCAAGGTGTGACAGGGGCAACCGGAGCACAAGGTCCGCAGGGAATTCAGGGGATACAAGGTGTGCAAGGTCCGACTGGTCCACAAGGCCCAACCGGAATTCAAGGAGTTCAAGGAGAAATAGGTCCAACCGGTCCGCAAGGCGTGCAAGGATTGCAAGGTCCACAAGGCCCAACAGGGGACACAGGACCGACTGGAACACAAGGTTTACAAGGGATTCAAGGTCCAACAGGAGTCACGGGAGCAACCGGAGCGACCGGAGCGACCGGTCCTCAAGGAATACAAGGCCCACAAGGAATCCAAGGTCCAACAGGGAATACGGGTCCAACTGGTTCGCAAGGAATCCAAGGTCCAACAGGGAATACGGGTTCAACTGGTTCGCAAGGAATCCAAGGTCCAACAGGAGCGACCGGTGCGACTGGAGTGACAGGAACCACCGGAGTTAGTACAACTGCAACGTACTCATTTGCAAATAATACATCAGGAAGTGCTATTTCTGTTCTGTTAGGTGGTACGAATGTACCGTTACCGAACAATCAAAATATTGGTCCAGGGATCACTGTTAATGGTACGAATACTGTATTCACAGTGGCGAACGCAGGGAATTATTATATAGCTTATACAATTAATATAACGGCAGCTTTACTCGTAAGTTCACGTATAACTGTAAATGGGGTTCAACTTGCAGGAACCGTTAATTCACCAGCAGTAGCTACAGGTTCGTTTAATGCGACAATCATTGCCAATTTGCCTGCTGGAGCTGCTATTAGTCTGCAGTTATTTGGATTACTTGCAATAGCTACATTATCTACGACAACACCAGGAGCTACGCTAACTATTATTAGGTTAAGTTAATAGGGAGAAAACCTTGGGGCTTTTATGCTTCAAGGTTTTTTATCTCGTTATAAGTAGGAAGTCTAATTGGTTAGGAAAGTTTCACTTTATTCACTTGAGCAAAAACATCGCAGTTCGAAAATATATTATAATAGAATGAAAAGAGAGAAATTTGGCAGAAAGGGAGGGTGGCGATGCAGGAGATGGTTACAGATTTTTTTGGACGCCCACTTCAAGATTTGCGCATATCTGTCATTGATCGTTGCAATTTTAGATGTACATATTGTATGCCAGCGGAAGTGTTTGGGCCAGATTATGCTTTTTTGAAAGATGAGTTTTTACTGACGTTTGATGAAATTGAGCGTTTGGCAAAAATATTTGTTAGCATCGGTGTACGAAAAATTAGAATTACTGGTGGCGAGCCACTGCTTCGTAAAGATTTAACAAAACTTATTGCACGTCTCGTGAAAATTGAAGGGTTAGTAGATATAGGGTTAACGACAAATGCGATTCATTTAACGAAACAAGCAAAAGCATTAAAAGAAGCTGGATTACATAGAGTAAATGTTAGCTTGGATGCAATAGATGACGATGTATTTAAGGACATTAATGGCCGGAATATTAATACGAAACCTGTTATAAAGGGAATTATGGCTGCAAAAGAGGCCGGGCTTGATGTAAAGGTAAATATGGTTGTGAAAAAAGGGATGAATGACCATCAAGTACTTCCGATGGCTACTTATTTTAAAGAGCAAGGAATCACGCTTAGGTTTATTGAGTTTATGGATGTTGGTAGTACAAATGGATGGAACTTTGACCAAGTTGTTACAAAGCGAGAGTTAATTGAGATGATTCATAGCGTGTATCCACTTGAGCCAGCTGAAGCGCATTATTTCGGTGAAGTTGCGAAGCGATATCGTTATCTTGGAACAAATGTCGAAGTCGGTTTTATTACTTCTGTTTCTGAGTCATTTTGTTCTTCTTGTACGAGAGCGAGAATTTCGGCAGATGGAAAGTTTTATACTTGCTTATTTGCGACAGAAGGATTGGATGTAAGGGAACTTCTTAGAGGAAATCTTTCGGATGATGAGTTAGTAAACGTTATACAAGATGTATGGATGAATAGAAAAGATAGGTATTCAGATGAACGGACAGAAGAAAGTGCAAAGAATCGTCCGAAAATTGAAATGTCTTATATAGGAGGATAAGAAAGGGGGATATCGTATGCAGGAGCGATATTCAAGACAAATATTATTTTCTGGTGTTGGAGAAGAAGGACAGAGAAAAATTAGAGAGAAGCATGTGCTTATTATCGGCGCTGGTGCTCTCGGTGCAGCAAATGCAGAAGCGATTGTTAGAGCAGGTGTTGGAAAAATAACAATTGCGGATCGTGATTATGTAGAATGGAGCAATTTACAAAGGCAACAATTATATACAGAAGAAGATGCAAAGCAGTATAAACCGAAGGCGGTAGCAGCGGCAGAACATTTACAAGCGATTAATTCTGAGGTGAAAATAAATCCGGTTGTGACTGATGTAACAGTGCAAGAAATGGAAGAGCTAGTGAATGATGTAGATTTAATATTAGATGCGACAGATAATTTTGAAACGCGTCTTCTTATTAATGATATTTCACAAAAGTATAATATTCCGTGGATATATGGTGGTTGTGTCGGAAGCTACGGAGTAACGTATACAATTTTACCAGGAAAAACACCGTGTTTCCGCTGTTTAATGGAGCATCCAGCGAGCGGAGCAACATGTGATACGGCTGGTATTATACAGCCAGCAGTACAATTAGTAGTGGCGCATCAAATAACGGAAGCGCTGAAAATATTAGTAGAAGACTATGGGGCACTTCGCGAAACGATGTTATCGTTTGATCTTTGGAATAATCAACAGATGGCCTTTAAAGTGAATAGGCAGAAAAAAGATACATGTTTATCTTGCGGAAGATTACGTACATATCCGAGTTTAACGTTTGAAGCACAAACGAAAACAGAAGTGTTATGTGGCCGAAATACAGTACAAATCCGTCCAGGTGTGAGGAATGAATTTAATTTAGAAGAAATTAAAAAGCGCTTACAAAGAAGTGTGGATGTAAAATCTACTCCGTATTTATTATCATTTCTGGTAGAGGAATTTCGTTTTGTTTTATTTACAGATGGCAGGGCGTTTATTCATGGGACGAATGATATAAATGTAGCAAAACGTTTATATGCAAGATATATAGGCTGAACCTAAAGGGAAACCCTTTAGGTTCAGCAGAGTGAAGATTAAGATTTTCTCGTATAATCGCCACTTTTTCCGCCTGTTTTTTCAAGTAAGTACGTTTCGCCAATAATCATACCTTTATCAACAGCTTTACACATATCGTACACAGTAAGAGCTGTAGCGGAAGCAGCAGTTAAAGCTTCCATTTCAACACCGGTGCTACCTTCTGTTTTAACTTTTACTTCAATAAGTAATCGATATTGTTCTTCTGATTGTTTCCAATCGAAAGAAACGTCAACACCCTTTAATAATAAAGGATGGCACATTGGGATAATATCAGAAGTGCGTTTTGCAGCCATAATACCTGCGATTTGCGCAACTGCTAATACGTCACCTTTCCCGATTTCATTGTGAGAGATTTTATCGTAAATTTCTTTTGTAACGATAATGCTAGAGCACGCAATTGCTGTTCGAACGGTTACTTTTTTGTCGCTTATATCAACCATCTTCGCGCGTCCTTGGTCATTAAAGTGTGTAAATGAAGACATGGAATTCCTCCTTGAAGTAATTTCTATTTAATATATAAAGTTTAATCGAGATAAAAAAAATTGCAAATATGAGGTGAGAAACGATGGTAGAAAAACGAATTCCGATTCAAGTTGCTGAGGCAGTAGAGAGGGTAATGGAATGTGCGAAGAATGGTGAGGTAGAAGAGGTTTCTATTACGGAAAGTTACGGGAGAATTCTTGGGGAGGATGTTGTCTCTGATCATGACGTTCCTCATTTTGATCGTTCTCCTTACGATGGTTTCGCAATCCGGGCAGAAGATACGAAAGAAGCAAATCAAGAGAATTCGATTGAGTTTGAAGTAATAGGGGAGATCGGAGCGGGATTTGTTTTTACAGAAGAAGTAGGGTCTTTTCAGGCAGTTCGTATTATGACAGGAGCAGCTATTCCAGAGGATTGTAATGCAGTCGTAATGCTAGAACTGACAGAGGGTTTTGAGAAGAACGGAAAAACATATATGAAGTTAAAGCGTCCTTTTCATAGTGGTGACAATGTGTCATTTAAAGGAGAAGATATAAAACAAAATCAAGTTCTCGTTCAGAAAGGCGTTGCAATCAATCCAGGTGTTGCCGCTTTATTAGCGACGTTTGGATATAGTACTGTGAAAGTTGTAAAACAGCCTGTTGTTGGTATTGTGACGACAGGAAGTGAATTGTTAGAAGTACATGAGTCGTTACAGCCGGGGAAAATTAGAAATAGCAACTCTTATATGATTGCGGCTCAAATTATGAAAGCCGGAGGGAAAGTTCGTTATTATGGTCAACTTGCTGACGAGTTAGATGCATGTTTTACAGCCGTTCAATCAGCGATGAATGAGGTTGATATTTTAATTACGACAGGCGGTGTGTCGGTAGGAGATTATGACTACTTGCCGACTATTTATGAAAGATTAAAGGCAAATGTACTCTTTAATAAAATAGCGATGAGACCAGGAAGTGTAACGACAGTAGCTGAAGTTGATGGGAAGTTACTTTTCGGTTTATCGGGGAATCCGTCAGCTTGTTACGTGGGATTTGAGTTATTTGTGCATCCGGTAATTCAAACATATTTATATGCGAAGGAGCCTCACGTATATAGAGCAGATGCTATTTTACAAAAAGATTTTCCAAAGCCAAATCCGTTCACTCGTTTTGTAAGAGCAAAGGTGACAATCGCGGACGGGGCATTACAAGCGATGCCGGTCGGTTTAGATAAATCGAGTGCGGTATCTTCACTCGCGGATGCGAATGCTTTTATTGTATTGCCTGGAGGAACGAGAGGATTTGAGGCAGGGATGAAAGTATCTGTATTATTGTTAGAGCACGACGAGGGATGTGATTGGCCATGGGCAAAGCCCCTTCAATCTTACAAATAGTAGGATATCAAAATAGCGGGAAAACAACACTAGTTGAGAAAATTGTGCATGCGTTAGCTGAACGGAAAATGAAAGTTGCTACTATTAAACATCATGGGCACGGAGGTTTTCCAGAAGTAGTGCAAAAAGATAGTGAAAGGCATCGAAAGGCTGGTGCTGTCGTTAGTAGTGTAGAAGGCGCTGGATTACTTTCACTGTCGTCATTAAGAGAGGAATGGTCCTTGCAAGAAATTATTCGCTTATATGAGTTTTTTGAAGTGGATACAATTTTAATAGAGGGCTATAAAAAAGAGAACTATCCGAAAGTAGTGTTACTTCGTTCTGCGGAAGATGTTGAACTTTTACATAAAGTAGAAAATATAGTAGCAGTTATTACGTGGCATGATGCCCCCGCAAACTTACGAGAAAAATATAAAGTATTTCATATAACAGAAGAAGAGTTGTATATAGACTGGTTTTTACAAACGGTAAGGAGTACGAAATGACAAATACGTATTATGAAGTAATTGAGTCAGAAATTTTGGTTGAAGAGGTAGCGAAGAAAGTTATACGCCGTGAATGCGGTGCTGTTACAACTTTTATTGGAACGGTTAGAGAGTTTACGAAAGGGCGTCGTACATTATACTTAGAGTATGTCGCTTATAAAACGATGGCAGAAAAGATGCTAGAGAAAATTGGTTCAGAAGTGAAAGAGAAGTGGCCAGGTACATACGTTGCGATTACACATCGCACCGGAACACTGCAAATTTCTGATATCGCGGTTGTTGTTGCAGTTTCAACGCCGCACCGTAAAGCGGCTTATGAGGCGAATGAATATATTATGGAACGCATAAAACAAATTGTTCCGATTTGGAAAAAAGAGTTTTGGGAAGATGGAGATTCATGGATTGGTGATCAATTAGAAAAAACGCCATATCCGGCGGGAGAGCCTGGGAAGGAGCTATAAGCATGATTCGAGTATTGTTATTTGCGTACTTGCAAGAGGAAGCAGGAACAAGTGAATTACAAATAGAGAAAGAAAATATTACGGTTGCAGAGTTAAAAGATGTTGTTGCTAAAGAATATAATGTACCAATGACAGCGCCAATTATGGTTGCAATTAATGAAGAATATGCAAATGAAGATGACACGGTCCAATCTGGTGATGTTGTTGCACTAATCCCACCGGTGAGCGGTGGTTAATATTGGATTCATGAAAACGACTTTCCTACATAGGGGAAGTCGTTTTTTTATAGCAGTTTTGTGAACACTAACGTATAGAACAAGGAGGGTGTTATGAAAAAAATATGTGTAGTTATTATAATGATATGTTCGGTCTTTTTCTCTTCTCCAAGTGATTCTTTCGCGAAAGAATCAAGGGAACAGCTTTTAGAGAGTGCATTATCGAATAGGTATTATTCGGTTATTAGACAAGTGACAGAAGATCAATATGAATGTGCTTCAGTTATAAATATAAAACGTCTCGGCAAGAATGGTGAGTTCGTTCCTAGATTTGAAATTACGCTACAATTTCTTACGTTCCAAGGTGCACATAATCCGCCGAATGATAAAGTTACACTTACTTTGGAAGATCATTTAGATCACGTAAAGATAAAGAAAGTAGAGCGAGAAAAGAATGTTTCTGGTTCTATTGCAGAAAAGGTTTGTGAACGGGAAAAAGAAAAAATAAAAGCTCACTCTAATGATTCAGAGTGATAATCTATGACACTCAGTAAAGAAAGGTAATGAGCGATGGACATACTTTTAGCGATTTTACCGGCTCTATTTTGGGGGAGTATTGTGCTATTTAACGTGAAACTGGGCGGAGGACCGTATAGTCAAACGCTCGGTACAACGTTTGGTGCACTTATTTTCTCGATTGTTGTTTATATTTTTATGAAGCCCGTATTAACTCCTACTGTTATCGGGGTTGGGATTGTGTCAGGTTTATTTTGGGCACTTGGTCAGGCGAATCAATTAAAAAGTATTGATTTAATGGGCGTTTCGAGGACGATGCCCATTTCAACAGGACTTCAATTAGTTGCGACGACTTTATTTGGAGTCATCGTATTTCATGAGTGGTCCACGACGATATCAGTTGTCCTTGGTGTATTGGCGCTCATTTGTATTATTATCGGTGTTATTTTAACATCACTTCAAAGTGAAGAAGAAAAGAGTGCAGAGCAAGCGGGGAATTTTAAAAGAGGCATTATCATTTTATTGATTTCAACAGTCGGTTATTTAGTTTATGTAGTAGTAATTAGACTATTTAACGTAGATGGTTGGTCAGCTTTATTGCCACAAGCAGTCGGTATGGTGTTAGGGGGCATTTTGCTTACTTTTAAACATCATCCATTTAATAAATATGCAATACGAAATATTATTCCAGGATTAATTTGGGCAGCTGGAAATATGTTTTTATTCATTTCGCAGCCGCGTGTTGGAGTGGCAACAAGTTTCTCGCTATCACAAATGGGAATTATTATTTCAACGCTTGGTGGGATTCTTATATTAGGTGAAAGAAAAACGAAACGCCAATTAACGGGTATTGTTATCGGTATCGTTTTTATTATCGCAGCTGGAATTATGTTAGGTATTGCAAAAAGTTAAAGGAGGTATGGAAATGTATAGTGATTTAGCAGGGAAAGTTGTCGTTATTACAGGATCGGCAACTGGTCTTGGAAGAGCGATGGGAGTGAGGTTTGCTAAGGAGAAAGCGAAAGTAGTGATTAACTATCGCTCACGAGAGTCAGAAGCGCATGATGTATTAGAAGAAATTAAGAAAGTAGGCGGAGAAGCGATTGCTGTAAAAGGTGATGTGACGGTTGAGTCTGATGTTGTGAACCTCATTCAATCTGCTGTGAAAGAATTTGGTACGCTCGATGTTATGATTAATAATGCAGGGATAGAAAATGCGGTACCATCGCATGAAATGCCACTTGAAGATTGGAATAAAGTAATCAATACAAATTTAACAGGTGCTTTTTTAGGAAGCCGAGAAGCGATTAAATATTTTGTAGAGCACGATATTAAAGGATCTGTTATTAATATGTCGAGTGTTCATGAGAAAATTCCGTGGCCACTATTTGTGCACTACGCGGCGAGTAAAGGCGGCATTAAACTGATGACAGAAACGTTAGCGTTAGAATACGCACCAAAAGGCATTCGAATAAATAATATTGGGCCAGGTGCAATAAATACGCCCATTAATGCAGAGAAGTTTGCTGATCCTAAAAAACGTGCTGACGTAGAAAGCATGATACCGATGGGTTACATCGGAAAACCGGAAGAAATTGCAGCAGTCGCAACGTGGCTCGCTTCATCGGAGGCAAGTTACGTAACTGGAATTACGTTATTTGCAGACGGTGGAATGACGTTATATCCATCGTTCCAAGCAGGACGCGGGTAATAAAAAAGGACAAAGAGGTTTATCTCTTTGTCCTTTTTAAGCAAAAAAAATAGCGGTCGGCTATTTTAAATTTAATGATTAATTGTATCTTGAAGATATGCTGTTGCTTGATGTTCAGAAACATTTTGTACGAGTGCAACTTCGCTAATCATCATTTTTCGGGCATTATCTAGCATTTGTTTTTCGCTCGCATTTAAAGCTCTCTCTTTATTGCGGCGAAGCAAATCCCGAACAACTTCTGCGCTATCTTGCAGATTGCCGTTTTTCATTTTTTCCATATTCATTGTATATCTTTGTTTCCAGGAAAGTGATGTATCTGATTCCCCGTTTTGAAATTCAAGAAGTATATCATCTAACGTACCTTTATCTACGATATAACGAATACCTGATTTTTGTAATTGATCCATAGGAAGCATTACTTGCATATCTTTACTAATGATACGTATCACACAGTATTGACGTATAGTTCCTAATATTTCCTTCTCTTCAATGGCTTCGATGACTCCTGCGCCGTTCATTGGATAAACGATTTTATCACCAATTTGAAACAAATCATCCACCTCCATATGTGGTAACCATCTTTAATGATAACACAAGCAGATAAAAATGTCAAATTTTATATGATACCATAATAATTATATTTGAGTCAATAAGTAAAAGCTCTTTTTATATATATTTTTTTTGCCCTTACTTATCTATGATTTTTTTAGAAAAATAGTACAGGTGAAAAAGGTAGGCATATCCACTTATTTTTAAGCATAAAATGTAAAATCGCTAATACAATATACCTAAATCCGTTCTTTGCAAAGGAGGGAGAGAAGGTGGGGCGCACAATAAAAATTGATATTACAAATAAAGTTGTAGCTAAATTTAGACCAGATTGTTTGGAATTATATACGAGTAAATTTATGATAGGTAAGTTTTATGTCTATACTGAAGGTAAACAATATGTGTTAGAAGACGGATATATATATGAAGACGGAAAATTTTATCGCATCATAGATACGCACCGTGGCAATAATCAAGCGGCGGAGGGCTGCGATCTAGGATGGTGTTAACATGATTCGTGTGAAAGTGTTTGATGAAAGTCACGAAAAAGACTTAGAAGACGCTGTAAATGTGTTTTTGAAAAAGATTGATGATAGTAATTTTGTAGATATTAAGTATCAAGTTGGTGTTTCCATTAACGATGACGAAAACCAAATTTATTGTTTTTCGGCAATGATCGTTTATAAAGCATAAAAAAGAGCTGGGTGAGCCAGCTCTTTTTTATGCTTTATGTTGGGACAACATGTGTCGGTAGTCATTTCGCTCCTAAGGAAATGTTGAAGGAATGCTGAGAGGTAACTAACTGTTACGATTTATTTAACCAATTATAACGAAAGTTAATTAAATATATCAGTAAGCCCTGCTAGTCAAGTGATTGGCTAGTAGTGAGGGGTTGCGGGCAATCACTAAAGCTGATTGAACTACAACGTGGCTAGAAATGGTGAGCGTGAATGTCGCGAAACCAGAAAAAAACAATCAGAAGGTGCAAGGTTAAATTCTAAACACTAGAACAATGGGTCTTCCGCATCGAAACATCTAAGTTAAAATTGATAAGATGATTCGGGGCGACTATCTCGTATAACTGACGAGAGTACATCACAAGCCTATGGTGGTGGAAAAATCCTCTATCTCTAAAGAGATAAACATATAGTCTGCGCTCATGTGAAAACATGAGAAGTTCATAAGAGAACTGGCTAAGGAATTGCGCCCTTAGTTGAACGAGATACATTTAATTAAATCTATCCAACCTCATTGAATTTATCGAACGTATGTGCTATATTTAGCTCGATGAGGTGAGAATAATAATGAAATTTTCACGAGTTAGTCAAGTATCGGAATTAACAGGTTTGCATCCGAGTAGTCTAAGGAGAATGCTGGTGGAACACGCTACGATTCAGAAGAACAAATCTTTCATTAAAGGAGTTACATTCTGATGATATTGGCGAAGAAAGTTAGACTGATTCCAACGCCTGAACAAGAACAAGTGCTTAGAAACCATGCCGGTGCTGCAAGATTCGCTTATAACTATTGTAAAAGAATGAGTGATAGATACTATAAGCTATTTGGAAAATCTGTTTCACAGTTAGCTTTACAGAAACGATTTACAAAGATCAAGAAGCGAAAGAGATATGAGTGGTTAAAAGACATTAATGCACAAGTTCCTAAACAGGCTTCAAAAGATTTTGATACGGCGAGAAAAAATTCGTTTAAAAAGTACAAAAATGGTTCTCACACTTCTTATAAATCCAAAAAAGATGTAATCCAAGGATTTTATGCTAATTATGAAAGACTGATTATAGGAAAGAAAGTAGTTCATATTCAGTCTATTGGAGAAGTGAAAACAAGCCAACAACTACCAAGAAATAAAAAACCATCTAATCCAAGAGTTACCTTTGATGGTCGTCACTGGTGGATTAGTGTGGGGTTCCAAGAAGACTTTGAATCACAAGAACTAACCAATGAGTCGATTGGTGTGGATGTTGGTTTAAAAGAGCTGTTTGTAGCTTCTAATGGTATGAAAGAACGAAATATAAACAAAGATGCCAAGGTTAAAAAGCTTTTGAAAAGGAAAAAGTCAGCACAAAGAGATATGTCTAGGAGATTTAAAAAAGGTGTAAAAATTCAATCTGCCGGATATGAAAAAGCGAAAGCTGAACACCTGCGGTTATCTAGGAAAATTACGAATATCCGAAATAACCATATCCATCAAGCAACAGCTAAATTGGTGAAAACCAAACCAATGAGGATTGTTGTGGAAGACTTATCTATCTCAAACCTGTTAAAAAACAAAAAACTATCGAAAGCATTTTCCTTTCAAAAATTACACTTCTTCTTTCAATGTTTATCATACAAGTGCGAGAAGTATGGCATTGCGTATGTAAAAGCTGATAAATGGTTCGCCTCAAGCAAGATTTGTTCATGTTGCGGCATGAAATACGACCATTCAGTTCAACCAGAAGGACAGTGGAGTTTAAAAATACGTGAGTGGCGTTGTGCTTCATGCAATAGCCAGCACGATAGGGATGTAAATGCTTCGATAAATTTATCAAGATGGGTAAAATAATTGCTTGATAATAGGAGGTAACGATACTGCCTCGTGTGGAGTGTTAACCCCCTCGTCCCCTCGGGGTTGCGAGAACACTTTGAAGCACTAACTTGTGTAAATTTGATTGAATTGTATAGATTTAGTTAAGTTTATCGTATCGGTGTTTGTCCTGTTGAAAAAATGTTGAGAATTTCTCAACATTAAAAAAGAGTTAGCGTTGACATGAAACTAAAAGGTGTTATATTATCAGAAATGTAACCAAAAGGTGTTATATTTGAGTGCCGAATAAAGGAGAATGAAAATGGAACAACAAAATACATTAACTGATATTAAACAAACGATCGTTTTTAACGCATCTATTCAAAAGGTATGGAATGTAGTATCAACTGCAGAAGGCATTGCCTCATGGTTTATGCCAAATGATTTTGTATTAGAGGTAGGACATGAATTTCATGTGCAATCACCATTTGGGCCATCACCATGTAAAGTGTTAGAAATCGATAAGCCAAATCACCTGTCTTTCTCATGGGATACAGATGGCTGGGTCGTTTCATTTAATCTGAAAGACCTAGGAGATAATAAAACAGAATTTACGTTAATTCACGGCGGCTGGAAACATCCTGATGAAATTCTTCCGAAAGCGAATGCGAAGAGCTCTATTATTCGCGACAGAATGAGCGGAGGCTGGGTAGCGATTGTAAATGAAAAACTGAAAAAGGTTGTTGAAGGCTAAGTGTCCTCATCGGCAGCAAAATATGATGTATTTCAAGCAATTGCTGATCCAACCCGCCGAGAAGTAATACGGTTATTAAGTGATAAAGAGTTAACGATTTCCAAAATAACGGATCATTTTCCGATGAGTCGTACTGCGGTTGTAAAACACCTTCATATTCTTTCAGAAGCGAATTTAGTAAGCGGAAGAAAGAGCGGAAGAGAGAAGATATATCGCTTGCATCCGGAACCATTAGAGGAGTTACAACAGTGGCTCTCGTATTATGAACGTTTTTGGGATAATAAGTTGTCCATGCTGAAACATATTGTGGAGAGTGAAGAGTAAAAGAGGATGACCGAAATGGTCATCCTCTTTATTATTGCTCACTTGTTTGTGTAGCTGGCTTTAGTAAAAGCCAAGCGATAATTAATGTACATACTGCTAATACGAAAGTACTCATATAAATGACATGTACACTTGCTGCTAATGCGGATTGCGATTCAGTTGCTACATTTGCTGTAGTTCCGCCGTGTCCACCAGATACAAGATCAAGGTTTTTAATGCCGCGTGCGTGAATCATCGTATTGAAGATTGTGCCAAAGATTGCAGCACCTAACGTTTGACTAAATGTATTAATAAATGTGTTTAAACCAACGGCTGTTCCGCGTGTATGAGCTGGTACGGCTGCTTGAATTGTTACCATATAAATTGGTGTCACAAGCCCCATTCCTAAGCCGAATAATCCGACTGCTACATAAATAAGGAACGATGGTGAATGTGTTGATAATGTAAATAATAAGAACGTAGCGACTGATAAAATGCTAGCTCCAAGTAAAATGATTTGTTTCGTTTTTAATTTGCCTACTAAGTTACCGGAGAAAATAGCGCCAAATGTCCACATAACAGGAATAGGCATTAAAATAAGTCCAGCTTCCGTTGCATTTTTTCCTAATACACCTTGGCTCCAAATTGGAAGGTACATTGTAATACTAATGATCATTGCGCCAGCAATAAGCGTTAATATGTTTATCGTAGATAGTGTACGATTAGAGAAAAGTGCTAGCGGAATTAATGGTTCCGGAGATTTTTTCTCGATGAATAAGAAAATAATGAATGAAACGACAGAGAAGATTAATAGACCGATAATTGTTATGTCTCCCCAGTTTTGTTTACTACTACCTGTTAATAATGCGTATAGTAAAGCGATTGTGCTTAATGAAAAGACTGTAGCACCAAGGTAGTCGATATGTTGCTTAGATGACTTAATAGATTCTTTGTAATAAATTGCAATCATTAAACAAGCGATAATTCCGAATGGAACGTTTAAGAAGAAAATATAACGCCAAGATAGGGAATCCACTAAAAATCCACCTACTAACGGTCCGATAACACCAGATACACCCCAAACGGCACTCATCCAGCCTTGTGCTTTCGCGCGGTCTTTCGCTTCGTTATATAAGTCCCCAATAATCGTCATTGTGATCGGCATAACAGCACCAGCACCTATACCTTGAAGAGCGCGGAAGAAAATTAACTGTTCCATCGATGTAACGACTCCGCAAAGCGCAGAACCGATTAAGAAGATTGTAGCTCCGATGAGTAAAACTTTTTTACGGCCAAACAAATCAGCAAGCTTTCCGTATATTGGAGTCGAAACTGCTGTTGCAAGCATATAAATTGCATATACCCAACTAACAAGTTCGACGCCTGATAAATCACTCGTTATACGAGGGATTGCTGTACTAACAATCGTTCCTTCTACCGCAGAAAGAAACGTCATTAGCATTAAAGACATCATGACTTTTTTTCTCATATTTTTTCCCCTTACCCTTTTTCAAATATTCAACAATATAAAATATAAAGGTACTAAGGTATATAAAGCAACAAAAAAGCAATGGGAAGTTAAGTGGAGCGTATATTTGTCGCTTCTTGTCGGTAAGTCGATCAATTCAGGAAATTGCCGATATAAGTTGAAGAATCGCTGATATATTTGAGGAATCACCGATATAATTTCATGTACCTATAAAAAAAGAAACAGGAATCCCTGTTTCTTTTTTAATACTGCATTTTCGCGTTTTCTCCAGCTGTAGTTCCGGCAATTCTACCAGTAACGAGAGCAGATGTAATGTTATAGCCACCAGTATAACCGTGAATATCAAGAACTTCTCCGCAGAAATATACGCCGTTCGTGAATTTAGAAGACATTTCTTTCGGGTTAATTTCTTTAACGGATACACCGCCGCCAGTAACGAATGCTTTTTCAATTGACTGCGTACCATTTACATTCACAGTAAACTCTTTAAAGTCTTTCACAAGTGCACGAATCTTCTCGTGAGAAACTTGTCCAGCTTGTTCACTACCGTCAATTTCATTTTTTTCTAATAAGAATAGGAAGTAACGTTCAGGTACATAACCTTTTAAAACGTTTTTAATTCCTTTTTTCGGATCTTCTTTCATTTGTTTCAGCATGCGCTGGAATAGTTGTTCACTATTTTCTTCTGGCAATGCATCGATACTCATTTGAACTGTATTCGTTTTAAACTTTTTCAGTGCTTTCACGACGAATTGACTACAGCGAAGAGCGGCAGGACCAGATAGGCCGAAATGAGTGAAGAGCATGTCCATTTTGTGAGAAATGATAGCTTTTCCTTTCGGGTTTAATACGCTTAAATTTACATCGCGTAAAGCAAGACCTTGTAATACGCGATCACGAATAAATGGTTCGTTTGAAAGGATTGGTACTTCTGTTGGGAATAACTCTGTAATTGTATGCCCAGCTTTTTCAGCCCAAGCGTATCCGTCTCCAGTAGAGCCAGTTTGAGGAACGGATTTTCCGCCAACAGCGATAACGACGTGATTTGTTTCTAACACTTCGCCAGTTTGCAGTACGACTGCTTTCGTTTGACCATTCTCATATTCAATCGTTTCAACAGGTGTATTTGTACGGATTTTTACACCTAAGTCTTTTAATCGTGTTAAAAGTGCGTCTACTACTGATTGTGCTTTATTTGATACAGGGAACATGCGACCATGATCTTCTTCTTTTAGTTGCACGCCAAGCTTTTCGAAGAATGTAATAATATCTTCATTATTGAAAATAGAAAAAGCGCTGTATAAGAAGCGGCCGTTTCCTGGTATATGTTTAACGATTTCATCAAGTGGTAGACGGTTCGTTACGTTACAACGGCCACCACCAGAAATCGCAAGTTTACGCCCTAGTTTATTTCCTTTATCAAGAAGTAAGACTTTTGCGCCTTCTTCTGCAGCACCGATTGCAGCCATTAGACCAGAAGGCCCACCGCCGATGACAATAACATCATAATGCATAATATATCGACCTCATTTTCTACATTTCCTGCCTAAAAGAATAGCATGTTTTCCCTTAAAAGAAAAATAGAGTGAAGTACTGTTTAAGGAGAGAATTGTGGTACAATACAAAAGTTAGAGTTCAGCACTATCCTGCTATTTGTGGGCAATAATATAAAAACCTTAAGATGTAAGAGAAATAAAAAGGGAATTTGGTAGCCTGTAAATGCTCGAATAGTTCAACTAATAAAGAGTAGGGAGTTAACACCTTCCCTGCAAATTATAGTTTCACTTTATGTAGATGTAGGAGGATTTTTGTATGTCCGATTCGAAATTTCTGCGCGGAACGCTTATTGTTACGCTAGGGACATTTTTAGTAAAGTTCTTAGGCATGATTTACGTCTTTCCGTTTCATGCATTAGTAGGAACAGAAGGCGGAACGCTCTATACATATGGATACATTCCATATACGATCTTTTTAAGTATTGCAACGGCAGGGGTGCCGCTTGCTGTTTCAAAATTTGTTTCCAAATATAATGCGCTTGGCGATTATAAAACGAGCCGGAGAATGTTCCGCTCGGGAATGGTTATGATGATAGTAACAGGAGTTCTTTCGTTCCTAGTTCTATACATGACAGCGCCACTGTTTGCAGAAGCAATGCTTGGTAAACAAAGTATACACAGTAATGTAGAAGAAGTTACGACGATTATTCGTCTTGTAAGTTTTGCACTTATTGTTGTACCAGCAGCGAGTTTAATTCGTGGTTATTTCCAAGGTCACCAATCGATGGGGCCGACTACTGTTTCGCAAATTATTGAACAAATTATTCGTATCGTCTTTTTATTAGCGGGTAGTTTTATCGTTATTAAAGTACTTGGCGGTACAGTTGCAACAGCAGTTGGGGTAGCGACATTTGCTGCGTTCGTTTCAGCAGTTGGAGCGCTCGGTGTACTTATTTGGTACTGGTTAAAACGTAAAAAACATTTGGATCAATATTTAATTGAACAAACTGTACCAGAATCGACAGTGAGTACCGTTCAATTATTTAAAGAATTATTTGCATATGCGATTCCTTACGTTGTAATTGGGTTAACAATTCCTTTATACCAACAAATTGATACATTGACCTTTAACTCAATTATGCAGGCGATTGGCCAAGGTGATATTGCAGAGAGAGCTCTCGGTATTTTCACAATGTGGACGCATAAATTAATTATGATTCCTGTATCGCTTGCAACAGCGTTTAGTTTAACTCTTGTACCAGCGATTACAAAATCATTTACTGAAAAACAATACCGTTATTTAAAGTTACAAATTACACAAACATTCCAGGCAAATATGTTCTTAACATTGCCAGCAGTTGTCGGTATTTCTACACTTGCATATCCAATTTATACTGCGTTCTATGACTCAGATCCATTAGGTGGACAAGTGTTAATGTGGTATGCACCGGTTGCGTTATTATTCGCTTTATTTACAGTAACAGCAGCAATTCTGCAAGGAATCAATCAACAAAAACATGCGATTGTCGCGCTTATTATGGGTGTTATTTTGAAATTCGTATGTAATGTAATCTTTATTCGTTATTTCGGTACAGTTGGAGCGATTTTAGCTACTGCAGTCGGCTTCTTAGCTTCCGTATGGTATACGAATAGACAAATCAAAAAACATGTACACTATTCATTTGGTGTTGTATATAAGAGAACATTCCAAATTGCAGTATTAACACTTGTAATGGTCGTTGCTGTAAAGTTATCACAATGGATTCTATCCTTCATGATTTCGTCTGATGGAAGAATGGGTGCTCTTATTACAGTTGCGATTTGTGCAGGTATTGGTGGTCTTGTGTACGGATTGTTAGCGATTCGCACAGGAGTACTGGAAAGAGTATTTGGCGGAGAAGCGTTAGAGAAAATCCAACGTAAACTTGGCAATAGATTCAAAATAAAGTTGAAATCAAAAGGGGCGTAATTACGTCCCCTTTTCTATGATAAACAAAGAAGGTGAAAAACGTGAGATTAGATAAATTATTAGCGAATATGGGATATGGAAGTAGAAAAGAAGTAAAGAAATTATTGAAAGACGGCGTTGTGAAAATTGATGGAACGCCAGTGAAAGATGCAAAGGTTCATGTAAATGTAGAAGAGCAAGAAGTTATGATTCACGGAGAAGTTGTGGAATATAAAGAGTTTGTTTACTTAATGTTGCATAAACCACAAGGCGTTATTTCAGCGACAGAAGATGATAATCATGAAACAGTAATAGATTTATTAGAGTTAGAAGATGCAATCTTTGATCCGTTCCCAGTTGGACGACTTGATATTGATACGGAAGGTTTCTTATTGATAACAAATGACGGGAAGTTATCTCATCAATTGTTATCTCCGAAAAAGCATGTGCCGAAAAAATATTATGCACACGTTGCAGGAGTCGTAACAGAAGAAGATGTAAAAGAGTTTGCTAAAGGTGTTATTTTAGATGATGGCTATGAAACAAAGCCAGGTGCACTTACAATATTAAAAAGCGATGAGATTTCTGAAATTGAGCTTGTCATTACCGAAGGAAAGTTCCATCAAGTGAAGCGCATGTTTGAAGCGGTAGGGAAAAAAGTAGTCTACCTAAAGAGAACAGAGATGGGACCGTTAGTATTAGATGCAGAGTTAGAACTTGGAGAATACCGAGAGCTATCAGATGAAGAAGTAGAGATGTTAAAAACATATCAAGTAGATACTGAGAAATAGTGCTGTTTTTCGGCGCAGAAAAGACCCCTTTCTAATGAGTTAGAAAGGGGTATGTATTTATTTACATACAATTATTTTTTCATTATGAGGTCATTCTCACTTTCTTTCCTGTTGTTGTCCACTTACCGCGGCAAGGGCTATACACGAGTTCATTAAACTGCAACACATTTAGATCACGTTGTATCGTTCGCGGTGTGATCCCGAACTCATCTACAAGGTCTTTCGTCGTTACCGTTCCGTTTTCATTGATGTACATATAAATTGATTTAATGCGTGTTAGCATACGAGTAGTTGTAGGTTTCAAGAGAAAACCACTCCTCTACTAGTTTTTTTGACCCCATTCAGGAAAGAAGGTCGTTACTACCATTGTACTCTACATGATAAAATTCATGCTTTAATCTACTTAAATTTTACAAAAGTTTAACAAATATTCATATAGAAAAATATTGGTAGTTGACATTGTATATATGGTCAGTCAACTAACACATAAAATTCTACGTAAAACGCCAAATTCCTGCAAATTTTTTTGAAAAAATAAAAGAAAAACTAATGGGAAATATCTGAAATATTACAATTGTTCGGTATTTAAGTTTCGTGTATGGCATAAGAGATTTCGGTTTGTTATGATGAAAGAAACAATATAGTGAAGGATGGATGCGTGATGTCAGCAATTAATTGGACAGAAGAAGTTGCAAAACGAAAAGATGATTTAATTCGTGATACACAACAATTTTTACAAATTAAAAGTGTATGGGAAGAAGAATCGGCGAAAGAGGGCGCACCATTCGGTGAAGGTGTAGAAAAAGCTTTATCTTTCATGTTACATAAAGGGGAAACTGAAGGTTTTACTTCTAAAAATTTAGAAGGATATGCAGGTCATCTTGAAATGGGACAAGGAGAAGATTTAGTAGGCATTCTTTGTCACGTTGACGTTGTACCAGAAGGAGATGGCTGGACGACTCCTGCATATAGTGCAGATATTCGCGACGGAAAGATTTTTGCACGTGGTGCAATTGACGATAAAGGCCCAACGATGGCAGCTTATTATGCGATGAAAATTGTGAAAGAATTAGGTTTACCTCTTTCAAAACGCGTTCGTATGATTTTAGGAACAGATGAGGAAAGCAATTGGAAATGTGTAGATCACTACTTTAAAAATGAAGAAATGCCAACAATTGGTTTTGCCCCAGACGCTGATTTTCCAATTATTAATGCGGAAAAAGGAATTTCTGATATACAAGTTGTGCAAAGTGGTAGTGAAGAGAAGAAAGGTACATATGAACTTGTTTCATTTGAATCAGGTCGCCGTTTAAATATGGTTCCTGATTTTGCAGAAGCAATTATTATAGGAGAAGATGTAAATGCACTTACAGTAGCATATGAAGAGTATTTACAAACTGCTAAAAAAATAGGTGAAGCCATTGTAGAAGGTAATAAGGTGACATTGCAAATTAAAGGGATTTCAGCTCACGGATCTACTCCGGAGAAGGGTGAGAATGCCGGTTTATTACTGGCAAACTTCTTAACGAAAGTCGCTCTTGATGGAAAAGGAGCTTCGTTTGCAACATTTGCAACAGAAACATTTACTGGTGATATTTATGGTAAAAAGGCTACTATCGCCTATAAAGATGAAGTTAGCGGTCCGTTAACAGTGAATGTTGGTCGTCTTTCTTATACGAAAGAGACTGGTGGTAATTTAGGATTAAATGTACGTTATCCAGTTACGACTAACTTTGAAGAGATGATTGCGAAGTTAAAAGAATACGTTGGTACTCATGGATTTGAAGTAGCGGACTATTCGAACTCTCGCCCGCATCACGTTGATAAAGACCACGTATTAATTCGTACGTTGCAGCGCGTATACGAAGAACAAACAGGTGAAAAAGCAGAACTATTAGCGATTGGCGGCGGTACTTACGCTCGTTCATTGGAAGCTGGCGTTGCGTTTGGTCCGTTGTTCCCTGGAAAAGAAGAGCTTGCACATCAAAAAGACGAGTACATTGAAATTGAAGACTTATTAAAAGCGACAGCAATTTACGCGCAAGCAATTCATGAATTAGCGAAGTAATAGATATATAAATAATAAGAGACCGTCCCGATACATAATTTGGGACGGTTTTCTGTTACGTATCGTTTGTTGTTAAGCCGATATAATTTGATTTATTAGCCCAACCTTAATTTGGTTAGACTTGTAGGGAAGTTCGATTCTTTTTCATTGAATGATATAAGAAAGAAAAGCAACAATAGAAAGAAGGAGAAGATGTACATGGAGCCGCATTATTTTGTCGCGATTACTTTACCAAATCATATAAAAGAAGTGCTGTCTATTCATAAAGAGGAAATGAAAGAGGAATTGCCATTTCGTTCGTGGGTACATAAAGAAGACTATCATATTACCCTTTCATTTTTAGGTAGTGCGACAGAGGAACAATTAGAAGGAATACAGAATGGATTACAAACACTTACAGAAACAAAGGAACTATCGTTCACATTACAAGGATTTTCAACGTTCGGTATGGAAGATAGACCGCGTATTTTTTGGTCGAAGGTAAGCGAGAATCACGATTTGTTTCAATTACAAAAGCAAGTGCACGCTATTTGTGAAGGGAATGGCTTTTCTTTAGAAACTCGCCCGTATCATCCGCATATTACTGTTGCTCGTAAATGGGTAGGAGAAGAGAAGTTTGATTTAGAACATATAAAGGAAGTGCCTGAAATATCATTTCAAGCGGATACGATTACTTTATACGAATCTCACGTGAAGGAGACACCGAAGTATAAAGCAATTGCTGAAATAAAATTACAAAAATAGAATGTATGAAAACGTTTTTTATACAGGTGAATATACTATAAAGAACAATGTGTTACTGTATAGGGTGTTGCTGATAAGAAAAGCCTTATCATTTGCAGCTCGTTTCATTTAACTTTAAGAATGATGGTGATTTTTTTATGCTGAAAGTAAAACGTCCATTTGATGCCTATTTAGATGAAATGAATAAAATTACAATTTTGCTCCCACATGCGTATGGAACAAGCCGGACATTTCGTTTGCAAGAAGGAAGTAACGTGAAAGATTTACCGATTGCTCATACAATTGCGCTTCCGGATGCAACGAAGTATGAGTGCTTTATAGAAGAGCCGCTAGATGTGGGGAAGTATTATACAGTACGAGATGAACGGAATGAAGAAACAGATTTACAAATAGGTGCTGTCATAAGAACGGCGATTTTTGATGAAAAGTATTATTACGAAGGTACTGATTTAGGTGCTGTGTATCAAAAAGAAGCAACTATATTTAAAGTATGGGCTCCAACTGCGAGACTTGCAAAAATAAGGATTTATAAAAGTGATAAAGAGTATATCGATCATGAAATGTATAGAGGAGAAAATGGAGTTTGGACTCATACATTACAAGGCGATTTAGCCGGAGCAAAGTATACATTTCTTGTTTGTATTAATTTAATATGGAATGAAGCGGTGGATCCTTACGCAAAGTCATTGACTGTAAATGGGAAGTACGGCATTGTTATCGATTTGGAAAAGACAAATGTAACAAAGCGAGAGCAATTACCGCCATTACAGTCAATGACAGATGCTATATTGTATGAACTGCATATTCGTGATGCTACTATTCATCCGAATAGTGGAGTGAGTAAAAAAGGAACGTATAAAGGGCTAATGGAAGAAGGAACAACAGGGGAAAATGGGACGTTGACAGGCTTGTCTCATATAAAAGATTTAGGTGTTACACATGTTGAATTATTACCTTTATATTGTTTCGGTGGTGTAGATGAGGCGAATCCTTCCTCTGCCTATAATTGGGGTTACAATCCATTATATTACAATGCGCCAACGGGATATTATGCTACAAATCCCTCTGATCCATATAACAGGATAGTAGAGTGTAAACAGTTAATTGAAACATTTCATGAGCATGGCATTAGGGTGATTATAGATGTTGTATATAATCATGTTTATGAAAGAGAGCTATCATCATTTGAAAAGCTTGTCCCAGGATATTATTTCCGTCATGGTGAAAATGGTATGCCTTCTAATGGGACGGGAGTCGGGAATGATATAGCATCTGAACGAAAAATGATGAGGAAATTCATTGTAGAGTCTATTTTATATTGGCTTACTGAATACAATGTTGATGGATTTCGGTTCGACTTAATGGGAATTATAGATGTTGATACAATGAATATAATAGAAAAAGAAGTGCGAAACATAAAGCGAGATGCATTGTTATTAGGAGAAGGGTGGGAGCTACAAACACCACTTCCTGCCGAAGAAAAAGCAACGTTAAATAATGCAAAGAAAATGCCGTATATTGCGCAATTTAATGATCAATTTCGTGATGGGATAAAAGGGAGTACCTTTCATATAAATAAACGTGGTTTTGCATTTGGTGGGCATGTAGACTGTAATCATTTGCAGTATATAGCATCAGGAAGCCTTTTGCGTATGAAAGAAACAGGTTTGTTTCTAGAGCCTGTGCAAAGCATTAACTATGTAGAATGTCATGACAATATGACGATGTGGGATAAACTAATGTGCAGTAATGAAGAGCCAGAAGAGATTCTAAAAAAACGTCACCTTCTAGCGAGCGCAATGGTGATTCTTTCGCAAGGTATTCCTTTCTTACATGCTGGGCAAGAGTTTTATCGTACGAAGCAAGGGAATGAAAATAGTTATAATGCAAATGATGAAATTAATCAATTAGATTGGGATCAAAAAGAGAAAGAGATAGAGACCGTTAACTATATAAAAGGTTTAATTGCGATTCGTAAAGAGCACGGAGCATTCCGATTACAAAACGCAGACCTTATAAAAAAGCACATGACTTTTTTGCAAACCTCTCCAGAAGTACTTGCATATCACCTAGAGCATGCAGAATCGTTTGGGCCGTGGAAAGAGATTATAGTTTTATTTAATAGCGGTTTAGAAGCTAAAACGGTGCAACTTCCGAAAGAAGAAACGTGGCATGTGTTAGTAAACGAAAAGCAAGCGAAAATAGAGCCAATTTCTTCATTTAGAGGAAAGGAACTTAGGCTCGCTCCAATTAGCACGTATATATTGACGATAATGTGACAAATCGCTACTTGACGATGAGAATGTAATAAATGTAGAATTGACAAAGGTGACGATTTTGATAAGTTGTCATTCTATGACTGGTTTTGTAAAATAAAATAGAGAGTTTTTGGCTTATGCCAAGTTTTCTTTTCATTTACAGTAAAATATATGAATCCACAACATGTGTAAAAATGTTGCGGTTTTCTTTTCATAACTATAAAAGATAAGGATTTGTTAACGGGTAATGAATATGGAATGGTTGGAACAATTATTAGGAAAAGAGTGGAGTCTTGTACCGGCTGGTGGAGTAACGGGCGATGCATATATTGCGCAAAACGGACAACAGAAGTTATTTTTAAAGCGGAATACATCGCCCTTTTTAGCGGTATTGTCAGCAGAAGGAATTGTTCCAAAATTACTTTGGACAAGAAGGGTAACGAACGGTGATGTAATTTCTGCTCAAAAATGGCTTCCGGGACAGAAGCTAGAGCCAGAGGATATGAAACTAGAACGTGTTGCAAAACTTTTGAAGAAAATACACTCCTCTAAAGCGCTTGTACAGATGATTCAAAGACTTGGGAAGCAGCCGCTTCACGCACAAGAGTTATTACAACAACTGCAACTTGTTTTAAGAGGAGATATAAGGGATGATGAAACAATTCAGCAAGGCCTTCAATATTTAATGGATTCATTAAAAGATATTGAATACAATGAATTCGTTGTATGCCATTGTGATGTAAACCATAACAACTGGCTATTGTCGGATGAAGATGAGTTGTTTTTAATTGATTGGGATGGAGCTGTAATTGCTGACCCAGCTCTAGACCTCGGTATGTTATTATATTGGTACATTCCGCGCCACGAATGGAGCGAGTGGCTCGAATATTATGATATTGAAATGGATGAATCGCTGCTTAGGCGTATGAGATGGTATGTAATAGCACAAACGATTTTGTCTATGCAATGGCACACAACAAAAAAACAGCAAGCAGAAGCTGAATATTGGCATCAATATTTACAGCAGCTACTTGCTTCAGAGTAATACTTAAGAAAAATTGTCCATTCCAGCAATCCACTGAGTAAGTTGTTCTTGATTATTGGAAATGTGGTTGTCCAAATTAGAGGAAGATTTACCCGATTGACTATAAGAATATACATCGTTTAGCATTGCTTTAGCGTCACTACTTATACTATCGTTTGCGAGTAACGATTGAATGAGACGCTCTAATTGCTCGCATTCAGAAACTGTCCCGCAACAATCACTTTGGTGATTGACTAAAATATCTTTCAGCACTTCTAATTGATGTTGTTGATTAATTGGCATGAACGGATCATCCTTTCGATTGTTTTTCTCTTCAAATGTAAGAGAAAAAGCTGTTTCGTCATGGAATGTTTAATGCTGTATGTAGTTTTTATCAAAATGGTACATCTTATACTTGAAAGAAACGGACCGAGTGCTCGTACGTACTTGGTTTTTTGTTTGATAGATTGATTAAAACAGAAAGAAGGAATTATTCCTTTAAAATAGCTATGTAAAGAGAGGGAGACATCTATGCGTTTAAGACATAAACCGTATGCAATGGATCGAATTAATGAGTATTCACATATCGTAATCGGAAACCCAGAGGAGCGCGCTGGTAATTGGAAAGAAGTATTTGGAAATGAACAACCAATTCATATTGAAGTAGGTACAGGTCGTGGCCGCTTTATGTATGATATGGCAAAAGCAAATCCGCATATTAATTATATTGGAATTGAAAAATTCACAAGTGTTGTTGTAGATGCACTTGATAAATTAATTGAAGAAGAATTACCGAACTTAAAGTTAATTAATAAAGATGCTGAAGATTTAACAGTTTTCTTTGCAAAAGGTGAGATTGATCGCGTTTATTTAAACTTCTCAGATCCATGGCCAAAGAAACGTCATACGAAGCGTCGTTTAACGTATAAAACGTTTTTACGCAATTATGAAGAAGTGTTAGTAGAAGGCGGAGAAATTCATTTCAAAACAGATAACCAAGGTTTATTTGAATACTCTCTAATGAGTATGGCTGAGTATGGTATGTTATTAACTTACCTTAGCCTAGATCTTCATAATAGTGATTATGAAGGTAATATCATGACTGAATACGAAGAGAAATTCTCTAGTAAAGGTCATCGTATTTACCGAGTGGAAGCGAAATATCGTACAGAGCCTATGCAGTAATGCATAGGTTTTTTGTAACTAAAAAAATCAGAATTTTATGTTAATATTAATTTAAAAGGGGGATGCATAATGGAACAGTTACAGATTGGAGATATAAAAGTGACGTGGCTAAAAGGTGGGAACACACATTTAGATGGAGGAGCAATGTTTGGAGTTGTGCCGAAAGTACTTTGGTCACGTAAGTATAAACATAATGATACAAATCATATTTATTTACGAACAGATCCGTTACTTTTGCAAACGAAAGATGGTAATATGCTCATTGATTCCGGAATAGGAAACGGTAAATTGAATGAGAAGATGAAGCGAAATCAAGGTGTAACAGAAGAGTCATCGGTTTATAAATCATTAGAAAAACTAGATTTAAAACCTGAAGATATTCAGTACGTCTTAATGACACACCTGCATTTTGATCATGCATCTGGTTTAACGAAATGGGAAGGTGATCACCTTGTACCATCGTTTCCGAATGCGAAAGTTTACGTAAGCGAAACAGAATGGAATGAAATGAGGAACCCAAATATTAGATCACGCAATACATATTGGAAGGAAAATTGGGAGCCGATTGTAGATCAAGTTGTTACATTCCAGCAAGAAATAGAAATTACGGATGAAATAAAAATGGCGCATACAGGTGGTCATAGTGATGGACATGCAGTTATTGCTTTAGAAAGCAAAGGTGAAACGATGCTTCATTTAGCAGACCTATTGCCGACGCACGCACATCAAAATGTACTATGGGTGATGGCCTACGACGATTATCCGATGACATCGATTGAAAATAAGCAAAAGTGGATGAAGTACGGTGCTGAAAACAATGCTTGGTTCACGTTTTATCATGACGCGTATTACCGTGCAGTAAAGTGGAATGAAGAAGGGCAGATTGTAGAAAAAATAGAACGGAAAACGAGTATAGAAGCATAAAGTGAAACTTTAATCAGTGGGGGTTTTCTTCATCCCCCACTGATTATTAGCCCTCACCAATCGGACTTTTATGGGCAGCCCGACCCCCACCTAAATTCTTTGCTTTCGCTAAATTTTGAGGTGGGGGTCTTACTGCCCATTAAAGCGGGATAAAAAGAGGAGGTTGTTCCGGAAGTCTGTTGGGGCAGTCTCCTTTTTGTTGTCGTTTTTGGGCGGTAAGTCGATATATTCGGTAAATCGCCGATATAATTTCAATTACTATCCACGATAAAAAAATAAGAGGTTCACCTAATGGGAACCTTCCTTTTTATGCTGCTATAACCTCTAAAACAGTACCTGTTTTAGCATCAACTAAAAATTCAAATCGTTCTTGTATATCATCTAACATCGTTGTAAGACCGCCGCGATAAACTTCGTATGCGACATCATATTTTTCAAATGTCTCTGGAACCATATGTACCCAAGAGCCAGTAATTTCACCTTTATGACTTAATGCTTGTTTCACCATTTTCAATGCTTTTTCTGAAGAAATATGGGATTGTTCTTGTACTTTGTTTGCAACGAGATAACCAGCTGCAAATCCAACGCCAAGACCTGCTACTAAACCTTTCCAGCTCATATATTCACCTCAATTCTGTAAAATAAAAATAGTGTACCAATAATAATTATAAAGCAAATACAGCTAAAAAAGAAGAAACTAGAAACATTTCGAAAATTTCGTTACAATAAAAGAGGTATTCTACTAAGGTTTGAAAGAAGGGGACTTCGTGAATAAAGAGACATTACAATTATTTCGTACGTTAACAGAATTACAAGGTGCATCAGGTTTCGAACATGATGTACGCCGTTTTATGAAGCAAGAATTAAGCAAATATGCGGATGAAATTGTGCAAGACGGTTTAGGTAGCGTATTTGGTCTGAAAAAAGGGGACGAAACTGGCCCACGTGTTCTTGTAGCAGGTCATATGGATGAAGTAGGTTTCATGGTTACGCAAATTACGAAAAACGGGATGCTTCGTTTTCAAACGTTAGGCGGCTGGTGGAGCCAAGTACTATTAGCACAGCGTGTACAAGTTATGACGAAGAATGGCCCTGTTATTGGGGTTGTTGGTTCTATTCCTCCTCATTTATTAAGTGATGCGCAACGTGCAAAACCAATGGATATAAAAAATATGTTAATTGATATAGGTGCAGATAGCTATGAAGATGCGATTGAGATTGGTGTAAAACCAGGACAACAAATCGTGCCAATCTGCCCGTTTACGCCGATGGCAAACGAAAAGAAAATTATGGCGAAAGCTTGGGACAATCGTTACGGATGTGGCCTTGCAATCGAATTGTTAAAAGAATTAAAAGACGAAACATTACCAAACACATTATACTCTGGTGCGACTGTACAAGAAGAAGTTGGTCTTCGCGGTGCACAAACTGCTGCAAATATGATTCAACCAGACATTTTCTATGCGCTTGATGCAAGCCCAGCAAACGATGCATCTGGTGATAAAACACAGTTCGGTCAATTAGGAAAAGGTGCTCTTCTTCGTATTTACGACCGTACGATGGTAACGCATAGAGGAATGCGCGAATTCATTTTAGATACAGCAGAAACACACAACATTCCGTACCAATACTTTATTTCACAAGGTGGTACAGATGCGGGCCGTGTACATACAAGTAACTCAGGTATCCCATCAGCAGTAATTGGTGTTTGTGCGCGTTACATTCATACACATGCTTCTATTTTGCATGTTGATGATTATGCGGCAGCAAAAGAACTCATTACGAAGCTTGTAAGAGCAACGGATAAAACGACGTTAGAAACAATTAAGAATAACGCGTAAAGAGGAAGGGCGAGAAACCCTTCTTTTTTTAGGTTGAACAGATGACCCATCCATGTGTGGAAGCGGTCAGTGCCTAATTGGTGTTCGAATGATGTATTAAGACACTGGATAGGAAAAGAGAGGAAGG
The DNA here is from genome assembly GCF_051915365.1 of Bacillus cereus group sp. MYBK79-1. Taxonomy (NCBI): domain Bacteria; kingdom Bacillati; phylum Bacillota; class Bacilli; order Caryophanales; family Bacillaceae; genus Bacillus; species Bacillus cereus group sp. MYBK79-1. The sequence continues at coordinate 312,187 of NZ_JBQAEO010000002.1, read as the reverse complement.
CTGTTTTTGAACTTGAGGTCGGCGATGTTGTGAGAAAAACCTTTCTATTTTTAGGTAGGAGAGATGAGCCAGCGATGTGTGGTAGCGGTCAGAGCTTAATTGGTGTTCGAATGATGTATTAAGACCCCGAGTATGGAGAGAGAGGAAGGCTGTTTTTGTATTCGAGGTCGGCAATTTTGTGAGAAAAACTTTTCTTTTTTAGAGTGAAGAGGTGACCGAGTAATTGATCATGGTGGCGGTACTCCCATATATAAAGAATAATTCGATTAAGGTAAGATGATGAATTTTTATAGAGGTGAATGAAATGAAAGTAGTAGTTGGATCGAAGAATAAAACGAAGGTTGGAGCTGTGGAGAAGGTTTGGAAAGAGGCTACAATTACATCTCTTTCTGTCCCTTCAGGAGTAGCGAGCCAGCCGTTTACAGATGAAGAGACGATGCAAGGAGCGGTTAATAGAGCGAAGCGAGCGCTGCAAGAAGGAGAAGCTCAAATTGGTATTGGGCTAGAGGGCGGTGTAATGAAAACGGAGCACGGTTTATTTATGTGTAACTGGGGCGCGCTAGCAACAAGTGACGGTAAAACATTCGTTGCCGGCGGTGCACGTATTAAGTTACCAGATGATTTTTTAGCACCTCTTGAAGATGGCAAGGAGTTAAGTGAAGTGATGGAAGAGTTTGTGCAGAGAAAAGATATTCGTAGCCACGAAGGTGCTATCGGTATTTTTACAGATGATTATGTCGACCGTACGGAATTATTTGTACACGTTGTTAAGTTACTTGTTGGGCAATATAAGTATGACGAAAAGCAAGCATAAACCTTGCACCGTGCGCGATGTATGGTAGTATAAAAGAAAGATTATAACATGAAAAAATGCACTCGTTAGAGGAGGAAATATAGATGAAATCATTAGAAAGCATGGAGCAATTCCAACAATTGAAAAATGAAGAGAATGTAGTCTTTATGTTCTCAGCAGAATGGTGCCCAGACTGCCGTTTTGTAGATCCATTTATGCCAGAAGTAGAAGAGAAATATAGTGATTTCTCATTTTACTATGTAGATCGTGATGAGTTTATTGATCTATGCATAAAATTAGACGTATTTGGCATTCCGAGCTTTGTAGCGTACAATAAAGGTGAAGAAACAGGTCGCTATGTAAACAAAGATCGTAAAACACAAGAACAAATCGAAGAGTTCATTGAAGGTTTAAAATAAGGCAATTTGCCAATTGAATTGTAAAACAACCTCTACCTTCGCGGGGGAGGTTGTTTTTTTGGAAGGGAGGAAAAAGAGATGAAGATGACAAGTAAAAAGATGAAAGACGAGTTAATGAAGAAATTATCTCGCCCAGAATGGGACTTTCAGTATGATAGCGAGAAAGAAGTTCTACGTATAGAACAGAAAGAGTCGAAAAAAGGTATTAACGTATCGCTTCCAGGAGTTGTAGCAAAATGGGAAGTGAATAAAGAAAAGGCGATTGAAGAGGTTGCCTATTACGTACAAGAAGCGTTAATTGCGATGCATAGAGAAGAAAATAGCGCGGCGAAAATTCTACCTGTTATTCGCTCTACTTCTTTCCCGAAACAAGCAGAAGAAGGAAATCCGTTTATTATGACGGATCATACGGCAGAAACACGTATTTACTATGCGCTAGATTCGAATAAAACATATCGACTAATTGATGAGCGTCTATTACAGAAATTAGAACTTACAGAGCAGCAAGTGCGTGAAATAGCATTATTTAACGCTCGCTCACTAGGTTATGAATTTAAACAAGAAACCGTAGCAGGGAATACATTCTACTTTTTAAACACAAATGATGGGTATGATGCGACGCGTATTTTAAACGAATCGTTACTACAATCGATGCGTGAAAAGATTTCTGGTGACATGGTTGTTGCTGTTCCTCACCAAGATGTATTAATTATTGCTGATATCGTCAACGAAATCGGTTATGATATTATTGCACAAATGACAATGAAATTTTTTGCCGAAGGGCATGTTCCGATTACATCACTTTCATTCGTATATGAAGATGGGGACTTTGAACCAATCTTTATTTTAGCGAAGAATCGGAAGAAGACAGATGGAAAAGAGAAAGGATGAACGAAGTGAACGTTTTTTACAACCTTGAAGGAATTGGTGACACTCTAATTGTTGCCTTACAAGATATTACTTTAGAGAACCGTACTTTTGATCGCAAAGGAGATGTTGCACGCGTATATGACCGTGAAAGCAACGAAACAGCAGGATTCAACATCTTTAATGCATCTTCTTACTTAGAAGTAAAAGAAACAGGTAACCTTACATTAACGAAAGAACTTGTAGAAAAAATCAATGAAATTTTAGCGAAGAACGGCTTTGAAGAAAAAGTAGAAGCAGATCTTTCTCCAAAATTTGTTGTAGGCTATGTAGCTGAAAAAGAGAAGCATCCAAATGCTGATAAGTTAAACATTTGTAAGGTAGAAATCGGTACAGAAACATTACAAATCGTATGTGGCGCACCGAACGTTGATGCAGGACAAAAAGTTGTCGTTGCAAAAATCGGCGCTGTAATGCCAAGCGGTATGCTAATTAAACCAGCTGAACTTCGCGGAGTTCCTTCTTCTGGAATGATTTGCTCAGCACGTGAGTTAGAGCTTCCAGATGCTCCGCAAGAAAAAGGTATTCTTGTATTAGAAGATAGCTTTGAAGTTGGACAAGAGTTCAAATTTTAATTGATGTAAGGAAAGAGAGGTTGTCCTTTTGGGCAGCCTCTCTTTTCTTTATTTTCACTTTTCGCCGGGGAATCTATATTTTCTATTGAATCGTTGATATATTACGAGTTGTGACAGATATATTCAAAAAATTGTTCATATTATAAGGATGTCACCATTTTTCACAAAATCTATATTGTATTTTATAAACAATCTAGTTAAAATTTAGAAAAAAAGAAGGGGATAGACGTATGAAACAACAACTAAAAATCGCAGAACTTCTGAAACGAATTGAAACTTCAAAACAGCAAGATATCGAGTTAGGTTCTTATGAAATATATTTGTTTAGTGAAAATGAATTAGAAAAAGGACAAATCGGTTATCGATATGATAAACATAAAAATTCATTAATAAGTGAAGAACATGGAAAATGGAAAGAGGAATGGATTGTTATCGGATATGAAACAGATATGGGGGATCCGATTTTCGTAAATGTGGCCGATGATGCGTATTTAGTTTATACGGCAGAGCGTGGTACAGAGACGTGGCAACCTGTTCACATTGGAAATATGGATGAGATTATAAAACAATTATAAGAAAAACTTTGAGACCGGTGCAAAGTGATGGGAGAAAAATATGAAGTATATAAAAATAATGAGCATGATTGCATTCATTGGAATATATATGGGAGGCTGTTCGCAAGAAGAGCCAAAACAAGAAGTAACATCTTCTATGCAGGAAGCAAACAAAGATAACAAGGAAGACGCACCGGTAGAAAAGCAGCAAGAAGAACAAGAAAAGAAAGAAGAACCGCAAGCAGTTCAAACGAATGAGAGAGTGGAGCAGAAGCAGGAAGAAGTGCTGGCCGAAGAAAAGAAAGAGGAAGCTACGCCAGTACAGCCAACAGAGCAACCGCTGCAAAATAATGAACAAAAAGTAGAGAGTAATGAAAAACAAGGAAAGTTTCTCATTGTTATTGATCCGGGCCATCAACAAAAAGCGAATTTAAATTTAGAACCGATTGGACCAGGAGCAACGACGCAAAAATATAAAGTGACAGATGGTACAACTGGTGTTGTGACGAAAAAAAGAGAGGCTGTTCTCGTATTGGAAATGGCCTTCTTATTAAAAGAAAAGTTAGAAGCAAAGGGAATGCAAGTATTAATGACAAGAACGTCGCAAGAGGTTGATATAAGTAATAAAGAACGTGCGACATTGGCGAATGATCATAAAGCGAATTTATTTTTACGTCTTCATGCAGATGGTTCTGAAAATCCGAATCAAAGTGGATTTGCTGTATTGACACCAGCCGAAGGAAGTCCGTATACGAAAGAGATTTATGCGGAAAGCCTTCAAATCTCTCAAACGATCGTAAATAAAATGAGAGAGAATCAGCAAGTGAAAGTAAATGGAATTAAATTTAGGGATGACCTTTCTGGATTTAATTGGTCCAAAGTACCTGGCGTACTATTAGAACTTGGATTTATGTCAAATCCTGAAGAAGATAAAAAATTATCTGACCCGCAGTATGTAAATTCTTTATTGCAAAGTGTAACGGATAGTGTAGATGAATATCGGAAGAGTAAAGCTTAAACGCAGTCTTACATGTAAGGGTGCGTTTTTCTATATGAAAACACTCGTAAATTAGAATGTTATGGATAAATATGACATGCTTAATTTTACCTGCACTTTTTGCCGAATGCTGATACAATAAAGGATGTTACTATTTAGTAGAAAGAGTGGTAAGCATGTTAGATTGGATGAAAAAGCTGTTTAACAAAGAGGAAGAACAAACAGCGATAAATAAAGAAGTATCAAAGCAAATTGAAAGTCAGCCGAAAATTCCTCGTGTAAACCACTATACTGAAGCAAGAGAAGCACAAATGGCAAGTAGGAATGCAGGTAAATGCCGTTTTCCATTAGTACCGGATAATGGGTTCGATGAGGATGATGTAAAAGAATTACCTCACTTTGAAGAACAACCTGTTCAAAGGGAAGTATATGAAGATCAACCTATTCAAAGAGGAATCAAAGCGGAAAGAAGTAGACGACAGCATGTGGAGAAGGTAGTTTCTACATATGAAGAGCCGGAAATACAATATGAACCGGAGCGAGAGCCTGTCATAAAGAAAGCAACTGCACCTACGCAAGAAAGTAACCGTAGACCATTTCGTCCAACAGAAATGATTTCGCCAATTTACGGATATAATCGTCCTTCAGTAGAGAAAAAGGAAGAAAAGCAGGAGGAAGTAAAGGAAAGAGAAGATCTTGAAATATCTGTAGAGGGCAAATCAGTCGTTGATGCATGGTTAGAGAAAAAAGGATATACATTATCTCATTTCTCAGAAGGACAAGCACCGACTTCTTCCAGTCATGAAGGAGTTGATCAGCAAGATCAACAAAGTAAAAAGGAAGAAAAGTCAGTTGTCGATCAATGGCTAGAGAAAAACGGTTATGAAATTGAACGCCAAGAGCCTATAGTAGAAGAAAAAGAAGTGGTTCAAGAAATGAGTGCACCGCAGGAAGTTCCAGCGGCTGAATTACTTCATGAAACAATTGCTGGGCATATGGAAGATGCAAAGCCAGAAAGTGATGTAGTGGCCCGAAACATTCTACAAGAGGAATTAGTAGATTCTAAAGTAGAGCACGAGGATACAATATTATCAGAAGAAATTAAACGTAATACAGAAATAGAACAACCTACTATTGAAGTAGAAAAGCAAGCTCCAGAAGAATCAGTGATTGTCAAAGCAGAAGAAAAACTTGAAGAAACAATCATCGTGGAAATACCAGAAGAAGTGGAAGTAATTGCGGAAACAGAAGAGCCAGAAGAAGTGGAAGTAATTGTAGAAGCGGAAGAGTCAGAAGAAGTGGAAGTAATTGCAGAAACAGAAGAAGTGGAAGTAATTGTGGAAACGGAAGCGCTAGAAGAAGTAGAAGTAATTGTGGAAACGGAAGCGCCAGAAGAAGTGGAAGTAATTACAGAAGCAGAAGAGCCAGAAGAAGTAGAAGTAATTGCGGAAGCAGAAGAGTCAGAAGAAGTAGAAGTAATTGCGGAAACAGAAGAGCCAGAAGAAGTGGAAGTAATTGTAGAAGCAGAAGAGTCAGAAGAAGCGGAAGTAATTGTAGAAGCGGAAGAGTCAGAAGAAGTGGAAGTAATTGCAGAAGCGGAAGAGTCAGAAGAAGTGGAAGTAATTGCAGAAACAGAAGAGTCAGAAGAAGTAGAAGTAATTGCGGAAACAGAAGAGTCAGAAGAAGTAGAAGTAATTGCGGAAACAGAAGAGTCAGAAGAAGTGGAAGTAATTACAGAAGCAAAAGAAGCGGAACCTGTAGCACTTGAGGAAACGCAGCAAGAAATGTTGTTAAATAAAGCAATTGAACAAAAGAATGAATTCATACATGTTGCTGAGGCTGATGAACAAACGAAAAAAGATGTTCAAAGCTTTGCAAATGTTTTAATTACAGAAGAACAACAAGTTGTAGAAGAAGCACCGATTGCAGAAGAGCAACAAGTTGTAGAAGAAGCACCGATTGCAGAAGAGCAACCAATTGTACAAAAAGAAGAACCAAAACGTGAGAAGAAGCGTCACGTACCATTTAATGTTGTTATGTTGAAACAAGACAGAACGCGATTAATGGAAAGACATGCGGCTAGAGCGAATGCAATGCAATCTTCTATGAGCGAACGAGTAGAGAATAAGCCTATACAACAAGTAGAAGAAACATCAGTGCAACAAGAAGTAGTGGAACCGAAAATGGAAGAAACACCAATGCAACAAGTGGTGATAGAATCGCGAGTGGAAGAACAACCAGTGCAACAAGTGGCAGTAGAACCACAAGTGGAAGAGAAACCAATGCAACAAGTGGTGGTAGAATCACGAGTGGAAGAACAACCAGTGCAACAAGTGGCAGTAGAACCACAAGTGGAAGAGAAACCAATGCAGCAAGTGGTGGTAGAATCACGAGTGGAAGAACAACCAGTGCAACAAGTGGCAGTAGAACCACAAGTGGAAGAACGTCCAGTGCAGCAAGTAGTGGTAGAGCAAGTACAAAAGTCACTTTCAAGTAAGGAAGTACAAGAGAAAGCATATGTTGTAAATCAAAGAGAGAACGATATGCGAAATGTATTGCAAACACCACCGACATATGCAATTCCGCCATTAACATTGTTATCAATTCCGCAGCAAGCGGCGTTAGATAATACGGAATGGTTGGATGAACAGAAAGAATTATTAGATACAACGTTTAATAATTTCCATGTTGGTGCACATGTTATTAATGTGTCACAAGGTCCGGCGGTAACTCGTTTTGAAGTACAGCCAGACCCAGGTGTGAAAGTAAATAAAATTACAAACTTAAGCGATGATATTAAGCTGAGTTTAGCAGCGAAAGATATTCGTATTGAAGCGCCAATTCCAGGGAAGAGTGCGATTGGAATTGAAGTTCCAAATAAAGAAAGTAAGCCAGTATTTCTTCGTGAAATTTTAAGAAGTCCTGTGTTTACAAAGAGTGAATCACCGCTTACTGTTGCGCTTGGACTTGATATTTCAGGTGATCCAATCGTAACGGATATTCGAAAAATGCCACACGGACTTATTGCGGGTGCGACTGGTTCTGGTAAAAGTGTGTGTATTAACGCGATTTTAACGAGCATTTTATATAAAGCGAAACCGCATGAAGTGAAGTTAATGTTAATCGATCCGAAGATGGTTGAGCTTGCACCATACAATTCTGTTCCACATCTTGTAGCACCTGTTATTACGGATGTAAAAGCAGCAACAGCGGCTTTAAAGTGGGCAGTCGAAGAGATGGAACGCCGTTATGAATTGTTTGCGCACGCTGGTGCTCGTGATTTAACTCGTTACAATACGATTGTAAGTGGGCGAGAAATTCCGGGAGAGACATTACCTTATATCGTTATTGTCATTGATGAGTTAGCCGACTTAATGATGGTAGCACCTGGTGATGTTGAGGAAGCGATTTGTCGTATTGCACAAAAAGCACGTGCGTGTGGTATTCATTTATTAGTAGCGACGCAGCGTCCATCTGTAGACGTTATTACAGGTTTAATTAAGTCAAACATTCCAACGCGTATTGCGTTTACTGTATCATCTCAAGTTGATTCGCGTACGATTATTGATATTGGAGGCGCGGAGAAATTACTTGGCCGTGGTGATATGCTATTTTTAGGAAACGGTACGTCTAAACCAGTTCGTGTACAAGGTGTATATGTATCGGATGATGAGATTGAAAAGACAGTTGATCATGTGAGAAAGCAAATGAAGCCGAATTACTTATTTAAGCAAGAGGATTTATTAGCGAAAACAGAACAGGCTGAGTCCGAAGACGAATTGTTCTTTGATGCATGTCAATTTGTTGTAGAACAAGGGGGAGCGTCCACATCTTCTGTACAGCGAAAATTCCGCATCGGTTATAATCGCGCGGCACGTCTCATTGAAGAGATGGAATCGCAAGGAATTATTTCTGAAGGAAGAGGAACGAAACCGAGAGACGTCCTTATTTCTGAGGATGAATTCGCTGCTATGCAGGAAACAAATGTATAGTAAACGGTTTTGCTGTATACTAATAGAAAATGTTGGATAGTAAAGTAGGGAGTAAAGCGACATGAAAGAGATTGAATTAAAATTAAAAGGTGAAATAAATAGACTAACAAATAGAACATTTAAATTTGACGAACGTGTTGGAGAAGGTTGGTTCTCTGCCGTTTACTTTTTAAAGACTAGAGAAATCATTGAAGAATTTCGCCCGAAAAGTGTTGTGACGATGCAATTTTTCCAAAAGGAAAATGCAGTTCTTTGCGGAACAGATGAAGTGATTGCATTGCTACAAACATTCGCTAAAAATCCTGAGGAACTTGAAATTAACTCTTTAAAAGATGGCGATAATATTAGTCCGTTTGAAACAGTGTTAACAATTCATGGTCCTTATGAAAATTTCGGATTTTTAGAAGGTGTCATTGATGGGATTTTAGCTCGTCGTACATCAGTTGCGACAAACGTATATAACGTTGTCCAAGCTGCACGTAGTGTAGATAAAGAAAAACCAGTTATTTTCATGGGAGATCGTGACGATCATTATACACAACAAGCTGGTGACGGTTATGCAGCATACATCGGAGGTATGAGTGCACAAGCGACGCATGCGATGAATGAATGGTGGGGCAGAAGTGGTATGGGGACAATGCCTCACGCATTAATTCAAATGTTTAATGGTGATGTTGTGGAAGCGGCAAAAGCATATCATAAGAAATTCCCAGAAGATGAATTAGTTGTATTAATTGATTACAACAATGATGTCATTACAGATGCACTTCGCGTAGCGCGTGAATTTGGATTAACATTAAAAGGTGTACGTGTAGATACGTCGCGCACGATGATTGATCAATATTTCATTCGCCACCCAGAAGTACTTGGAACATTCGATCCACGTGGTGTAAACCCATCGCTTGTATTCGCACTTCGTAAAGCACTTGATGAAGAAGGATTCCAGCATGTAGACATCGTTGTAACTGGTGGATTTGATGAGAAACGTATTCGTGAATTTGAAGCTCAAAACGTACCTGTTGATATATACGGAGTAGGAAGTAGCTTATTAAAAATGAATATTGGCTTTACTGGTGATAACGTAGAATTAAATGGAAAACCAGAAGCGAAAGCTGGTCGTAAATATCGTCCAAACCCACGTCTAGAGCGTGTTCAATTAGAAAAAAGAGAAGATATGTAAAAGAGAGAAAAACTGATAGGTGATTGACCCTATCAGTTTTTCTGTTATCATAGTATAGCGGCTTCTTTTTTGCTATAATGGATTTGTTATGGGCATAAAAAGAAGTACGTACGAGTTTATCCTGATAAGTGAAGGGAAAGAATAACTTCACTACATCAAAAATGTATGATGATTACCAAAATAAGAAAAGATTCATATACTGTCTTATAGATAGGCCGTTGTATTAGTTCGAAATGTTGGAGGTTCTTTAAGATGACAGTTTACCATTTTGTAGGAATTAAAGGAACAGGAATGAGTTCATTAGCTCAAATTCTTCATGACATGAAGCATACTGTTCAAGGGTCTGATTATGAAAAGCGTTTCTTTACACAAACAGCGTTGGAAAAGCGTAATATCTCGATCCTTCCTTTTGATAAAAATAATGTAAAAGAAGGACAAGTGATTATTGCAGGAAATGCATTTCCTGATACGCATGAAGAAATCGTAGCAGCAAAAGAATTAAACATCCCAGTACATCGTTACCATCACTTCTTAGGTGACCTTATGAACCAATACACAAGCGTTGCTGTAACTGGTGCACATGGAAAAACATCAACAACTGGTTTGTTAGCCCATGTAATGCAAGGTGCACACCCTACATCTTACCTTATTGGAGATGGAACAGGGCATGGGGTAGAAAATAGTAAGTATTTTGTATTTGAAGCTTGTGAGTATCGTCGTCATTTCTTGTCTTATTATCCAGACTATGCGATTATGACAAATATTGATTTTGATCATCCGGATTATTTCACAGATATCAATGATGTATTCAATGCATTCCAAGAGATGGCATTGCAAGTGAAAAAAGGTATTATTGCATGTGGAGATGATGAAGAACTTCAAAAAATTCAAGCGAAAGTACCTGTTATTTTCTATGGATTTGGAGAAGATAATGATTTCCAAGCACGTAACATTCAAAAGAGAACAGATGGTACTATTTTCGATGTATTCGTTCGTAATACGTACTATGACACGTTCAAAATTACAGGGTACGGCAACCATAGCGTGTTAAATGCATTAGCAGTAATCGCGCTTTGCCATTATGAAAACGTTGATGTAGAAGCAGTTAAGCATCAGCTAACAACTTTTGAAGGCGTAAAACGTCGCTTTAATGAAAAGCCGATGGGAGAGCAAGTTATTATCGATGACTACGCACACCATCCGACAGAAATTAATGCAACGATTGAAGCAGCTCGTCAAAAACATCCAGAGCGTGAAGTTGTCGCTGTATTCCAGCCACATACATTCTCACGTACAGAAAAGTTCTTAGATGAGTTCGCTGAGAGCCTAAGCAAAGCTGATCAAGTATACTTATGTGATATTTTCGGATCAGCGCGCGAAAACAAAGGTGAATTAACAATTGAAGATCTGCAAAAGCGTATTGACGGTGCAGAACTAATTACAGATACAACAACGGATGTATTAAAGAAACATAAAAACGGTGTTCTAATTTTCATGGGCGCAGGAGACATCCAAAAATTCGAAGCAGCTTACGTAAAAGAAGTTCAAGTTGCAGAGAAGTAATAGAAAAGACGCATAGCTGTGGCTGTGCGTCTTTTTTGTTGTGTTCGATATATTTTAAAAAGCGTTGATATGTTGGTATTGTTCATTCTTTTTGTATAGTTGTTTCAACAAAACGATATAAATTGAACTAAAAAGTACGTATCCAATTAAATAATAGAATGAAAACATATCGAATTGTTTTGTTATCATAATTCGAACTGCAAAAAATGCAAATGGAAGTGCGATTAAAACGCTAGTACTAAAGGAAATCATTGTTTTTAAAAATTTTAATTGCTGTGTATTCCAATGGTTTTCTCTACAGATGAACCAAATGTTGCTTGCGATAAAGGCTAATAAAAATGGTAAATTAGCTGAAATATTTATAAAGCCAAGTGCGATAGGTACTGATAAAGCAACAAGTGGAGCAACTGATAGACCTGTAAAGTATTTGATAAATGTATTTGTAGATTGCTGTGCATTTTGAATAACATCTGTATATTCTACTGCAATTTCCTTTGCTAATTCTTTTGGAGGAAGAAATTCTTCAATCACTTGTGAAGGGATGATTTCTAATGGTATCCCTTCACTTTCTTTACTTAATGCATTTTCATATAAATCAGATTTGATTTCTAGCACATGTTGTTCTCTTGCTGAGGTAGGTAAGTTCATTAAACCTTTGTTGAAATCCTGTAAGAAAGAAGTAATGAGTTCATTTGCGAAGAATTGTTCCTTGTTCATTTTTTATCCTCTCCTTTAGCTAGTAACATTAGAGCTTGATAAACTGCATCATAATCATGTAAGCGACTATATAAAATTTCTCTCCCTTCGTCTGTAATGCGATAGTACTTTCTTTTTGGGCCATCACCGGACTCTTCCCAATAGGAAACAGCCCAATTGTTTTTCGTGATTCGATTTAATATAGGGTAAATCGAACCGTTTGGGATATGAAACACAGGGATATCTTGTAATGCACTTGTAATTTCGTATCCGTACATAGGTTGTTTACTTATTAAAGACAAAATAGCGAGATCAAAAACACCTTTACGTAATTGAATTATAAAATTATCATTTTTTTCCATACTTTAACTATATATGATTCATATCTAGATATCAATCATATATAGTGGTTGTTCATATATAAAATTATAAGAAAGTGTGAATATTTAACAATTTACATCTGTAAGTGTTAGAATAATAAGAAAACTAAAAGGGAGCTAAAAAACATGTTCACACTTCGAGTAGACGATGAAATCGAATTACAGTTGTTAGAGAAGCATCATAAAGAGGATCTATATCAATTAATAGACCAAAACCGTAATCATTTACGAAGATGGCTTCCTTGGGTAGATGGGATGAAATCTGCTGGTGCGTATGATGAGATTTGTCCGATGTGGTTAAAGAAGTTTGCAGAGGGAGACGGTTTTGAAAGTGGCATACGTTACAAAGGAAAGCTCGTTGGGATGGTAGGCATTCATCCGGTAAGCTGGGGAAAGAAAGCGGCGAGTCTCGGATATTACCTTGCGGAAGATGCTGGCGGGAAAGGTATTATGACGCGTAGCGTGAAGGCTGTACTTCACTATGTATTTGAGAATTTAAAATTAAATAAAATGGAAATTAGATGCGGTGTTGAAAATGTGAAAAGCCGTGCTATTCCAGAGCGTTTAGGTTTTAAGTTAGATGGTATTTTAAGAGATGATGAATGGTTATATGATCATTTTCATGATATCGCTGTATATAGTTTACTAGCTTCTGAGTGGAAAGAGATTCAAGGTAAGTAAGAAATGTTATATGTATATCGTTTAAGAAGGTCATTCAGAAATGGCCTTTTTTTATGAACTAAAATGGAAATAATGGTATAATTTAGTTAGGGGGTGTAGGTATGAATTTTCCAATTCAAAGAAGTAAGTCAGTAGTAATTTTCGTTGCTCTCACGTTAGCTTTTATGTTTGTGTATCCACTTGTCATACTTTTCACCAATCAAGAAAAGTGGATGTCAGCGTTAATTGGAATGGGTTTATGCTTCATTGTCAATGTGCCACTCGTTTGGGAAGTATTTATTAAAAAGCATAAAGTAGAAAATGGTGTATTAAAGTACGGCATTTTAAATGACGATATCGTATTGAAAGAGATAAGAATCATTCGTCAAGTTGGGAAATCTCTTGAAATTACGACGAATGCATATAAAGTACATATGGTTGCGATGCCGCAACATATGGAGCGGTTTTTATCGCTTGTACAAAAAGAGAATCCACATGTAAAAATAGAAATGGCAGGTAAGAAATGAAATATGTAAAACCTTTGTTTTGTTTGGAAATTTTGTTGGTGCTTGCTATTTGCACTAGAGTATATATGAAATGGGATCTGCCCTTATATGTACCGATATTAATAGGTACTATTGCAGTGGCGCTTTTATATTATTTTCATTTTCAGCAAACAAAAAACGAAAAAAGTAGCTCTATGTAGTTAGGAGGATTAGAAATGAAAAAAGTCCTTACGTTATTTTTACTTCTGCTAACCGCATCCGTTCTTTTAATAGGGTGTAGTGCGAAGAAGGAAAAGGCTGATATGAACTTTGAAAAGGCACAAAAGGTTGAGATTGAATCACTTACAGATTCAAATGATAAAAAAGTAATTACCGATAAGAAAGAAATTGAAAAGCTGTTTGAAGTCATGAAAATGGATAAGTGGGAAGTGCAATCGGCTCCTTTAGATACTCCGCAAGGGAAAACATTTAAAATGTACCAAGAGGATACAGCGAAATTATCGGAGTCGAGTAAAGATAAAAAGAAGTTACATGAAATTGGTACGATGACAGTATATAAAGATGTCCCTTATGTCGAAGTTGAAATGAAAAATAAGAAAATGAGTTTTAAAGTGCCAGAAGATGTGGCGAAAGATTTATTAAATTATTAATAGAAAAACGCTCGGAGTGCATCCGAGCGTTTTTGTTATTATTTTAAGTTCTCAGGGTTTAAAGCTTCTAATTCAGATACAACGAAGCGTCCGTCTTTACGGATTAGTACGTCGTCGAAGTAAATTTCGCCGCCGCCGTATTCAGGGCGCTGGATGCATACTAAATCCCAGTGAATGTTCGAGTTATTGCCGTTCCATGCATCGTCGTAAGCTTGTCCAGGTGTAAAGTGGAAGCTGCCATCGATTTTTTCATCGAATAGGATGTCTCCCATTGGATGTAAGATGTATGGGTTTACGCCGATTGCGAACTCACCAACGAAGCGTGCGCCTTCGTCTGTATCGAAGATTTTGTTAATGCGCTCTGTATCGTTTGCAGTTGCTTCAACGATTTGGCCATTCTCAAACTTAAGTTGTACATTTTCAAACGTATAACCGTTGTAAGGAGATGGTGTGTTGTAAGAAACTGTACCGTTAACAGAATCGCGAACTGGTGCAGAGTATACTTCACCATCTGGAATATTTAAATGACCTGAGCATTTAATAGCTGGAATGTCTTTAATAGAGAATGTTAAGTCAGTTCCAGGACCAGTTAAGCGAACTTTATCTGTTTTATTCATTAATGTAACAAGGCTATCCATCGCCTTATCCATTTTACCGTAGTCTAAGTTACAAACTTCGAAGTAGAAGTCTTCGAAAGCTTCTGTGCTCATTTTAGCAAGCTGCGCCATAGAAGCATTTGGATAGCGAAGAACAACCCAGCGAGTTTTCGGAACGCGGATGTCTCTATGAACTTTCTTACCAACTGTTTGACCGTGAATTTGCATTCTTTCACTTGGCACGTCAGCTTGTTCGTTAATGTTATCCCCAGAACGAAGACCGATATAAGCGTCCATATCTTTCATTACGCTTGCTTCATATGCAGCGATTTGTTCGAAATGTTCTTCAGTAGCACCCATTAATAAAGAGCGATCTACTTGATGATCTTTTAAAGAAACGAATGGGAAACCACCAGCTGCATATGCTTCTTTTACAAGTGCAGTTACAAGTTCTTTTTGTAAGCCAAAGTTTTCAATTAATACTTTTTCGCCTTTTTGTAAGCGGATAGAGTAGTTAATTAAATTGTATGCTAACTTTTCAATGCGTGGATCTTTCATATGTAAAGCCTCCCTACTAATTATGTATCCTCTCTTATTGTAACCTACTTAGTGGAATTTGTTGAATGATTTATGTTAAAGTTAACGAACAAGTATGAAAATTCTAATGAAAAGATAGGGATTAGAACGAAACGGAAAATGATTGTATAATAGGAGAAAGTAAGAAAAAGATAAAGGAAGTGATGAAATGCAAGTTCTTTTATATGTAAGTGCGGCTATTATCGCGGTTGCTTTCGCTGTATTAGTAGTGTATGTATGCAGAACGTTGTTATCGGTTCAGAAGACGTTAGAAAACGTTGCAAGCACGTTAGAAGGTTTAGAAAAGCAAATGCAAGGGATTAGCGTAGAGACGGAGCAATTATTACATAAAACAAATGCGTTAGCTGATGACATTCAACAGAAGTCACAATCGTTAAATAAAGTAGTATCAGGTGTAGATGGAATTGGAACGACAATCCATTCTTTAAATACGAAACTTCGTAATGTATCAGAGTCTGTTACGGACGAAATTGAAAATAATGCGGATAAAGTAGCGCAAGTTGTACAGTGGAGTAGCGCAGCAATTGAAGTATACAACCATTATCGTGCGTCAAGACAAGAGAAAAAGGTTGAAAAAGAAGAGCGTAAATTAGAAAGACTTGAGAAAAAAGCTGAAAAGAAAGAGAAGCGCTCTAGACTTCGTATGAGAGGTGAATCGTGATGAATATGACAAAAGTTGAAACAATTGAAGAGCTTGAAGTATTAGTAGAAAAAAACGAACCTTATGTTCTTTTTAAACATAGTACGACATGCCCGATTAGTCATGGTGCCTATACAGAATTTCAAGCGTATTGCAGTGAAGAAAGAGCAGTACCAGCGTATTATTTATATGTACAAGACGCGAGAGATGTTTCAAATCGTGTTGCAGAACAGTACAGCATGAAACATGAATCTCCGCAAGTGTTATACATAAAAGATGGGATGGTAGTATGGAATACGTCTCATTGGAACATTAAAAAAGACGCTTTAGAAGAGAATATTAAGTAAAAAGAAGCAAGCTAAAGGTGCTTGCTTCTTTTTTTTGTTTTTGTTGAAATATATTTAATGGTACACTGTTATTAGTTCAAATTAAATAACTAGATTGTTGAAAGTAGGTTTTAAGTAATGAAGAAAATGGCATTATCCTTCGCGGTCGTAAGTTTATTACTAGGAGCTTGTAGTAATGATACGATTAGTAAGAAGGATGAAGTTATACAGAAAGATACGAAAGAAAAAAGCATGATTCCGAGAACTGCTGTTTCGAAAGATTATTATAGAACTGTAATTCCTTTAAAAGAACAAAAGGTTATAAATACAGCCAATATAAAAACAAATTCTAAATTAGATTTAGCAGAGTATGAAAATGGTTTAATGAGTATTGCAAAAGAGCAATTTGATACAGAAAATCATGTACTACAATTAAATCAGTATATTCCGGAGAAGTTAATTGATGAGCTAGTCGCGAAAGTAGAAGCGCCAGTTTTGACAAATATTATAGAACAAGACTATTTCGGGAAGCAGAATTCAAATGAATTAAGTTTATCTGGCGTTGTGATCGGGTTAGCAATGTCGTCAACTGTATCAAATGAAGAAGCAATGTCTAAAGGTACTGAAGTTGCTGGACAACTTATAGACGCTATTAATAAAAATGACAAGTATAACAAATCTCCAATTACGTTTGCTATCTTTAAGCAAGAAAGTACGAGTTCTTTGAAAAATGGTACATATATTGCTAGTGCTACCGTTCAAAAGAATGATACGAATCTTGGAAATTGGAGTACAATCGATGAGCAAGCGTATTCATATCCTTCTGATGAATTTACAAAAGCGCATGGAGAAGATAATACAAAAATAACTGACTTCGCTAAGGCAATGAAAGAGTTTTCGCCTGGAGATTTTATCCCAGTAAATGCTAAAGTGTCTTATAAGAAAAATCAAATGGATGCATTAAATATGAATATTGTTATTAAATATAACGGTAAAACAGAATTAATGGCCCTTACCCAAATGGCTGCTCAAAGTATGCTAGAAAAATTACCTAAAGATGCGAAAGTACAATTGCAGATCAAGTCCGAGAGTAAAATCGAGGCAATTATTATAAAAGAGAAAAACAGCGATAAACCGTTTGTTTCCTTCTTGTAAAAAAAGACAGTGTTTAAACTGTCTTTTTTTATATTGTAAGTGAAAATGTACGATGGGAAAGAGCGCGTCATATTTACGCTGTGCCAATTTTAAAGGATGAAATATAGTTATCCCTGTCGTTCTTGATATAACGCATTCTACAGGGCGCCGCGCACCTCCAGATCTAGCATATCAAATGACTACCATTGTCGGTTTCTGTCGGTAAGTCGATATATTTGGAAAATCGCTGATATAATTTGAGTTGTGGTTGATATATTTGAAAAATCGCCGATATAAATTTCATATACTAACGTACGGCTTAATATACAGTTCCTACTTATGAAATATCTATATTTTTACAAAAAATGCCCTTTTTTTCATAAAAAATACGAAAATACGAGAAAAGAAGCGAATTTTTTCGAAACTTTTGCGGGAAAATATTGTATGAGCCTGCGTTTTTATCGTATCATTAGTAAAAGGAAGAACTCGGGACGATTGGTGGCATCTGCAAATAGAGTTGATGTCTTTTTTTCATTCAAGTAACCGATACATAAAAATAGATAACAAAAATAGAAGGAGTGTGCGATGAGATGAACGTAACAATATATGATGTAGCGCGCGAAGCGAACGTTTCAATGGCTACCGTATCACGCGTTGTGAACGGTAACCCAAATGTAAAGCCTACAACAAGAAAGAAAGTATTAGAAGCAATTGATCGTTTAGGATACCGCCCAAATGCGGTAGCACGTGGACTAGCAAGTAAGAAGACAACTACAGTAGGTGTTATTATTCCTGATATCTCAAATACGTTTTATGCAGAACTTGCTCGTGGAATTGAAGATATCGCAACAATGTACAAATATAACATCATTTTAAGTAACTCTGACCAAAACAAAGAGAAAGAGTTCCATTTATTAAATACGATGCTTGGAAAGCAAGTAGACGGAATTGTTTTCATGGGTGAAGATATTACAGACATTCACATTGAAGAATTCAAAAAGTCTCCAGTACCAATCGTATTAGCAGCTTCATTTGATGAGCAAAATGAAACGCCTTCAGTAAATATTGATTATACACAAGCAGCTTACGACGCAATGAAGCACTTTATTGAGCAAGGACATAAGCGTATCGGTTTCGTCTCTGGTCCTTTCATTGATAAAGCAGGAAGTGCGAAGAAGTTACAAGGTTATAAAAAAGCTCTAGAAGAAGCAGGTATTTCATATGATGAAAATCTTGTAATCGATGGAGATTACACATATGATTCAGGTATCGAAGCATTTGAAAAGCTTTGGAGCCTTGATGGCAAGCCAACAGCGATCTTCGTATCTTCTGACGAAATGGCACTAGGTGTAATCCATGCAGCACAAGACGCTGGATTAAACGTACCAACGGATGTAGAAGTACTTGGTTTCGATAATACACGCCTTGCATTAATGGTACGCCCGCAGCTTTCAACAGTTGTACAACCAATGTACGATATCGGTGCAGTAGCAATGCGTCTATTAACAAAGTATATGAACAAAGAGAAAGTGGAAGATCACACTGTTATCTTACCTCACCGTATCCAATTTAGAGATTCAACGAAGTAAGTATAAAAAAGCTCACAGCGATTGCTGTGAGCTTTTATTCGTATTCAGGATAGTATTTTTGTACGACTGTATCTACCGTTTCATTTTTCTTAACATGTAAAAATCTTGCGTACAATTCTTTTCCTGTTTCAAATGGTGTATCGTCTAATTCAAACACATGCAACACTTTCCGGAACGTCCATGTGACTTGCTCGCCGTACACATTGTCGTACGATTCTTCAGATTGCATAGCGATTTTTTCACCTAGTTCATGAGCTTCTTCTAAACTTTTTGCTTTAACAAGAATAATACTTTCTTCAAAAAGTGTATCGTGATTCTCTTCATAATGCTCATCAATTTTCGTAGGATCAGGCTCACCAGAATGAACAGATTCAAACAATAACTTTACAGCGTACATATTATGCTGCATGTTTCACTCTATAAATAATACTTGCGACAAGTGAAGCAGGTATTGTAAATACGTTACTTTGATAATGATAGTGTATTTGGGATTCTTCATAAGACATGTTGTCGTATAGTTCGGTTTGTGACATGTTCATTTTTTTCTGTTTTGTTTTGAGCATCTTAATATAGTTATACTGTATTGGGACGAGAATGATGAAATAGGCTAATGCGATTAGTGAAATCCAAATCATTATGAACACTCCCTCATGAAAAATATTTGTATATGATAATTATATCAATTAATAGAAAAAATAACCATTTTTGGAGCTAGTTTTCTTCTAAAAATGCGAACAGTTCCCTTTGGTTTCTTAAATTGTGTTCAATACATGTTTGAGCGGTATATTTCAATCCTTGTAATAATGCTTCTATGTGAAAAGTATCGTACTGAACTATATTTCCCTCTACCATCGTTTCATCTTTTTCCAAGTTGATTGATATTTTTAGTACAGCTGTATTGCTTTGTAAATTTATAACTTCGATATAAAAAAATTGTTTTTCTAAGTCAATCGTAACGTAATCAAATCGTTCAGTTAGTTCCAAATTATATGTGGTAGTGTATTCCAAATGAAAGCCTCTTTATTGTGTAAGTGTATGTTGTAATGTTTTCGCTATTGTGGGAGTGATTCCTTGTTATATGTCACATAAGTGCAAATTTAACTATTATAGGGCAATGTCATGTATAATAGAAAGAAAAGGCTTGTGAGGGGGGAGAAGAGATGATCGTTCTTTGGATAATTACGCTTTGTATGACTGCTATTTTTGCATATATGACGTTAAAACAAAATGGCTTAAAGCGATTAGTTCCAGGAAGTATTCTTGCAGGAATTGCCCTTATCACGTATGTAATTTCTATTTTTATTGAAAGTGTATCAGTGGACATGAGCACGAGTTTAATGTTTATCGGTATTACACTATTTGCAGGTAGTGTCATGGTACTTATGGTTGCTGGTATTATTTTATTTATTCATATGAATTCGGAAACGTTATAGCATATAGAAAAGGCATGTCCCGAGGGACATGCCTTTTTATCCGTTCAATTATGCTCTATCTTTAGAAGAATTTTGTTGTTTTAATAAGTCGCGAATTTCGCTAAGAAGTTCTTCTTCTTTTGTTGGTTCTGGAAGTTCTTCTTTCTTTTCTTCTTCTTCCCTTTTAGATGTTAGTTTGTTGAATACTTTAACGAACATAAAGATAGCAGCTGCAATAATTAAGAAGTCAAAAATAGTTTGGATGAAGTTACCATACATAATAGATGATTTACCGAATGTAATTTTTAAATCTGTAAAGTTAACGCCACCTAATACCATACCAAGTAATGGTGTGATAATATCTTTTACTAAAGAACTAACGATTTTACCGAATGCAGCACCGATTACAACCCCGACAGCTAAATCGATTACATTCCCTTTGAATGCGAATTTTTTAAACTCGTTCCACATGTGTTAATCCCATCCTTTCCACGATTCAATATGAAATTTATAATTCCTATCAACATATTCTATAGAAATTTGTGAGAGAAATAAAGAGGAAATGGGAATGAAAGTAAATTCTGAAAAATGTATCCGTTTTACTTTTTATTTGCATCGTCCAGTAAAGATTGCAGCAGTTGTTGTGTTTTTAATCCTTCTAATCCATCTACAACAGGCTTTGTATCTCCATGTACACATTCGATAAAATGATGAACAGCATCTTCAAAGCCGCGCTGTTTTAACGTTGTATCCCATGATGGTGAACCAATTTGAGAAACGGAATTTTCCTGCTCAACTTCAAATGTGTTCATATTTTTTACGCGAATGATTTTCCCTGTTGTTACAAGTTCAATTTGTTCTAAATTTGTACCCGCATGGCGATGCATTGCAGTAGAAAGCAACAGTCCACTTGGCGTTGTATATGTATGATGTCCGTAAAGAAGTTCATTTTTTTCATTAGTTTGCATCATATTATGAACGACGTTAAGGTCATCGTTAGCTAACCAGCGAGCAGTATCTACAATATGTAAGTAATCATCTAACATAGTAAAGTCATACGTATATGGCCCAACTTTATTTGTACGGTGCTTTTCAATTCGAACCCATGAAATATTGTGAGCTTGCTCTTTTGCCGCAACATACATAGGAACGAATCGGCGATTAAATCCGACCATTAATTTTCGGTTATGCTTTTCGCTCAACTCGACTAGTTTCTCAGCTTGTTCTACTGTAGCTGCTAGCGGCTTATCAACATAAACGTCGATTCCTTTTTTCAGAAGTTCAGAAACGATTTCATAATGTGTAGCAGTTGAACTATGAACGAAGATTGCATCGCATTCTGAAGCTAACGTTTCAATAGAATGAAAATCTTGAATGCGGTATTGCTGGCACAATTGTTTTCTTTTCTCAACGTTAGGTGTAAACGCTCCTACAAAATTCCAATCTGTTTCTTTTGTAAGTGTTGGAAGATAGGCCTTTTGTGCAATACTGCCAAGTCCAATCATCCCAATTTTAGGTTTGTTCATGTTTATTCCCACCCTATTAATATTGATGTAACGGGTTAAATGTAGCATAGGGCGGGGGAGGAAGGCAAAGATTAGCTTTTTTATTTACGCCCTTCTAACAAAATCTTCTCTATCTCTTCAAAGTTATGAGCGCGCGCATGCTCTAACGGGGTAACACCATCGTTGTCTGGAATAGTTACATCTGCACCGTGCTCAATAAGAAGACGGATGGCTTGTTGTTGTGTTTCGTTTCCGTTACTTAGTACGATCGCTTCCATTAAAGCAGTCCATCCGAGATTATTTACATGGTTAACATCAATAGTTGTTCGCGTAAGGAGTTCTTTAATAACATCGATATAGCCATGTTCTGAAGCGGGGATAAGGGCTGTTCCGCCGTAACGATTCGTAAGCGCTGAATCTGCACCAGCATCAATCGTTAGTTTTAAAATATCCAAGTAACCTTCAGCACCGGCGTATAGAAAGGGATTATTTTTCATATCATCTTGGATGTTTACGTCAGCACCAGCTTCGATAAGCGCTTTTGCGGTTTTTACATCATTTTTGTATGTAGCAATCATAAGAGGAGTACGTCCTTTATTGTCTTTTATATTTATGTTAGCCCCTTTTTTGAGTAACGATATAACAGTATTTGTTTCTTGTTTCTCAGTAGCTGCTAGTAGCGCTGTCTCCATGTTTGTCATCTCCTTTTTAACTTCTTGTTCTTGCGAGCATCCTTGCAAAAAAATTACGCAACAGATCATGCTTAATGTTTTTTTAAACATGGAATTTCAACCTCCTCATTTCAACTGTAAAATAAGAACATTAAATTTTGATAAACTGAAGCTAAAATTACTATAAAATCGCTTGAGTATTTGAACATATATTTTTATGCTTATGAATAACAAGGTTTGTTAAAGTGAGGATGTAACATATGTCTATTAAAACAAGATTTTTATTCTCTTATATCGCTGTTATTCTCGTTTCCATCACGCTCATATTAGTCGCGGGATTTTTAATTGTTTTTTCCATAACAGGAGACTTGGAATCAGTGAAAAATTTCTATAAAAGTTCCTATATTCAAAAGCCGCTTACGCCAGAAGAAGAGAATACGTATATTGAATTGAAATTAGCGGCAAAGAAAAATCAATCACAACTATTAGATGAATCGTTCGTTTCGTCACTTGAAAAAGAAGGTGTGAAAATAGTTGTAAGAAAGGGAGAAACCATTTCTTATGCTACAAAAGTATTTGAAAGTGTATCTTTAAAAGAAGCCCTTCCGAAATTTGAATCAGCCAATATTAATAGCCGTGGTACAACAGAACTAGGCGATACATTTTATCGATATGTAAAATTTGATTTTTATTTTCCAGGGGATGAAGAAGGGAGTATATTTGTACTAAAAAGGCAAAGTTCATTTGTCGATCTTACACAAAAGTTATTTCCGATTTTGTTCGGAGCGCTTTTACTGCTAGCCGTTTTACTTATAGGACTATTAAGTTATTTAGTCTCAAGAAGTGTAATAAAACCAATCTTTGTATTGAAAGATGCGACTGGGAGAATTAAAGAAGGGGATTTAGATTTTCAAATTCCAGTTACATCCCATGATGAAATCGGGCAATTAAATCAAGGGTTTGAGGAAATGAGAAAGAAATTAAAAGAATCGATTGAAGTGCAAACACAGTATGAAGAAAATCGAAAAGAGCTCATTTCAAACATATCTCATGATTTAAAAACACCGATTACATCTATTATCGGATATGTGGAAGGAATAAAAGATGGAGTCGCAAATACGCCGGAAAAAATGGATAAGTATTTAACAACGATTCATACGAAGGCAAAACATATGGATACACTTATTGATGAGCTCTTTTTGTTTTCGAAGCTAGATTTGAATCGAGTTCCCTTTCAGTTTGAAACGATAGAATTAAACGTGTTTATGCAGGAATTATTAGAAGAGATGCAAATGGATTTAAGTGAGGAAGGTATAGAAGTTTACTTACAATTACATTCATCACCACTATATGTAACGGCCGACTGCGAAAAGATAAATAGAGTTATATCCAATTTAATTCATAATAGTGTGAAATACATGGATAAAGAAGAGAAGAAAATTACTGTAACAGTATTAAGTGATAACAATACAGTCATTGTAAAAGTGATGGACACTGGATCAGGTATAGAAGCGGATACGCTGCCGTATATATTTGAGCGGTTTTATCGTGCAGAGCAATCGCGAAATTCTAGCACAGGTGGAAGTGGACTTGGTTTAGCGATAGCGAAGCAAATTATTGAAGAGCATGGCGGGGAAATTTGGGCGGAAAGTAAGCTTGGGGAAGGTACAAGTATTTTCTTCTCATTGAAAAAAGTACAGGAATGTGGTGAGTAGAATGAAAAGAATTTTACTAGTAGAAGACGAAGTAAGTATTGCAGAATTACAGCGAGATTATTTAGAAATTAGTGATTTTCAAGTGGATGTAGAACATTCAGGAGAAATAGGTCTACAAATGGCTCTTCAGGAAGACTATGATTTAATTATTTTAGATATTATGCTTCCGAAAATGAACGGTTTTGAAATTTGTAAACAAATACGTGCTATCAAAGATATTCCGATTTTACTTGTTTCAGCAAAGAAGGAAGATATAGATAAAATTCGCGGACTCGGTTTAGGGGCGGATGATTATATAACGAAACCGTTTAGCCCGAGTGAATTAGTCGCAAGAGTAAAAGCGCATATTTCTCGTTATGAAAGATTATCAGGAAATGTGAGTAAGCAACGCGATACGCTATACATTCACGGAATTTCTATTGATCAGCGAGCGAGAAAAGTTTTTATAAATAATGAAGAAATCGCGTTTACAACGAAGGAATTTGATTTATTAACATTCTTTGTAACGCATCCAAACCAAGTATTAAATAAAGAACAGTTATTTGAACGCATTTGGGGACTAGACTCAGCTGGCGATTTAGCTACTGTCGTTGTTCACATTAGAAAGCTGCGTGAAAAAATTGAAAGAGATCCTGCTCACCCGCAATATATTGAAACAGTATGGGGAGCTGGTTATCGCTTTAACGTGTAATGTACCTGCCGAGTAATTGGCAGGTTTTTTATGTTATTTGAACGAAAAGGAAATAATAGGTAATTTATGTTAAAATATAAAGAGAGATAAAACATAGGAGAGCATGAGAGGGCGTGCTACATTTTGGGGGATACATTAAAAGATAATAAATCAAACAAGGCTTTAAAGATTGGAACTAATATCATACTTATCTTATTAATTATTGGTGCAATACAAATGTTTTATGATGAAGACCCTACAAATAATCATTTCGGTGGGTTATTTATGATGGTCTTTTTTGGAATTAAAATAATTTCTAATTTTATGATGAGTATAAAAGAAGGAGATAAAAAGTCGATATTCATTGATGTAGGTTTAATGATTTTTGTATTCTTCTTGCTGTTTTTAGCGTGAAATATTTTTTTGAAAAAAGCTTATAGTCTTATAGAGACTATGAGCTTTCCTTAATAATAACGGTACTAGTGTAACGATTTATCCCGCATTTAACGGGAAGTAAGACCCCCACTGATTAAAGTTTCACTTTATAAAATGTCTGAGTAGTAGAAGTAAAATGAGCAGCTTCTTCTAAAAAAGGATAATGGTTGCTGTTCTCAAATGGAATGAAGATAGAATTACGTATACCATTATGCATCTCGATAGAATACTGAATTGGGCACTGTACATCATGTCTTCCGCATATAATGAGAGTCTTTGTTTGGATGGAAGGTAAATTTTCTCTTAAATCAAATGACGGATATTCATTGGCGAAAGCGTTCATCCGGCTAGCGGACATTGCTTTTTGGATTGGTTTACAAAAATAAGAGTTGTAGTTTTCGGGTTTATACAATGATAATTTTGTTCTCTTAGTAGATATTTCTTTCCGTTCTTCACTTGTAAGGTGAGGGTTTTTTAAGTTTTCGATGAGTTGTTGCATATAATGAAACTGTGGATGTTCGCGGTTATAAATGCAAAATGATGTTTCGGTATAGTTACTTGCTGCAGCTCCGGCCACGACTAATGATTGTAAGGAATTTGGATATGTAATTGCATATAAAAGTCCAAGCATACCACCTGTTGAATGACCCGCGAAGTGCCATGTTGGAAGTTGTAAAGCTTCTCGTATAGCTTCTAAATCGTGAATTGTTTCAATCATAATTAATTCTTTTTCTGAATGGGCTTTTGTCGAGTTACCAGCATCTCGTAAATTAATAAGAAATACACGATGCGTAGAAGTGAAAACATCAGCAAAGTAATCACCAGTTTCATTAAATTGTGAATAGTGATGTGTAATACAAAGTGGTTTGCCATTTCCTTTTGTAAAGAGTTCAAATGTGCCACGTTTTGTGGAGATCATTTGTTGCTTCCACATAATATCACGCCTTTTCTCATAAAGGTTGGACCGATTAATTGTGAAGTAAAATATATCAGCGATTCTCAAAATATATCGACTTACCGACAGAAGTCGACAATACAAACTATAAATAAAAGGAGGCTATTCAAAAACGAGCCTCCTTTTCGTTTAGTACAAAGATTTTGTCATATTATTCCGAATAATTTCAAGGGATTTTGTTACAGTTAATGCATTCTTTTCTTCAATTTCTGGTTTGCGGGGGATAGGTTTGTACATGTTGTCTGGGTCTTCCCATGTGAGGGGAAGTTCTGTTTCAGCTTGTCCTTTCCAAGCGTCAATCCATTCTGGAGGGAGATAACCTGAGATGTTTTGGATGTTGTTCATTTCGAGCCAAATGAGTGCCCAAGCTCTTGGGACGACGCGCCAGTGGTCATAGCCACCACCGCCGACAGCGATCCAGCGACCGTCGCAATATTTATTAGCGATTTCACGAGCGAGCTTCGGTATTTCACGGTAAATATTCATCGTTGCGCAAAGGTGTGTAAGTGGGTCGTAATAATGTGCGTCAGCGCCATTTTGCGTTAAAATAATATCCGGTTTAAAGTATGCGGCAACTTCTTTTACGACAGTTCGATAAGAATCTAAGAACGATTCGTCTTCTGTAAAAGCATCGAGTGGAACATTAAAAGAGTAACTATAGCCATTCCCTTGTCCGCGTTCATTTACAGCGCCAGTTCCAGGAAATAAATAACGACCGGTTTCATGTAGGGAAATAGTGCATACGTTAGGATCGTCGTAAAAAGACCACTGTACACCATCACCGTGATGAGCATCTGTATCAATATATAAAACACGTAAACCGTATTTCTTCTGAATATATTTCATTGCGATGGAACTATCGTTATAAATACAAAAGCCAGATGCCTTGCCGCGGAATCCGTGATGTAAGCCGCCGCCCAAATTAAGCGCGTGTTTTACTTTCCCGGAAAGAACAGCATCGACAGCCGTTAATGTACCACCAACGAGTAATGCGCTTGCTTCATGCATATTTGGAAACATCGGTGTATCTTCTGTTCCAAGTCCATATGTCATCGCAATTGATTTTTCTAAATTACCTTCTCCAGCACGTTTTACCGCATTTATGTATTCCTCTGTATGAACGTAGGCGATCTCTTCATCTGTAGCCATCCGTGGTGAGATGATTTGAGAAGGAGAGATGAAACCACCCTTTTGTAATAAATCATACGTAAGTGTGACGCGCAGTTGGTTAAAAGGATGATCAGGGCTAAACGAATAGCCCCGAAAGTCATCCGAATAAATAAACGCGCTACTCATGCTTGCATCCCCATAATGTTCGGCCATAATACGCGGTAGCCTTCTGCTTCAAGTGCATCAATCACTTTTAGCGGATTCATCGTTTGAATGCGGAAAACGAGTACTTTATCATTCTCATCTTTTGCTGGATAGACGAGAACGCTCACGATATTGATTTGTAATTCACTAAAAATGGCAACGACTTTTCCGAGAATACCAGGTTCGTTTTTTACTTGAATTTCAATTTGTGAACTCGGTTGATGTGCTCCTGTTAATTTCACTAACGTGTGCAGCACAGTAGATTCAGAAATGATTCCAACTAACTTTCCAGCCTTTGTAACAGGAAGACAGCCAATTTTATTTTCAAAAAATAAAGTAGCAATTTCCTCAACGAAATCGAGAGGATGGCAAGTCATTACAGGATGTTTCATAATAAGTTCAAGTGGTTGCTTCAGCATATCGAGTGAAACTTGTTCATCTAAAATAGACGGACTTGCATCTCTTACATCCCGATCAGAAATAATGCCTACGACATGATTATTTTGATCGACAATTGGAATGTGCCGAATGCCTTTCGTGCGTATCGTTCGGATTGCTGTTTCGATTGTATCGTTTGGATGTAGTGTCACTACATCTTGATTCATAATTTCTTCTACAATCATTCCAGTTGCCCCCCTTTATTAATACATAAAACGATTGTGAAAACGTAGACGATCAAATGCTTGAATAGAATCCGTATCAACGCGTTTACCGATGCGGACCATTAAACAGTTAGCGGGATGCGAACAAATTTCAGGATCATCTGTAGCCATCCATTGTAAGCCACCAGCATTCATCATCTTTTCCATTACTTTTCGGTACTCCCAAACATTTAAGCCTGTTTGTTTTAAATCCCAGTGCCAATAATATTCGGTTGTCAATATAATGTAATCTTCCATATAATCATCCATCATTGAAACTTCTAGTAAGTTCTTTCCGACAGCGCAACCGCGGAAGGCAGGGACAACTTCAATCGCCCCGAGTTCAATTAAGTTTTCCATTTTTCCTTCTGACCATCGTTCAAGTGGATCAGGATACAAGTATGTAACATATCCAACAATCGTTTGGTCATGTCTCGCAATAATGAGACGAGCTTCTGGTAATTTAGAAATTTCGACAATTGCTTTATATTGCTGCTCGGCAGGACGAAACGCAACTAAATCTGGATGAAATTCATACATTTCTAAGTTATGTGTAGAGACAGGCCCTTCAATAATTAAAGTGCCTTTCGCTGTTTTCAAGTTTCTGGCATTATATATTTTTTTATGAATCAATGTATTGCTCACCACCTTGAGGGTTTGTGAATCTATTAATATCGTACTTTATAATATATGCGATGTGAATCGAAATTTGTCATTAAAAATTTGTCTAAAAATCAACAAATATACTGAAAATTTTAAATAATGTTATTATAATAGATAATAGAATACATAGGAGGGGGATGTAAAGTATGAAAGTAGAAACGCTTCCTGTCATTAAAGGAGAAAATAATTTGCCGAATTATGATGAGGCATACGCGAATTTTAACTGGGAAGAGGTTAATAAAAACTTTACTTGGAATGAGACAGGCCGAGTAAATATGGCGTATGAGGCAATTGACAAGCATGCGAAATCCGATCGTAAAAATAAAGTAGCCCTTTATTATCAAGATGGATCGCGAAAAGAGAAGTATACATTTAAGGAAATGAAGGATTTTTCTAATAAAGCAGGAAACGTCCTGAAAAATTATGGCGATGTAGAAAAAGGCGATCGCGTTTTTATTTTTATGCCGCGTTCTCCAGAATTATATTTCGCACTTCTTGGTGCAGTGAAATTAGGGGCAATCGTTGGTCCACTATTTGAAGCATTTATGGAAGGCGCTGTTCGCGATCGTTTAGAAGATAGCGAAGCAAAGGTGTTAATTACAACGCCTGAATTGTTAGAGCGCGTACCATTAAATGATTTACCTGCTTTAAAAACAGTCTTCCTTGTTGGAGATAATGTAGAAGAAGGCGGTAAAACGGTAGCGTTCAATCCTTTATTTGAACAAGCTTCAAAAGAATTACATATTGAATGGTTAGGTCGTGAAGACGGTTTAATTTTACATTACACGTCTGGTTCTACTGGTAAGCCAAAAGGTGTGCTTCATGCGCAAAATGCAATGGTGCAGCACCATCAAACGGCGAAATGGGTATTAGATTTAAAAGAAGACGATGTATATTGGTGCACAGCTGACCCAGGCTGGGTAACTGGAACAGCTTACGGTATTTTCGCACCGTGGTTAGTTGGGGCATCAAATGTTGTTTTAGGCGGGCGCTTTAGTCCAGAAGCGTGGTATGAAGCATTGCAAGATTACGGTGTAACAGTTTGGTATAGCGCGCCAACAGCATTCCGTATGTTAATGGGTGCTGGACAAGACGCAATTAAAAAATATGATTTATCACAAGTGCGCCACGTATTAAGCGTTGGTGAACCGTTAAATCCAGAAGTAATTCGCTGGGGTATGAGCGCATTTGGACTTCGTATTCATGATACGTGGTGGATGACAGAAACAGGTGGACAAGTTATTTGTAACTACCCTTGTATGGAAATTCGTCCAGGTTCAATGGGTAAACCAATTCCAGGTGTGAAAGCAGCGATTGTTGATAATGAAGGAAATGAAGTTCCTCCATATACAATGGGTAACTTAGCAATTGGTAAGGGTTGGCCAGCGATGATGCGTGGCATCTGGAATAACAAGCAAAAGTATGAGTCTTATTTCATGCCAGGAGATTGGTACGTATCAGGTGACTCTGCTTATATGGATGAAGATGGATACTTCTGGTTCCAAGGACGTATTGATGATGTAATTATGACGTCAGGTGAGCGAGTTGGTCCGTTTGAAGTAGAAAGCAAACTCATCGAGCATGCTGCTGTTGCAGAGGCTGGTGTAATTGGTATTCCAGATCCAGTGCGCGGAGAAATCATTAAAGCATTTATCGCGCTTCGAGCAGGATACGAACCATCTGATGAATTAAAAGAAGAAATTCGTCAATTTGTAAAGAAAGGCCTAGCAGCTCATGCAGCGCCAAGACAAATTGAATTTAGAGATAAATTACCGAAAACGAGAAGTGGTAAAATTATGCGCCGCGTATTAAAAGCGTGGGAATTAAACTTACCAACAGGTGACTTATCAACGATGGAAGATTAAGAGAGGAAGGTCTGAACGAAATAACGTTCAGGCCTTTTTTATGTTATTATAAACTCGTATATATAAGTTAAGGGGGATAATGAAATGAAAACAGAAAAAGAAAAGATGATACTAGGTGAAATGTACATACCAGCTGATCCAGTTTTAGTTCAAGAGAGGGAGCAAGCTCGTATATTAACGAGAAAATTAAATGAAACGTCAGAAGTACAATTAAAAGAGCGTAGCGAAATCGTAAAAGAACTATTCGGAACGACTGGAGATAGCATTCATCTTGAATCTTCTTTTAGATGTGATTACGGCTATAACATTCACGTGGGTGAAAATTTTTACGCGAACTTTGATTGTACCATTTTAGATGTATGCCCGGTGACAATCGGAGTGAACTGTATGTTAGCTCCAGGAGTTCACATTTATACAGCAACACACCCGCTTGATCCAGTAGAGCGAATAAGCGGATCAGAATACGGAAAACCAGTTACAATTGGCGATAACGTATGGATTGGCGGAAGAGCAATTATTAATCCTGGTGTAACAATTGGAGATAATGCTGTTATCGCATCTGGCGCCGTCGTAACGAAAGATGTGCCGGACAATGTAGTAGTTGGCGGAAATCCTGCGAAGATTATTAAAAAAATAAAATAAAATTTGAACGAAGTGCCTTCCTCTCGTCTGTATACATTTATGAAAGAATAGATGAGGGAGGCTTTTATATGTCTAATAAGTTACTTCTTACTTTTGCTGTAATTGGAATTATAGTCGTATTTTCTTGTGGTTTGCTATTACCGATGCCAATCGGATTTAAAGTATCAATGATTACAGCTGGGGTTATGATGATTGTTATATTTTCGATCATTATTCCGTTTGATAGAAAATATATAGTACGGAAAAAAGGATATAAAATTGATTTTACAAAAACAAAAGTGTATTTTCGCTGGAATGTATTTGATACGATTTCAGCTTGTCTTGCAGTGTATGCATGCATATGTGTGCAGGTATTAAATATTTTAGTTTCAACAGGTCATACAATACAAAACCCGTA
This sequence comes from Bacillus cereus group sp. MYBK79-1, assembly GCF_051915365.1. Taxonomy (NCBI): domain Bacteria; kingdom Bacillati; phylum Bacillota; class Bacilli; order Caryophanales; family Bacillaceae; genus Bacillus; species Bacillus cereus group sp. MYBK79-1. Next base: position 280,528 of record NZ_JBQAEO010000002.1, on the reverse strand, counting down.
TGTTCAATTTTTTACGAATCAATCACAAGTATGGATTATTGTCGCAAGTTGCTATTTAATTTCCCGCATTTCATTAACGTTAAAAGGAATAAAGGAGATCAAAAATCATGGCGCAGATTGGGATTGAGGAGGAACTCATGCTTGCGTATCAAAGTGGAGATAAACAGGCGGGAGAAAAACTATATGTTTTGATCAAACCAGCGCTATATACATTTTTGTATCGATTTAACCGAGATGAACAATTAAGTATAGACCTTGTGCAAGATACGTTTTTGATGCTAGAACGAAAGAAACATATGTATGAACCTGAAAAAGGAAAAATAAAAACGTATTTATTCCAAATTGGTTATCGTCTTATGATTAATAAATTAAATAGAAGAAAAAAGTGGCGTACGCTTTTGCCATTTTTAGTGCCGATTCAGGAAAAAGAATTCTCTCACGAAGAACGGCTCACAGTAAGAGAAGCGATTTTGAAAGTTCCGGAAGAGCAACGAGCTGTCCTTATTCTTTCTTATTATCATGATATGCAGCAAAAAGAAATTGCTGAGATATTAAACATTCCGATTGGAACAGTAAAATCGAGACTCCATAACGGAATAAAGAAATTGAAACAATTGCTGGAGGTGGATGAAATTGAGCGAAAATCCCTTTAAGAATGAATATAAATTACAGCAACATTTAGATAGTGACCATGTAGAGATACCGGATTTTCCAAAAACGGTAAGTCGCTTCGATCGATTAATTGGCTTTCTCGGTTCTCCAGCGAAAGATCCTGTGGAGGCGACGATTGGGAATGATTTATCGGTTGTGTTTCACGTATCGTTATTAGTTGGGGTTCCAATCCTTTCTCTTATTACGATACTCTTTGCGACGTTGTAAAGGATTGGCAAGAAGAGAAACCCCACCTCTATTTGACACGCCTATATAAATGATGGTATAAAGAAAAGTATATGAATAATTGAGCGTGGAAAGGGAGAAGTAGTGATCATTTCCCTGTTTTAGAGAGCTGATGGCCGGTGAAAATCAGCACATAGATGATCGCGAATTACGCCCCTAGAGCATCTTTTTTCGATTGAATGGTATTCAAAAGGGAAAAGACGGTGCTAAGCCGTTATGTAAATAAGGTGGTAGGCTTTTTTTGCCTGCAACTAGGGTGGTAACGCGATAATCAAAATCGTCCCTTATTTCAAGGGGCGATTTTTTTATGTTTTCAACCTTCACGCCAGTAATGAACTTAAAGGAGAGTATGTAGGATATGAGTATTTTACAAGATCTTGAATTTCGCGGTCTAATTAATCAGCAAACAGATGCTGAGGGACTTGAGCAATTATTAGAAAAAGAAAGCGTTAAATTATACTGTGGTTTCGATCCGACAGCGGATAGCTTACACATCGGTCATATGTTACCAGTATTAATGTTACGTCGTTTCCAATTAGCTGGTCACCAACCAATCGCACTTGTTGGCGGTGGTACTGGTATGATCGGTGACCCAAGTGGTAAAAAAGCAGAGCGTACATTAAATACGAAAGATACAGTTGCTTACTACACAGAAAGCATTAAAAACCAACTTTCAAACTTCTTAGAGTTCGAAAACGTGGACAACCCAGCAACAATGGCTAATAACTATGATTGGCTTGGTAACTTAGATGTAATTTCATTCTTACGCGATATCGGTAAAAACTTCGGTTTAAACTATATGTTAGCAAAAGATACAGTAGCATCTCGTTTAGATACTGGTATTTCATTCACTGAGTTTAGTTATATGATTTTACAATCATACGACTTCTTAAACTTATACCAAAACCATAATTGCCGCTTGCAAATCGGTGGTAGTGACCAATGGGGTAACATTACAGCTGGTCTTGAATTAATCCGTAAATCAGAAGAAGATGCGAAAGCATTCGGTTTAACAATTCCACTAGTTACTAAATCAGACGGTACGAAGTTTGGTAAAACAGAAGGCGGCGCAATTTGGTTAGACCCAGAGAAAACAACTCCTTACGAGTTCTACCAATTCTGGATTAACACAGATGACCGCGACGTTGTTAAATACTTAAAATACTTCACATTCTTATCTCATGAAGAAATTCTTGAGCTTGAAAAGCAAGTAGCTGAAGCACCAGAAAAACGTGCAGCACAAAAAGCATTAGGTTCTGAAATGACAAAACTTGTTCACGGCGAAGAAGCATTAGAGCAAGCGATTAAAATTTCAGCTGCATTATTCAGCGGTTCTGTAGCAGAACTGACTGCAAGCGAAATCGAACAAGGATTCAAAGACGTACCATCTGTAGAACGTACTGCAGAAGATACAGTATTAATCGACTTACTTGTAGAAAGCAAAATCTCTCCATCAAAACGTCAAGCACGTGAAGATGTAACGAACGGCGCAATCTACGTAAACGGTGAGCGTACACAAGCATTAGACTACGTTGTAACAGAAAACGACCGCATCGAAGGTAAATTCACAATCATTCGCCGCGGTAAAAAGAAATATTTCTTAATTCGTTACTAATTAGAAACGAATATAAAACAAATAGTACCCCGAATTGTAGGCTGAAAAGTTTATGATTCGGGGTTTTTATGTATGAATTTAGATTACCTTACGAGTTCTTGTAAATAGAATATGAAGAATTAATACGATCATATAAAGTAAGCTAATGAGCATAACAATAAATGCTGTTGGATAAAACTTTGCCGCATATATAAAGAAATCAATTTGATAAATATCTTCGTAATTTGAAACGGTGCCTTTAAAGTAATTCGTAAACTTCGCGCTATATTTCCACTCATCGGGATAATCTATCAAATTACTCCCCTGATACCAATTAATAAGCGCGGAAGTAATAAACAACATACATGCGCTACCCAATTGAACCATTTGATTTATTGTCAAAATGAATCGACCTCCTATTTAATGGTTATTATAGCGTGCATTCATATTCCTGTAACCTTTTGTTGTAATCTCCTTTTCGAGTTCATACGGAAATCACATGTAAGCGGTATGATAAATGTATAACAACTAGAAAGGAGTGGTAAAACAAAATGTCACTAGAAGCGCTCATTATTTTTTCTTTGCTAAACGCGGGTCAGCTTGCAGAGAATTCGAAGGTGGATGTACATAAAGAGCAGAAAGATGCTTATGTATATGTTCAGAAAGAGGAAAATAAATAATTTTATTTTATATATAAACGAAAAAAGCCAATCCAGAGGATTGGCTTTTTGTCATTAACGAGAGTAGAACTCTACGATTAATGCTTCGTTGATTTCAGCTGCTAACTCAGAACGCTCAGCGTGACGAGTGTAAGTAGCTTCTAATTTATCAGCATCGAAAGTTAAGTATTCTGGTACGAAGTTGTTAACTTCGATCGCTTCTTTAACAACAACAAGGCTGTTAGATTTTTCGCGAACGCTGATTGTTTGACCAGGTTTTACACGGTAAGATGGGATATCTACGCGAGATCCATCAACTGTGATGTGACCGTGGTTTACTAATTGGCGAGCTGCACGACGAGTGCGAGCTAAGCCCATACGGTAAACTAAGTTGTCAAGACGAGCTTCAAGAAGGATCATGAAGTTTTCGCCGTGCTTACCAGGCATTTTACCTGCTTGGTCAAATGTGCGACGGAATTGACGCTCAGTCATGCCGTACATGTGACGAAGTTTTTGTTTCTCTTGTAATTGTAAACCGTATTCTGAAAGTTTCTTACGTTGGTTAGGACCGTGAGGACCTGGTGCGTAAGGGCGTTTTTCTAATTCTTTTCCTGTGCCGCTTAGAGAGATTCCAAGACGACGAGACAGTTTCCAAGCTGGACCTGTATAACGAGCCATAGTTGACTCCTCCTTTAAAAATGTTTTTATTTACGTAAAATAAAAACAGACGTAATCGATATTTACGGGCATTTTGTTTTCATGTACCTTCGCTCCAGCAGCAGGGAGTTACGAGATACACCTCCGTAGAGGAACAAAATACAAACGATAAACTCACATTACAAGGCTGCCTTTTTATTTTACACAAACGCTATTATATCTTTTACCCAGAGTTTCGTCAAGCGAGTACGTTTTTGTTTTATGCATATAAATTTTGGAAATGAACAAGAAGGAATTTAAAACGATATAAAAGAAGTGATAGAAACACAAATAAAACGCTTACATAAAATGTAGTAAAAAATGTTCATTAATTTTTTTGATGAATATGCGGCAGTAAAAACATAAAAGGGGATGTTTTTATGAAAAAGAAGCATATGGAGACAGCGTTAATTCATCACGGGTATACATCTGAGGAACATAAAGGAAGTTTAACACCACCGTTATTTCAGACGTCTACATTTACATTTGAGACTGCGCAACAAGGAGAGGCGAGTTTTGCGGGAGTGGATCCGTCTTATATTTACTCAAGGCTTGGAAATCCAACTGTAAAATTATTTGAAGAACGTATGGCGGTGTTAGAAGGAGGAGAAGAAGCGCTTGCTTTCGGATCCGGTATGGCAGCTATTTCCGCAACGTTAATTGGTTTTCTAAAAGCTGGAGATCATATTATTTGTTCAAATGGATTATATGGGTGCACGTACGGTTTTTTAGAAGTGTTAGAAGAGAAATTTATGATTACGCATTCGTTTTGTGATATGGAGACAGAGGCTGATGTCGAAAATAAAATCCGTCCAAATACAAAGGTTATTTTCGTTGAGACACCGATTAACCCAACAATGAAATTAATCGATTTAAAACAAGTGATTCAGGTTGCGAAGCGAAATGGATTACTTGTCGTTGTTGATAATACGTTTTGTTCACCTTATTTACAAAGACCGCTTGAGCTTGGTTGTGACGCGGTTGTTCATAGTGCGACAAAATATATTGGCGGTCATGGCGATGTTGTGGCGGGTGTAACGATTTGTAAAACGAAAGCGTTAGCCGAAAAAATTCGCCCGATGCGAAAAGATATCGGCGGTATTATGGCGCCGTTTGATGCGTGGTTATTGTTACGCGGATTAAAGACACTAGCGGTAAGGATGGACCGTCATTGTGATAATGCAGAAAAAATTGTATCGTTTCTGAAAAATCATGATGCAGTAGAAGGTGTTTGGTATCCAGAAGGTGAGTTAGCATCTCGCCAAATGAAACGAGGCGGCGGTGTGGTTTCTTTTTCAGTAAAAGGCGGAAAAGAAGAGACGCAAGCGTTTATCAATGACCTTCACTTTATTACAATTGCCGTAAGTTTAGGGGATACAGAAACGTTAATTCAGCATCCAGCAACGATGACGCACGCTGCAATTCCAGCTGAGCTAAGACAAGAAATGGGTATTTACGATAATTTAATACGTTTATCTGTCGGTTTAGAATCATGGGAGGATATCGTTTCTGATTTAGAACAGGCACTAAAGAAAATATCTACTGTTAGTAATTAATAAAAAAGAGCTAGCTATCGGTTTCGTACGTGATGTACGCAATCGATAACTCGCTCTTTTCTTTTTTAAATATGTTTTAAGAGTGTTTCCACAAACTTTTCTAAATAGCGCTGATCTACTTCATCAAAACGATTTTTTTCAGGGCTATCAATATCAAGTACACCAATGACAGTTTCTTCTTTCACAATCGGTACAACGATTTCTGAATTCGAAGCACTATCGCAAGCGATATGTCCTGGGAATTGGTGAACGTCTGCTACAAGCTGCGTTGTTTTCGTTTCAGCTGCAACGCCGCAAACGCCTCGTCCAAATGGAATGCGCACGCAAGCCGGCATTCCTTGGAAAGGTCCAAGAACAAGCTGATTTCCTTCTGTTACATAAAAGCCAACCCAATTCACACGATCTAAAAATTGATTTAATAATGCGGACGCATTTGATAAGTTTGCGACTACGTTTGGTTCGCCAGTTAATAATGCATCCAGTTGTTTAATTACTGTCTCGTATTGCTCTTCACGAGAACCTGCATAACTTTCTTTTGTAAACATGGAAACAACTCCCTTTTTATCGAGATGTGTAAAACATTAGCAAAATACGATGTATTTCACATGACTTTGTCGATAGAAAATTAAAGGAATTTGTCTTAAAAGTCAAGAAATTTACACTATAGCTGTTCAGTGAGAGGAAGTGAGCGCATGAAACAGACGAAACAAAAAGTAATTGATGCGGCAATATCGTTGTTTAACACGAAGGGTTATGATGGAACGTCGGTGCGAGAAATTGCAAAGCGAGCGGATGTGAATGTAGCGAATATTTCATATTATTTTGCTGGAAAGCAAGGTTTATTAGAACAGCTTATTACTGACTTTTTAGAAGGATATATTCATGTGATTGAAATGTCGTTCGAACAGAGAGAATATTTGTCGGCTAAAGATGTGATGGTGCAAATGGTGCGCGGGATTTTACGATATCAATTTGAAAATAGGGAACTGACACGTTTCTTCTACCGAGAGCTTTCACTTGATACGACATTAATTCGCGAAGTGATGACCATTTACTTTTCTAAAGAAAGATATTATATAGAGCAAATCATAAAGCAAGGACAAATGAAACGAGAGTTTAAGAAGGTATCTTTTACAATGTTTATGACGCAATTAAAAGGCATGATAAATATGCCGTTTTTATATCCACAATATATATCAGAAGTGCTGCATTCTTTTCCGTCGGAGACATTTTTCATAGAAATGTACACGAAAGAAATTGAACAATGGATGGAGCAAACATTATGTACAACCAATATGTACTATGAATTGCCAAGAGCTGTTCATATGTGAAAAATCCCCACCTAACGAACTGAGGTGGGGATTTTTGTGTTTGCTTTCCTTTGCCATACATTGTTGCATAATAGCGCGATAATTGTTAAGGAGGCTCCGGCAATTTCAATTTTGTCGACTGTATAACCTCGAAAGATGGAACCGATAAGTGCAAGTATAGGAACTAAATTCATAAATAATATGCCGTTAATAGATGAAATATAGCGATTTCCTGTGTTCCAGCAAAATACAGCGATAACACCTGCAATAATCGACATATACAAGAGTTCAAAACGAACGCTCATAATTGTACGTAGTGCCGGCATAGTAACGATGTTTGTGTAAGTGAAGAAAGTGACGATAACGATGAGTGAAATCGAGCCGAATAAACAAGTTAACGTCGTATACCTGAGTGGTGACCAAGATTGAAAACGAGCACCGCCGTTCGTGTAAATGACCCAGCAAGTAACGCCGCATAGCATAAGTATATTTGTTGAGAGGTGACTGGCAGCTCCAAATAATAAGTGAATATTTCCTTTTGAAATGACAAGCATAACACCGAGCAATGCAACGAACATACAAAGGAATGTGTAGTTTTGTGGGCGCTTATTTTTTGTTATCCACTGCAATAATAAAGCGATGAGCGGCATAAGAGATTGAATCATCGCAGCATGGATGGCCCCAGAAGGCCCGGCAAGTTGTTGGCCGTAAAAAATGAGAAAACCATATCCAGCGAAACCGACTGTTCCGTAAAAGAATAACGAAAGTGCTCTTTTTTCTAAGCGGAGTGAAGTTTTTCCTTCGGTAATGAATAGAAAAATAAGAAAAATAATAGCTGCTGATCCGTATCGGATAGTTGTGAAGAAGAACGGATCGATAAACTGCAGGGCATTTGCCATGACAGGAAACATAAATCCCCAAGCAGTTACGGCAAGTAAGCATAGGAGGGATCCGAGTAGCATTTGTTTTTTGTCCATGAGTATCTTTCCCCTTTACATTTCGTTATAGTAAGTTGATGAAATAAGTATAAAGAGTAATTGTTTATAGAAGGAAATATCGATTTTTTATGACAGTTATAACTTTTTGTTAGAGGTGTGTACGATGGATTTGGAGGCAGTACGATCGTTTCTTGAAGTGAAGAATACGCGAAGTTTATCAAAGGCGAGTAAGCTGTTACATATTTCTCAACCGGCGCTTAGTAAGCAAATTCAAAGGTTAGAAGCGGATTTAGAGGTTACTTTACTCAAGCGTTCCGCGCAAGGAGTGGAGTTAACAAAGGCTGGAGAGTTATTTATAACAAGGATGTTACCCATTTTGGAACACATACATGAAGTGAAAGCCGAAATGAAGAATTTCCAAGAGAAGCGGAAAATTTCTATAGGCATATTGCCAAGTTTAGCAGCGCATTACATATCAAAATGTAAAGATATATTAGGTGACGGATTCGAAGTAGAATGGAAAATTGAGCATACGAAAGTACTACTGGGACTCTTTAAAGAACGGAAGATTGAAGCGATGTTCGTCGATTCAGTAGTAGAAGGCGCTACGTGTATAAAAGAAATGCGAGAAGAAAAAATTGTTTGTGTAGTTTCAAGTAATCATCTTTATAAAGAGAAAATAGTAATCCGGATGGAAGATTTGCAAAATGAAAAGTTAATCGTATATCCAGAAATTTGTGATGTAAGGAAAATGATTACGGATATGTTTCAAGGGATAGGTGCGAAACCAATCATTGCATTTGAAACTTCTTATGCAGAACCGATGCTTGCGATGGTCGGTGCTGGACTTGGTATTACGTTACTTCCAGAAATGTCAGTAGAGCAAGCGGTAAAGCAAGGAAATGTGCATGCAATTTCTATTGAACCACCACTTGTGCGCAAAATTTATTTCGCATCTCATATGAAAGGGAACCTGCTACTACAATCATTTGAGGATAGGTAGAGGAGCAAGCAGAAGATTGAGAAAGATTACAATTGCATTGAAAGAAACATGAAATTTTAAAAAAAACTAGGTCAAAAACAAGCCATTACATGGTATGATTAGTACATTGTTAGTTGTTAAATATAGGGGAATTCCCTTTTTATACATAATGCCTTCCATTTCATAAACGGAACGGACAAAAAAAGAGATATAACTAGGAGGCTTTTTTGCATGGATTCTATCCTGACGATCGTTATCATTGTAGTAAGCTCTATTCTAGTGCTGCTCATGATAGAGCTTGTGATAAGAAATCGTTCATATAAAGATATTGAAGCACTTGAGCAGTGGAAACAAGAGATAAAAGATAAACCTGTGGCAGATGAACTAAAACGGGTGAAAGACTTAAATATGACAGGTCAAACAGAAGAACTGTTTGGTAAATGGCGTGAAGAATGGGATGAGATTGTATCAACAACCCTTCCGAAAGCAGACAAAGATTTAGCGCAAGCGCGAAAATTCGCCTCGCAATTCTCCTTCCGAAAAGCAAAGCATGCGATGAATGAATCCATAAGTGGTTTAGATGACGCTGATAATCGTATTACAGACATTTTAAATGAATTACAGCAATTGTTAGAAAGCCATGAAAAAAATAGCTCGGAAATTGAAGGGTTACGTGATACATATCGTAGTATGAAGAAGAGTGTTCTTGCCCATAGACATATGTATGGAGCAGCAGAGCAGAAAATTGAAGAGATGCTAGATGCTGAATCTAATAAGTTTAAAAGCTTTGAAGAGGCAACAGATAATGGCGACTATTTAAAAGCGAGAGAAATTGTTATTAGTTTAGAAGAAGGTTTAGCAGGTTTAGAAATCATTATTCACCAAATTCCAGATTTATTGGTAGAGTGTCAAGCGACTTTACCGGTTCAGTTGGAAGATTTATTACAGGGACATAATGACATGGTAAGACAAGGTTATGTATTAGAGTATTTGGAAGTCCCTAAAGAAGTTCGTGATATGACGACACAACTACAAACATGTTTAATGGATATACAGGAGCTTCATATAACGGAAGCGGCTGAAAAAGTAGAAAACTTAAAAACGCGTTTAGATGGCTTCTATGATCAGCTGGAACAAGAAGTACATGCGAGACATTATGTGGAGCAAAAAACACTTTCTGTTTATGAAGACTTAGAAGAAATTCGCATTGAAACGATTGAAACAAAAGCAGAAACACAACTTGTGAAACAAAGTTATCAGTTACAAGATAAGGATATTGAGTCTCAAAAAGTAATTGAAAAACAAATGCACATTTTAATGAAACGTTTTGAAATGCTGCAATTACGCGTTGCGGAACAAGATATTGCCTTCTCTATTATTCGTGAGGAACTAGAAGAGGTTTATGAGCAATGTGAAACGTTAAAAGTACTTCATGCAGAATATAAAGAAATGCTGCAAACGATGCGTAAAGAGGAATTTGAAGTGCGTGAGAAGTTACAAGAAATGCGAAATATCATTTTTGAAACGAAACGTTTTATGCAAAAGTCGAATTTGCCAGGTCTTCCAGAGAGCATTATGGAAGATTTAAAAAGAGGACAAATGGCAATGCAAGCTGTATATGATCAGTTAGAAGTGAAACCGTTAAATATGAACGCTGTAAATAGCAGTTTAGAAGAAGCGTACACAACTGTTAATGGTGTAGCTGAAATGACAGAAGAGTTAATTGGACAAGCGTATTTAGTTGAAAAATTAATTCAATACGGTAATCGTTACCGCAGTCATGATGAGAACCTTGCAGAGAGCTTAAATTATGCGGAGAAATTATTCCGTGAATATCAATACGATGCAGCTTTAGAACAAGCGGCTTCTGTACTAGAGCAACTTGAACCTGGCGTTGTTCAAAAAATAGCTGAATATGTAGACAATGAACAAACCCTTTCATAAGGGTTTGTTTTTTTGTGTAATTTTAGGGGCGATGTTGCTATAATGAATAGCGGAATACAGTAAGGTTATTCGTTTTAAAATATAACGGAACCTTTTAGTAGTCTTAGCGTAATGACACGTATTTGTGATATGATTATATGATGTGACAGCGCTGAAAGGGGAAGAACGATGATCTATTTTGATAATAGTGCGACGACGAAGCCATATCCAGAAGCCCTTCAATCGTACGTAACGGTTGCTGGAAAATATTTTGGAAACCCTTCTTCTATTCATTCGCTTGGGGGAGAGGCAGAGCGTCTATTAACACAATCAAGAACGATTGCAGCGCAGCTTCTTCATGTTAAACCTTCTGAGATTATTTTCACATCAGGTGGAACGGAAGGGAATAACCTTGCGATTAAAGGAATAGCGATGAGGAATCGTTCGCGCGGTAAACATATCATTACAACAAATATTGAACACGCGTCTGTGTTTGAAGCATATAAACAATTAGAAGATCTCGGTTTTGATGTAACATATTTACCGGTTAATGAGCATGGTATTGTATCGGTAGAGGATGTAAAACGAGCACTTCGTGAAGATACGATTCTTATGTCAATTATTCACGTGAACAACGAGACTGGAGCAATTCAGCCTGTTGCTGAAATTGGAACGTTATTATCGAACTATCCGAAAATAAGATTCCATGTGGACCATGTACAAGGGATAGGAAAAGTACCGCTTGATTTATATGCTTCTCATATTGATCTTTGCTCAATATCTGGACATAAATTCCACAGTGTAAAAGGAACAGGTCTTCTTTATGTACGTGATGGCGTAAGGTTAGATCCAATTTTATCAGGTGGTCAACAAGAGCTTAAATATCGCTCTGGTACAGAAAACTTACCTGGCATTGTAGCGATGGTGAAAGCACTTCGCATGACAATGGAACAAGTGAAAGAAAAGATAGCTCATTTGCACAATTTACAAACAGAGCTTGTCCGTTTCTTTAAAGAGATGGAAGATGTAACGATCAATACGTCGCTTGCATATGCAGCACCGCACATTTTAAATGTATCATTTGTTGGTTTAAAACCAGAAGTGGTCGTTCATGCTTTAGAAGAGCACGGTGTATATGTATCGACGAAGTCTGCTTGTTCTTCAAAAGCAAATGAAGTGAGCAGAGTGTTAGTGTCAATGGGAGTACCGCATGCCGCTGCTGCAAGTGCTATTCGCATTAGTTTGGCACCAGAAAACACGATGGAAGAAGTAAAACAATTTGAAGGTATTGTGAAAGAGACAATGCCAAAATTACATGAAGTGATGAGGTAAAGGAATATGATGACATATGAATATATTTTAGTTCGTTACGGAGAGATGACGACTAAAGGTAAGAACCGCTCTAAATTTGTAAGCACATTAAAAGATAACGTAAAGTTTAAACTGAAAAAGTTCCCAAATATTAAAATCGATGCAACGCATGACCGTATGTACATTCAATTAAATGGCGAAGACCATGAAGCAATTTCTGAAAGATTGAAAGATGTATTTGGTATTCATAAGTTTAACTTAGCGATGAAAGTACCATCAGAATTAGAAGATATTAAAAAGGGTGCATTAGCAGCCTTCTTACAAGTAAAAGGCGATGTGAAAACATTTAAAATTACAGTGCACCGTTCTGATAAGCGCTTCCCAATGAAGACGATGGAGTTACTTCCAGAAATCGGTGGGCACATTTTAGAAAATACAGAGGATATCACAGTAGATGTTCATAATCCAGATGTGAATGTACGTATAGAAATTCGCAGTGGTTACAGCTACATTATGTGTGGTGAGCATATGGGAGCTGGTGGTTTACCAGTTGGCGTTGGCGGAAAAGTAATGGTACTTCTTTCTGGTGGTATTGATAGCCCAGTAGCAACGTACTTAACGATGAAACGCGGCGTGTCTGTGGAAGCAGTTCATTTCCATAGCCCACCTTTCACAAGCGAGCGTGCGAAACAAAAAGTAATTGATTTAGCACAAGAGTTAACGAAGTACTGTAAACGTGTAACACTTCACCTTGTTCCATTTACAGAAGTGCAAAAAACGATTAATAAAGAAATTCCATCTAGCTATTCAATGACAGTTATGCGCCGTATGATGATGCGTATTACAGAGCGTATCGCAGAGGAGCGTAATGCACTTGCAATCACAACTGGTGAAAGTCTTGGACAAGTAGCAAGCCAAACGTTAGATAGTATGCATACGATTAACGAAGTAACAAACTATCCAGTTATTCGTCCACTTATTACGATGGATAAATTAGAAATTATTAAAATCGCTGAAGAAATCGGCACATATGATATTTCAATTCGTCCGTACGAAGATTGCTGTACAGTATTCACACCAGCAAGCCCAGCGACGAAGCCGAAGCGTGAAAAAGCGAATCGTTTTGAAGCGAAATACGATTTCACACCATTAATTGATGAAGCTGTAGCGAACAAAGAAACAATGGTATTACAAACGGTAGAAGTAGTGGCGGAAGAAGAAAAATTCGAAGAACTTTTCTAAAACCATAAATTACCATATCTAAAATATGTATGAAGTCATGTTGTTTATCACACTCTATACTCACAAGGAGGTGATACAACATGGCAAGCACAAATAAATTAGCAGTATCTGGTGCTCAAGCAGCATTAGATCAAATGAAATACGAAATCGCTCAAGAGTTTGGTGTTCAACTTGGAGCTGATGCAACAGCTCGCGCTAACGGTTCTGTTGGTGGCGAAATTACTAAACGTCTAGTTTCACTAGCTGAGCAACAATTAGGCGGTTTCCAAAAATAATCCCATATATGATGGCTTAGAAAGAGCGGGTTCTCCCGCTCTTTCTTTTTGTTGTTTGCACGTTATACATTTATCCCGCTTTAATGGGCAGCCCGACCCCCACCTCAAAATTCAGCGAAAGCAAAGAAGTTAGGTGGGGGTCGGGCTGCCCATTAAAGTCCGATTGGTGAGGGCTAATAATCAGTGGGGGATGAAGAAAACCCCCACTGATTAAAGTTTCACTTTATTTCGACATAGACATAAAAAATTTGTCAAAAGAAGAGGGTTCAAAATTAACTGAAAATTCTTTATTATATAAGGGAGGCATAGAAATGGAGGAGGATATTGTATGAAGAGAGAAGAATTGTTGGCGCCAGCGTCTTATAATTTAGTTTCTGAAATAGAGAAATATACAGGTGATAAAGAGAAGCTTGCTTTAATTTGGCAAGATGATAAAGGGAATAGACGAGAAGTTACATACGCTGAGTTAATGAAAGGTGCGAATAAAATTGGAAACGCTTTTATAAAGAGTGGTCTGCAAAAAGGGGACAAGCTCCTCATTATGATGCCGCGTTTAATTGAAGCATACATGACGTATATCGCTGCGATTAAAGCAGGATTTGTCGTAATTCCGAGTTCGGAAATGTTGCGCAAAAAGGATATAGAATATCGCATTGGGCACGGGGAAGTAAAAGCAATCGTAAGCTATGAGCCATACATTGGACAGTTTGACGATATAGAAGCGATGGAATCTCTTCAAAAATTCGTTCTGAGCGAGCGGTCAGTAGATGGATGGATTAATTTAAAAACAGCGTTAGAAACAGAAAGTGACCTGTTAGAAATGGCGAAGACAGATAAAGAAGATATGGTCTTTTTATCTTACACGTCAGGGACGACAGGAAATCCAAAAGGTGTTGTTCATACACATGCATGGGCATATGCTCATTTACGTACGAGCGCTCCAAACTGGCTCGGAATTGAAGAGAATGATGTTGTGTGGGCGACAGCTAGTCCAGGTTGGCAGAAGTGGATTTGGAGCCCGTTTGTAGCAACTCTCGGATCAGGCGCAACAGGATTTGTATACCACGGTAAGTTTGAACCAAAAACGTATTTAAATTTATTAGATAATAATAAGGTGAACGTGCTTTGTTGTACGCCGACTGAGTATAGATTAATGGCAAAGGTAGAAGACTTAAGTGAATACAATTTAGAGGCGTTACATAGCGCTGTATCCGCAGGTGAGCCGTTAAATAGAGAAGTCATTGAAACGTTCCAAAAGCACTTTAATATTACAGTAAGAGACGGCTATGGACAAACGGAAAATACATTGCTTGTTGGTGTAATGAAAGGGATGGATATTAGACCAGGATCAATGGGAAAACCAACACCAGGCAACCACGTTGATATTGTAGATGAGGAAGGTATTCCGGTACAGGTAGGAGAAGTTGGTGATATTGCAGTTCACATTGAAACACCAGCCCTCTTTAAACAATATTATAAAGACGATGAGCGCACAGCGATGCAATTCCGCGGTGATTATTATATTACCGGTGATAAAGCGAAGAAAGATGAAGAAGGCTATTTCTGGTTTGAAGGGCGCGGTGATGATATTATTATTAGTTCTGGTTATACAATTGGGCCGTTTGAAGTAGAAGATGCGCTCGTAAAACATCCTTATGTAAGAGAGTGTGCGGTTGTCGCAAGCCCTGATGAAATTCGCGGAAGTGTCGTGAAGGCATTTATCGTATTAAGAGAGAATATAGACAAGAATGAAGAAACATTAATTCCAGCACTCCAACAACACGTCAAAGAACTCACTGCACCATATAAATACCCTCGCAAAATTGAATTTGTAGATGAACTACCAAAAACGATTTCCGGAAAAATTCGCCGTATTGAACTTAGAAAACAAGAGATGGAGATTCCTTCAAAATAATTTCGAAAATAGTTGAATGAAATGGCAAACAATGATAAGATAAAAACGAACATTCGTTCGTTTTTATAAATTAAAAAAGAGGTGTCCGTATGATTTTAAGTATTAATCCGTACTTAGTTTTAGATGGTGGTGGACAAGAGGCTGTACAACTTTATAAAGAGGCGTTAGATGCAAAAGTAGAAGTCATGCAAACTTTTGGTGAGATGCCTGAAAATCCAGAATACCCAATTCCAGCTGAGGCAAAAGAGCGCGTTGCCCATGCTACTTTACAAGTTGGTAATACGAAACTTATGATTTCTGATACATTCCCAGGTCAAGGGCATGCAATCGGATCTCAAGTAACAATCGCAATTCAAATTAGTAATGTAGAAAAAGCGAAAGAAGTATTCGATAAGTTACAAGAAGGTGGCGAAGTTATTATGCCACTTCAAGAAACATTCTGGAGCCCAGCATACGGACAACTAAAAGATAAATTTAGCATTGAATGGCAAATTACAACGAACCCTACTGAACAAAATTAATTTTTGGAAAAGCACCATTTTTAATCGAAATGGTGCTTTTTTTATACGAACGAATTTCGTAGACTAAAGGGAAAAGGGGATGAGCATATGGGAGAAATTTGGTATGGCGGCACCATTTATACGATGCGAGAAGAGAATGAAAAAGTAGAAGCCATTTATGTTGAAAATGGCATGATTGTTGATACTGGAAGTAAGGAAGAGTTAGCAAGCAAATATTCAGACGTGAAGCTGTGTGACTTAAAAGGGAAAACTATGATCCCAGGTCTCGTTGATAGTCATATGCATCTTATTGGTCATGGGGAGAGGTTACTTCGTCTAGATTTATCAAATTGTACATCTTATAGCGAGATGCTTACTCTCGTTCAGAAACGAGTAGAAGAAGCGCCAAAAGGTTCTTGGATTATTGGAGAAGGCTGGAATGAAAATAACTTTACAGATACAAAACAAGTTCACGTACGTGATCTAGATGAAATCTCTAAAGAACATCCGATTTTATTAAAACGAGTGTGTCGTCACGTTACATGGGTGAACTCATACATATTGCAAGAGGCGAACGTAACAGAAATGACGCAAGACCCGAAAGGCGGGAAAATCGGCCGGGATTCATCAAATATGTTAACAGGGCTTTTATATGAACAAGGGCAAGAGTTAATGAAACATGTGCAGCCAGAAATTGATGAAGCTTATTTACAAAGAGCTCTGCAAACAGCGATTAAAGACTGCTGGCAATATGGACTCGTTGGCGGGCATACGGAAGATTTAAATTATTACGGTGGTTTTAGAAAAACGCATAATGCTTTTTCTCATATTATAAAGGAAATGCCATTTAAAGCACATTTACTCGTTCACCATGAAGTAGCACATGAACGAAAAGAATATGAAAATGAGCATTATATTGAATTTGGGGCGATGAAAATTTTTTCTGATGGCTCTTTTGGCGGAAGAACAGCTTTATTAAGTGAACCGTATGAAGATGCGAAGGAAACAAATGGAGTTGCAATCTTCTCACGCAAAGAGCTTACAGAGTTAGTGAAAAAAGCACGAGCTTTACATATGCCAGTAGCGATTCATACAATCGGTGACTTATCGCTAGAATATGTCATTGATGCATTTGAATTATATCCACCAGCAGAAGGATTACGTGACCGCATTATTCATTGTCAGCTTGCTCGTGAAGAGTTGATTGAGAGAATGAAAAACTTGCAAGCCATTATTGATATACAACCGGTCTTTGTTTCATCAGATTTCCCGTCAGTCATTGAAAAGCTAGGTGAGCATCGTCTTCGTTATGCGTATGCTTGGAAGACGTTACTGGAAGCAGGATTACACTGCAACGGTGGATCTGACGCACCAATTGAACAAGTGAATCCGTTTTTAGGCATATATAGTGCTGTTACACGCAGAAGTTTTATTGACGGCGTATGCTATATGCCGGAGGAAAGATTAACAGTATACGAGGCTATCTCGCTGTTTACAACAGGAAGTGCCTATGCAATTGGAAAAGAAGCGAAGCGAGGACAAATCGCGAAAGGATATGAAGCGGACTTTACGATATTAGATCGCAATGTTTTTGAAATAGAGGCAGAAGAAATAAAAGAAATGCAAGCAGAAATGACCGTAATTGATGGGAAGATTGTGTATAGGAAAGACGAGTTAAAATATATTGACTTACCGACAACAGCTAACAAGAATAGTGGCCGGTAGCGAGAGAAATAAATAACCGCCGAATTATGGAATCCCATAATTCGGCGGTTATTTTCATACTATAAAAACGTTCTCTGTACTTTTTCCCAGAAGGAATTGTTTTTTAATTTAACTGTTTTAATTTGTTTATCGCTTAAGCGTACAACAACTTTTTCCACTTGTTTAATGCTAAGCGCTTCATTATCCATACCGATAACAGGATAATCGTTACCGTTTGGTTTTAGTTTTAAAGTTAGTGTACGCTTGTGATTTAAAATGAACGGTGAACCAAGCGTACGGTATGTGTTGTTATTTAATGATGCTAGTTCGCTTACTTGGAAGCATGGGATAAGCGGATCAACAACCGCACCATGTAACGATTTATTGTAAGCGGTACTTCCTGTTGGGGTAGAAACGACTAAACCGTCCCCTCTAAATGTTTCGAAATATAGATCATCAACGTGAACATCTACAACGAATGTTTTAATAATGCTAGAACGTAATGAGAACTCATTTAAACAATGGAAAGATGTACCGTGATCTACATCTACCTGAATTGTTGGGTATTTTCGCACTTCAATTTCATTTTTTGTAATTTCTTGAAGGGCTGTATCAACGTGATCAATATGGAAATCGCAGTAGAACGAAATTTCATCTTTCGTAGAAATCCCTGCGTATAAGCAATCTTCTCTAAAACCAGTTTTACGAACGGCTTGTAAGAAAGTTGCATCATCTCCAACACTGACGATAGCGTTTGCATTTTTTGGATGATCTAATATGGTGAATCCATTCTCTTCTAAAATACGATAGATTGGTTTCATTTTTTCAACTAGCGTTGCTTTATCATCACCATAAAAGAAAAATAAATTGCGACGATCTGCCATTATGTATCCCTCCACTGCAGTTAAATTTTCTGTTCTTCGTGCTACATATCATCAGAATACGTTCCCCGACGATATGTTCAAATAATATATTTCGATATAAAATGTCAAAATCCTTTTTTATTTTTAGAAAAATTTTTATATTCAATCTTATGGAATTCTGTTTAATGATGAATAAACTTGTCGATAATGGGTACGGAGTGAAAGGATGATACGTATGAAGTGGCTCGTAATTGGAATAATAATTCTTCTCCTTTTTATTTTGCTTATACTATTGTCGAAAATAAAGCTTAAAGTGACATTTTTATATTCAGAAATGGAAAAGCAATGTTTGTTTCAAGTGAAAATATGGATGATTCGATATACATTCGATGTGTTGGAAAGAATTGAAAAGCAACAGAAGAAGACGGGACAAAAAATCAAGAAGGCTGAAGAAGATGGGGGATTAGATAATAAAATTATGGCGCAACTTGATAGTATGGGAGAGCTGATAAAAAAGCTGCAAGAAGTTCATACTATTGTTAAAGATTTTCTCAAACGAGTGAAAATCAATGGTTGGAGATGGCATACGCAAATTGGTGCAGGTGATGCAGCTAGTACTGGAATTCTCACTGGATATGCATGGGGGACAAAAGGAATGGCTGCTGGAGTTGTAGGACAATATATGCATATTGTCGATGTACCAGAATTTGAAATTACCCCTGTTTTTCAAGGGAAAGGATTTGCGTCACGATGTGAATTAACAGCATCATTTCGTATATTCCGTACTGTAAAAACAGCGGTAAAATTACTCATTTTTATGAGGAAGCAAAGATCAGGTATGACAGAAAAATCTGTTCAAGCATAGGGGGGATATAGAATGGACCATCCAATTCAAGGTTTAATGACAACCGCAATGCAGCATTTAAAACAAATGACTGATGTAAATACAATTGTTGGTGATCCGATTAAAGCGGCAGATGGAAGTGTAATTCTTACCGTTTCGAAAGTTAGTTTCGGATTTGCCGCTGGTGGAAGTGAATTTGGTAAAGAACAGGCAGGCCGTCATCCATTTGGCGGGGGAAGTGGTGGAGGAGTTTCTATTAATCCTGTTGCTTTTCTTGTTATAAATGGAGACGGTGTAAAAGTATTGCATTTAGATAAGCAAACACACGTCATCGATAAAATAATTGAATTAGCGCCACAAGCTGTTGATAAAGTGAAGGAAATGATGGATAAACGAAAAGAAGACGATCCTGAATTTCAAATTTAACAAATAAAGAAGCTGATCAATGGATTAGCTTCTTTATTTTTTTTATAAATAAAGCGATTTTATTTGCATTATCAATAGGGACAAACTATCATTTACATTGTACATATTTTGTTTAAATAAGGGAGGATTTTCAAGTGGCAAACGTAACTTTTAAAGGTAATCCAATGACTTTAGTTGGAACAGAAGTTAAAGTTGGCGATCAAGCGCCAAAATTCCAAGTATTAGCAAATGACTTATCTCCAGTAAGTTTAGAAACATACAAAGGCGAAGTAAAATTAATTAGTGTTGTACCTTCAATCGACACAGGTGTGTGTGATGCACAAACACGTCGTTTTAACCAAGATGCAGCAGGTATTGAAAACGCGAAAGTATTAACAATTAGTGCTGACTTACCATTCGCTCAAAAACGCTGGTGTGCAGCAAACGGTTTAGAAAATGTTGTAACACTTTCTGACCACCGTGACCTTTCATTCGGTGAAGCTTACGGCTTAGTAATGAAAGAGCTTCGTTTACTTGCTCGTGCAGTATTCGTAGTAGATAGCAACGACAAAGTAGTTTACGCAGAGTACGTAAGCGAAGGTACAAGCCATCCAAACTATGAAGCAGCATTAGAAGCAGCTAAATCGGCAAAATAATGTGAAGGAAATGACCTCTTATAAAGAGGTCGTTTTTTCTCATATATAACTTAAAGGGGAGCTCTTTGCAGGAGGTCGCTTTTTCTTTTTGGAAAAAAACACTTTGTGGTATGATATAAGTTATGTGTAAAAGAGAGAAGGAGGAATGTACGTGAGTCAGACAGTAGAAACATTATTTTCTATTTTTGATTCTTCTGCGGTAGTTTTACGTAAAGAATTAGATGTAACATATTTAGAGGCGCTTGTAGAAACAGGTGATAACTTGTTTGAAGGAGCAATTTTACAAGAGGAATTATCCGAATCAGCAATTGAAAGGCTGAATCGTGAATATAGTACGTTTAATGAAGAAACATATAAAGGTGAAGAAATTCGTAAAGCATTTCAGTTAGCCATTTTAAAAGGAATGAAAGAAGGCGTACAAGCGAATCACGAAATGACGCCTGATGCAGTTGGCATGTTCATGAGC
Organism: Bacillus cereus group sp. MYBK79-1; assembly: GCF_051915365.1. NCBI lineage: Bacteria > Bacillati > Bacillota > Bacilli > Caryophanales > Bacillaceae > Bacillus > Bacillus cereus group sp. MYBK79-1. The sequence goes on along the minus strand of NZ_JBQAEO010000002.1, from coordinate 259,792 downwards.
TACTTATTCCATAAATTTATGCAAGGTCAAAACGAAATTACTGTGTTAGACCCTGCAATTGGAACAGGTAACTTAATGACTACAGTGTTTAATAGCGCCAAAGAAGGACTAGCAATGAGTGGATTTGGTGTAGAAGTGGATGAAGTGCTAATTAAACTTGCTTTAGTAAATGCGAATTTACAAAAGCATGCAATCGAATTCTTCCATCAAGATGGACTAGCGCCACTTTATATCGATCCGGTTGATGCAGTCATTTCAGACTTACCGATTGGTTACTATCCAAATGAAATCGGTGCAAGTGAATATAAGTTAAAAGCAGATGAAGGAATGTCGTATGCCCACCACCTATTTATTGAACAAAGTGTGAAACATACGAAAGAAGGCGGATACTTATTCTTCCTAGTACCAAACTTCATTTTTGAAAGTGATCAAGCGCCAAAATTACATGCATTTATTAAAGAAACATGTTTTATTCAAGGGCTATTACAGCTACCTGTTTCCATGTTTAAAAACGAGAAAAATGCAAAAAGTATATTTGTTCTCCAAAAGAAAGGTCCTAGTGTAACAATGCCAAAACAGGCGTTATTAGTGGAGTTACCTAAATTCTCCAACATGAAGGCGATGGAGAACATTATGGATCAATTAAATACTTGGTTTGCAACCCACAAATAAGGCAAGGTATATGTAACAGGGTTAGTAATTCATGTAGTACAGTTTTATATGATATGTCATATTTTTAAATATATACTAGATTAAACTGAATTTTTTTGAAATCTGTAATATATATTTTTTCTTGGTGTTACAATTTTTTCACTTGAAATATATGTCGGACGATGTTTAAATTAAAATCGTGAGTATAAAATTTACTAATGATGAAACGTTTTCATATTGAGTGAATTTAATTAGATAAAATCGAGCGGTTTGTGGACATATCCACACAACTACCAAGAGAAAAAGGGGCGAAAGACTAGATGTCAAAAATCATCGCGATTAACGCAGGAAGCTCTTCCTTAAAGTTCCAATTATTTGAAATGCCAAGTGAAACAGTATTAACAAAAGGTTTAGTAGAACGTATCGGTTTAGAAGATAGTGTCTTCTCAATTACTGTAAATGGCGAAAAACAAAAAGAAATTACAAACATCCCAGATCATGCAGTAGCAGTTAACATGCTTCTTAAGAAATTAACTGAAAACGGAATCGTAAAATCTCTTGATGAGATTGGCGGTATCGGTCACCGTGTTGTACACGGCGGCGAAAAATTTGCTGATTCTGTTTTAATTACTGATGAAGTATTAGCTGATATCGAAGAATTAAGCGATTTAGCACCACTTCACAACCCAGCAAACATTGTTGGTATTAAATCATTCCAAGAAGTATTACCAAACGTACCAGCAGTAGCAGTATTCGATACAGCATTCCACCAAACAATGCCGGAATCTGCATTCCTATACAGCTTACCATATGAGTACTATGAGAAATTTGGCATCCGTAAATACGGTTTCCACGGAACTTCTCATAAATATGTAACTGAGCGTGCGGCTGAATTATTAGGTCGTCCACTTGAAAGCTTAAGCTTACTTTCTTGTCACTTAGGTAACGGTGCAAGTATCGCAGCAGTAGAAGGCGGTAAATCTATCGATACTTCTATGGGCTTCACTCCACTTGCTGGTGTAACAATGGGTACACGTTCTGGTAACATTGACCCTGCGTTAATTCCATACATCATGGAAAAAACAGGCCAAACAGTAGAAGAAGTAGTTAACGTATTGAACAAGAAGAGTGGTATGTTAGGTCTTACTGGTTATTCTAGTGACCTACGTGACATCATCACGAAAGAAGAAGAAGGCGACCACCGTGCGAAAGTAGCACTTGATGTATTCGTAAGCCGTATCCACAAATACATCGGTTCTTACACAGCTCGTATGAAAGGTGTAGACGCAATCATCTTCACAGCTGGTATCGGTGAAAACAGTGCAGTTATTCGTGAGCGCGTATTAGAAGGCCTTGAGTACATGGGCGTATACTTCGACGTAAAACGTAATAACGTATTTGGTGAAGAAGCATTCATCAGCTTCCCACACTCTCCAGTAAAAATTATCGTAATTCCAACTGACGAAGAAGTTATGATCGCTCGTGACGTACTACGTCTTGGAGATATTGGTTAATATACTATATGAAAAGAAAGACGAGATCCTATAGGATCTCGTCTTTTTTCTGTTGGATATATTTCAAAATCCCATCAGGATATAGTGATTTTTCGTTCTGAATGAATGCAGTGAGGGAAATCCATTTTGCATATGATATTGTTTGTTCATCTTGTATATTCAGTATTTCCATTTCATATAGTGATGTGTCTAATAAACGTAAAGAATATAGCTGAATGATTTCATGACCAATTTCCTCACCTAGATGAAAGATGTTTTCTAAACAGCCTAAATAATTGGTGATTTCCACTTCTGTATGAAGCTCTTCTTGAAATTCACGAATAACGGTATGTGCTGATTTTTCACCAAGTTCAATTGAACCCCCAAGAGGTCGGTAATATGTTTCATCGCCTGTATGATATTCTTGTACGAGAAGGCGATCGTGATGTATAGCAATGCCAAAAGCTTTTGCACGTGGATACATATATAATCACTCCTTATTTCTTCTGTATAAGGATGATTATATATAGTTAAGTAGAAATTGATAACATATATTTGGATAGATTGTTGCTGTAAAATAAAAAGCATGCGATGTACAAGCATATTTGCAAATATGTTACAATAGAAAAAAATCGAACGAGGTGGTTGTTACGATGCGATCGAAGCGAGAACAAGCCATTTTAGACAATATAAAAGAATGGGAATCGCAATTAGTTGAGCAAGAAGCGACTGATTTTCAAAAAATGTTTGATAAATGGGTACATACTACAATTGCGAAATTGCCTGAGAAAAAACGAAAAGATTTCTTTACGAAAGCAGACGGATGGCTCTTTCATTTGCATGCATTGATTCAAAGTTCACAATCACAGTTAGATGCGCGTAATCGTATTTTAGGAACATCGAGATTGTTTGATGAATCGATTGAGCAACTAGAAGATTTGAAAGCATTATCTATTGATCAGTTAACATACATAGCAGAGCAGCAAACAGCAAGACATCGTCTATATTCATTCGTACAAGGCGGAGCAACGGGTGCTGGAGGTTTATTATTATTAACAGCTGATTTTCCGGTTATGATCGCGTTAAATGTGAAAGCTGTTCAACTTATTGCAACATCATTTGGACATGATGTGAACAAGCCTTATGAAATGATGCTTGCGTTAAAGGTGTTTCATGCGTCATTACTACCAGGAAGGCTTCAGCAATACGCATGGTACAATTTACTGCAAGAGCTAGAGCAAGAAGATTCATTCTTCTATGAAGGAGACGAAGCGGTGTTACAGCCAGCTTCTACTGAAGTTGTGTTAAAACAAATTTTGAAAACATTTTCAATTTATGCTCTTCGTCGTAAATTATTCCAAGGTATTCCGGTAATTGGAATGGCAATCGGGTCTACAGTGAACTATCGTTTAACAAGAAGCGTTACTGAATTTGCAAATAGATTTTATCAAGTGCGCCACATAGTCGAGAAGGAAAAAAGAGCGTAAAAAAAGCGAGAGGCCGAAGCCTTTCGCTTTTTTTAATTTGTTGCATGCTTTTTGGACATTGGAATAGATACTGGTTGCTTTTCTGCTTTCTTCTCTGCTTTTGGATAATAAATTAAATCCAATGTTTTTGCCTGTACGGCAATCGAAAGAATAGTAAAAGCAATTTCTGTCCAATTTAAATAATATAATGAAAGCGCAAGAACAATCGCGTCAAAGACGAAGAAAATTTGCCCAATTGTAAAACGAGTTCGTTTACTTAATACAATTGTTAAAATGTCGTCTCCGCCGGTTGCACCGCCAAATCGCAATATAAAACCGAGTCCAATACCAGCTAATGCACCGCCAACTACTGCAGCTATAAATAAATTATTTGATAAATCGACCGTAAATGGAGAATAATTCTCCATAAGAGAATAAAATACTCCGAATGAAATGGAACCTAGGAATGAGTAGCCAACCATTTTTCTACCTAAAAATGAAGCACATAGTAAAATAATTGGGATATCCATGATTACAGTTGAAATAGATGGTGAAATATCATAAAAATTTTGGATAAATAGTGCAATTCCTACAAAGCCACCTTCTGTTAAGTGGTTTTGGAAGTGAATGTGATATAGCGCTGCTGCTAAAATAAATGAACCGATTAAAACCATAAAAACTTCTTTAATAATTTGTCGACTTTGGATGTTCCTCATCGTTATTCCTTCTTTCCGTAGTTAGTAGTCCTTTTTGTGTTGTAAACTAACTACGAGCTCACATGTAGCTTCAGTTAGTTTACGAAAAAAACTAACTACGCTATATGTCGCTGAAGAAATAACGAATAATCCTCTCGTCCATCAATTCTCCCTACCTTCGTTTTAGTTTAAGTCTTAAAACGACTAAACAAAACGCGGAGTAGGATTCTTCATTTAGCAATCCTGCTCTTCTTTGTTTTGTTTAGCTAGTAACAATTAAGTCCTAAACAAAACGCTATGTGTAAGAAGAGTCTTTTTTTTGCCAAATTATCCTTCGGGCAATCATAATTTCCCCACTCTCGTATTTTTTTCGCTAGACTAAAGTATCTGAGCTGAAAAATACGCTACGTGTATGATTCGTCAATACGATGCCACATGCTCCTTCGAGCGATCATGATATCAAAATCCCTTCCTTCAAGATTTATATTATTATATCATACTTTCAAAAAATGTATGCGGATGGAAACCGACAATAAACGGAGGGAATCTACAAAAATTGTTATGTTTAAATATTTTTGTAGAAAAGCCTAAGTTATTTCGTAAAATCGGACAGTTTTTAAAAGTTTGTCCAATAAGTAAGAAAGAGATGGCGTTTATTCAGTTGTATCTTTCTGGTCACCTTTATCTTTAAAAAACGCATCCCAGCTAATCACACTTAAAAAAGTTAAAGCGATAATAATGAAAGCTCGCATAAAATTGAGACCTCCTTTTGTACATAGTATATGAATAATTTATTTCAGAATGTTTCATTTTTTTTACAAGTCTTAATTGTTATGAGATTATATCAGTATAGATAGATGAAAGGGAGAGAAGATATGCTAAAAGACATGTTCAAAAGAAAAGAATTAACATGCATTTCATGTAAGAAAAAGATTCAATACGAAGAAGAGCTTGTCGCTTTTGTAAAGTTGCCGAAAGAAAAAAGTATATTAGTCGGTCCATTTGATGTATGTTTGGCAAAAACAGCACAAGAAATATATTGTAAATCGTGTTACGACAAAAAAGCATGACCCAAAGTAATTGAGGGGCATGCTTTTTTCATTGGTGTGCTTTCCCCTCAGATACATTTTGAGTGAGTCGATACCAAAGCCAAAGGTCATTAATGATGGAAGCGAGATCGGCAATTTCTGAATTCAGTTTGCAAGAAATTTCGAAGTCTTCTTCGTTATTTAAATGATGCTGTTTTGCATTAATAGAGTGCTCGAGTTCTTTTATTCGATCAGGAATCTTTCCGCGAACTTGTTCCCATCTCAATAAAATAGCATGCTGCATTTTTTCGGGGATATTTTCCCAGTCTTCTTGTAAATGCGGAATTTCAATTCCTAGATGTTCATCGTATAAGAAATACTTTTCCATAAGTTCACCCCCGTTTTCCTGATTATATTTTACATAAAAACAGAAAGAAGTTCGACGAAATTGTTTGAAAAAATTTGAAAATGACTCTTGATACATTTTGTGAAAGGTGTTAAAGTGTGAATTATTATAAAAGAAAATGAATATTTATTCTTTAGGGGGATGCAAAATGGAGAAGAAAAAAGTGGTATTAGCATATTCCGGAGGTCTTGATACTTCCGTTGCAATTAAATGGTTACAAGAGAAGAATTATGATATTATCGCGCTTTGTTTAGACTTAGGGGAAGGTAAAGACTTAGCATTTGTAAAAGAAAAGGCACTTTCAGTAGGTGCAATTAAATCATATATGATTGATGTTCAAGAAGAATTTGCAAATGAATATGCATTGATGGCGATGCAAGCGCACACGTTATACGAAGGGAAATATCCTCTCGTTTCTGCGTTATCTCGTCCGCTTATCGCGAAGAAATTAGTAGAAATTGCAGAACAAGAAGGGGCGACTGCAGTTGCACATGGATGTACAGGGAAAGGAAATGATCAAGTTCGTTTTGAAGTTTCTATTCAAGCGTTAAATCCTTACTTAGAAGTGATTGCGCCTGTACGTGAATGGAAATGGTCACGTGAAGAAGAAATTGCTTATGCAAAAGAAAACGATGTCCCAATTCCGATTAATTTAGATAGCCCATTTTCAATCGATCAAAATTTATGGGGACGTAGTAATGAATGTGGCATTTTAGAAGATCCATGGGCAGCACCGCCAGAAGATGCATATGAGATGACATTAGCATTAGAAGATACACCGAATAAACCAGAATTTGTAGAAATCGGTTTTGAAGCAGGCGTACCAACTACTTTAAATGGCACTGCATATCCACTTTCAGAACTTATTAAAACGTTAAACGCACTTGCTGGAAAACATGGCGTTGGACGTATCGATCACGTAGAAAATCGCCTTGTTGGTATTAAATCGCGTGAAGTATACGAATGCCCAGCAGCGATGACATTAATTACGGCGCATAAGGAACTTGAAGATTTAACACTCGTAAAAGAAGTAGCGCATTTTAAACCGATGATTGAGCAGAAAATAACAGAACTTATTTATAACGGTTTATGGTTCTCACCTTTAAAACAAGCGCTTAACGCATTCTTACAAGAAACGCAAAAGAACGTTACGGGTACAGTGCGTGTGAAATTATTTAAAGGCCATGCGATTGTAGAAGGACGTAAATCTGAGTATTCTCTATACGATGAAAAGCTAGCAACATATACTGCCCAGGATGAATTCAATCATGATGCAGCGGTTGGATTCATTTCATTATTTGGTTTACCAACGAAAGTATACAGCCAAGTGAATCAAAAGAAGGTGGAAGCGTGAGCAAACTTTGGGGCGGACGTTTTACAGAAGAAGCGGAAGCATGGGTTGAGGAGTTCGGAGCGTCCATCTCCTTCGATCAACAATTAGTAAATCAAGATATAAAAGGGAGTATTGCACATGTAACGATGCTAGCAAAGCAAGGTATCGTTACGAAAGAAGAAGCTGAGAAAATAAAGATAGGGCTTCAGTATTTATTAAAAGAAGCAAAAGTGAATAAGCTTCAATTCTCAGTAGAAGCAGAAGATATTCACTTAAACATCGAAAAAATGTTAATTGAACAAATTGGCGAAGTAGGAGGGAAACTTCATACAGGCCGAAGCCGTAATGATCAAGTAGCGACTGATATGCATTTATATTTAAAAGAAAAAGTAGAACATATTATTAAAGCTACAAAACAATTGCAAACGGTTCTTGTTCATCAAGCAGAAAATAATATTGAAACCATTATGCCTGGTTATACGCATTTGCAGCGTGCGCAGCCAATTTCATTTGCGCATCATATTCTCGCTTATTTTTGGATGTTAGAGCGTGATGTAAATCGTTATGAAGATACATTAAAGCGCATTAACATGTCACCATTAGGAGCAGGAGCGTTAGCTGGGACAACATTCCCGATTGACCGAGAATATAGTGCGGAGCTTCTTGGATTTAATGGAATCTATGAAAATAGTTTAGATGCAGTAAGTGATCGTGATTTCATACTGGAGTTCCTAAGTAACTCATCTATGCTCATGATGCACTTATCACGCTTTTGCGAAGAACTTATTTTATGGAGTAGCCAAGAGTTTCAATTTATTGAAATGAGCGATCAATACGCAACGGGAAGCAGCATTATGCCGCAAAAGAAAAATCCAGATATGGCGGAACTAATCCGCGGTAAAACAGGCAGAGTGTACGGTAATTTATTTAGTTTACTTACAGTCATGAAAGGATTACCGCTCGCGTACAATAAAGACTTGCAAGAAGATAAAGAAGGAATGTTTGATACAGTAAAAACAGTAGAGGGCTGTCTTCATATTATGGCCGGCATGTTAGAGACGATGACTATAAACAAAGAAAAGATGGGGCAAGCTGTAACCCAAGATTTCTCTAATGCAACAGAAATTGCTGACTACTTAGCAAGTAAAGGACTACCATTCCGTCAAGCTCATGAAATTGTTGGGAAGCTAGTGCTACACTGCACACAAAAAGGAATTTATTTAGTAGATGTACCACTTGAAACGTATAAAGAGATGAGTTCGTTATTTGAAGAAGATTTGTATGAAGTTCTTTCACCATATGCAGCTGTGAAACGTCGTAATAGTGCTGGTGGAACAGGGTTTGAGCAAATTGAAAAAGCTTTGGAGAAGGCGAAAGGATTAACGAAAGAAGTTATTAGGAATTGAGTTGGGAAGTACGCCAATCTGTTAAAGTATGGCGTACTTTATTTTTTACTAGTATTTAAGTTACAATATAGTAAAAAATAACAATTTAGGGGAAGTCTATGAAAAAAATAGTATTTATCGTGTTACTGTTAATTAGCTTAGTTGCAAATGTTAAAGTATTTCTTTTGGACAAATATATGTTTGTTGGTGAAAAAGAGAAGAGAGAAGAAGCGATTATCGCAACGATGTGGCATTTGCAAGAGAAAGGATATAAAGAAAGTGATATTTCATACATAAAACCGGCATTTTATAGCAAAATCGGTTCATACGGTATGAATGTCCAATTTAAAGATGAACCAAATGAATCATATACATATAGAGTTTTGAAAGATGCTAAAACAAATAAATTAACTGTACACCAAGATAGCAATGAGCCAGGTGGTATGGGCGGAAAGCATCAAGAACTTAAATAGATACGAGAGACTGCTAATAGGTAATATTAGCAGTCTTTTGTATTTTTAGAGAGGCGTCGAGCATTTCATAATCATAAAATGATGTTTTTCATGTATCGCTAATAGTTGAATAGATTGAATCAGGTTAGGATAGTGAGCAATTGGATCGAAAAATATGATATGTCCTGCAATACTTTCTTCTATATTTTGAACTAGCTTTTTTATTTTATCTGTTTCACGTGCAAGTAATTCTTCTAATTCAGTTACATTCATAGAGTGATAGACTTTTTTTGAGGGGATTAAAATCCAAGGTGCTTTCATTCCTTTACCATGCTTTTCTTTATATTCAGCATAAATGTCATGTATGTCAGTTGCAAATGGGGTATTTTTTCTTAGTTTTGCATAAGGGATAAGAGTGAGAGAGAATTTAATTGCTACTTTGAGCATCCTTGCAATTAAATATAAGTGATAAAAGTGTTCACCAGTAGACCATTTTTTGTCCTTTTTCCTATACCATAGTTGTTCTTGTGATAATGAATGGAGATGAGGAAGGAACGCGTTTCTTTGTTCATGTAATGTATGAAAATGTTTTGAGATAGTTTCAGATTTCATATTTTTGTATCCTCCACACTTTTTCCTAATTATAACATCTTTCGTATGAATGTAAGTAAGCCTAGAGCAATGGGCTCCAGGCTTAAAATGTATTGATTAATCATACTTATGTCGATCTTCCGTAATTCGAATATATTCAATATCCATTAAATCTCGTAGTAATGCACCGTTACTGAGTTCCATTCCGTGTGTCTCTTTAAAATGTGCACGAATCGTCTCTAACATTTCGATTTCTTTCCCATTCACATCTAAAATAATGCGTTCAGAATCATCCATGTAGCATCCTCCTTTTTAAACATATATATTTTGTCCGTCTATTTCTAAAAAATGTATGGTAATGTAATGTTAGGAAATAAGAAAGGGATGGAAAATGAGACGTATTTATTTTATAGGGTTAATTTTGTACATGCTAATCGTATTACACGCTGCATTCCCAAATATCTTTTCATTTGAAGATCTAGAAACAGTACACGTTGGGATATTTATCTTTATTCTATTTGTAGTAGATTGCTGTATTTCGATATGGCTTTCGAAAAGAAAAGATGTACAAGATAAAAAAGAAATGGAACGGAAAAAGAGAAAACGTTCATTTTGGATGACAACGTATTGTTTTTCTTTAATACTTGTTGCTGCTTTTTTAAATGAGAATATTCCATTAGAAAGATTAAATATTGGATTTGGAGCGTTCGTATTTGCATACTATTTCTTCAGGAACTTTCTTCCTTATATGAAAGAAAAGCGAGAAGAAGAGGACGATCCACTCGTAGAAGAAGCGAGAGAACAAGAGCATAAGAGAATAGAAGAAGATATACAGAAACTTGGAGAACAAAAATGGTATTTGAAGTCCAAGATCATCTATGTTCTTTGCTTCATCACGCCGCCAATCGGTTATTTGTATGTGTTCTTGCTTCGTAAAAAAATGACAGAAGATGCAAGGCAATCGTATTTAACGGTAGCTACGATCATGATGGCACTTTGGTCCTTAAAATTTCTTCCGCCTTATGTATTAGCAATTACTGTTGTTATTGCGGCTTGTCTTGTATTTATAGTGAAATATGTTAAATGAAAAACACCAAGCCCATGTGGACTTGGTGTTTTATTTATAAATTAAAGATCACCTTGCTCCTCATCACCACGAACAACAAGGACATCGCATTTCGCATAGCGAATAATATGTTCAGAGACGCTACCAATTAGGAAACGCTCAACAGCATTTAAACCAGTTGCACCACACATAATTAAATCTACTTTATGGTTTGGAGCGATTTCTTTTGAAATTTTAGATTTAGGATTACCGAATTCTAATACAGTTTCAATTTTTTCAAGGCCAGCTTCAAGCGCAGTTTTTTTGTAGTCTTCTAATAAGTCTTCTGCAAATAGATTGGCACGTTCAGCAATTGCACGGCTATAAGCTTCTACTGCTGAGTATGCTTTTACATCAACGATATGAGCAATTGTTAATGTTGCATTGTTGCGTTTTGCGACTTGAATTGCTTTTTTAAAGGCTTTTTCTGCTTCTTTAGAACCATCCACAGCGATTAAAATATTTGTATATGTATTATTCATAGTAAATTCCTCCCAATCATTTTTATTACTGTTTACAACTTTATTATAAAACAAATTTTGGTAATGTGCTTGTCGGAAACGTTACAGAATTTTGAAAACTTCATTTTAATTCATTTTAGTTGTAATTGGTGTGAGAACTTGTTACATATGAACTATGGCAATTTAAAAGGAGGCAGTTTTTTGTGAGACATGCGCTCATTACAGCCGGTACGAAAGGTTTAGGAAAGCAAGTAACAGAAAAGTTACTGGCTAAAGGATATTCAGTAACAGTAACATATCATAGCGATATAGCGGCTATGGAAACGATGAAAGAAACATATAAAAATATGGAAGAGCGTCTACAATTCGTGCAAGCGGATGTCACGAAAAAGGAAGATTTACATAAAATAGTAGAAGAAGCGATAAGCCGTTTTGGCAAAATTGACTTTTTAATTAATAATGCTGGTCCATATGTATTTGAACGAAAAAAGTTAGTCGATTATGAAGAAGACGAATGGAATGAAATGATTCAGGGTAATTTAACAGCGGTGTTTCATTTGTTGAAACTTGTCGTTCCGGTTATGAGAAAACAGAACTTTGGCCGTATTATTAATTACGGATTCCAAGGGGCAGATAGCGCGCCGGGATGGATTTATCGTTCAGCTTTTGCAGCAGCGAAAGTAGGACTTGTTTCATTAACGAAAACAGTTGCTTATGAAGAAGCTGAATATAGTATTACTGCAAACATGGTATGTCCTGGTGATATTATTGGTGAAATGAAAGAAGCGACAATTCAAGAAGCACGTCAGTTGAAAGAACGTAACACACCAATTGGTAGATCTGGAACAGGTGAAGATATCGCAAGAACGATTTCGTTTTTATGTGAGGATGATTCCGATATGATTACCGGTACAATTATTGAAGTAACTGGTGCAGTAGATGTCATTCATAGACATCGATAGAGCAAATAAAGTGAAGTTTCGAATAATTGGACAGTTTATCTTTTATGCTGAGAGGCGCGGATACTACTGTCCTTTCATGTAAGATTAAATCTATCGGAAAACTTGTATTATTTTTTGTCAAATATTGAGATATTATGTTAAAATATAAGAGCATAGAAAGCGCTTTAAAAAATGATTCAGGGGTCATTTCATAACTCAAGGGGGAACTCATAATGCGTATCGGTATTCCAACAGAAATTAAAAACAATGAAAACCGCGTGGCAATGACGCCAGCGGGAGCTGTACATTTAGTGCAAAATGGTCATGAAGTTTTTGTTCAAAAAGGAGCAGGTATAGGATCAGGCTTTACAGACGAAGAATACGTACAAGCTGGTGCGAAACTTGTTGAAACTGCTGAAGAAGCATGGAATCAAGATATGGTTATGAAGGTAAAAGAGCCAGTTGCAAGTGAATATGGTTATTTCCACGAAGGTTTAATTTTATTCACATACTTACACTTAGCTCCAGAACCAGAATTAACGAAAGCATTAATTGATAACAAAGTTGTATCAATTGCATATGAAACAGTACAATTAGAAAACCGTTCACTACCATTACTTGCACCCATGAGTGAAGTAGCTGGTCGTATGTCTGCACAAATCGGTGCACAATTCCTTGAGAAAAATAAAGGCGGTAAAGGTATTTTACTTGCAGGCGTTCCAGGGGTGAAACGCGGCAAAGTAACAATTATCGGCGGTGGTCAAGCTGGTACAAACGCAGCGAAGATTGCAGTAGGTTTAGGTGCAGATGTAACAATCATCGACTTAAGTGCAGAACGTCTTCGTCAACTAGATGATATTTTCGGTAACCAAGTAAAAACGTTAATGTCTAATCCATACAACATTGCAGAAGCTGTAAAAGAATCTGACCTTGTCATTGGTGCAGTATTAATTCCAGGTGCAAAAGCGCCAAAACTTGTAACAGAAGAAATGATTCAATCTATGGAACCAGGTTCTGTCGTTGTAGATATCGCGATTGACCAAGGTGGTATTTTCGAAACAACTGACCGTATTACAACTCATGACAACCCAACTTACGAAAAACATGGCGTTGTTCATTATGCAGTTGCTAATATGCCAGGTGCGGTTCCACGTACATCAACTCTTGCATTAACAAACGTAACAGTACCATATGCAGTGCAAATTGCGAACAAAGGCTATAAAGATGCTTGCTTAGGTAATACTGCATTATTAAAAGGTATTAACACATTAGATGGATATGTAACATTCGAAGCAGTTGCAGAAGCTCACGGCTTACAATACGCTGATGCAAAAGAGCTACTTGAAAAAGCTCCTGCTTTATCATAATAGAGATATATGCGAGACCTTCCTTTTTATGGGGAGGGTCTTTTTTATAGGTAATAACATGTAAAAATGGGTATTTATTGATGTTAATCGATTTTCATTATGATAATTTAGAATTATATAATAAAAAAAGAGGAGATTCGGTGGGGAGCAAAAAGAGGAAGCAAAAGCAAGCTAAAAGACAAAAGTACATAAAGAAAAAACAGGAACAGAACATACCTTTTTCACAAAAAGTAGTCCTTATAATAGAAAAAACATTTCGGTATATTTGTATGGCTCTGTATGTAATTTTGTGTATGTATTCATTTGGAGTGTTTTACAGTTTTGAGATAACTCCTAATATTATTGAGAGTATTTTAGAATTTACACTTGTCATAATAGAATTAGCCTTATTCGTTATACTCTTTGCTACAGTATGGCCTAGTCATGAAAGTAAGAAAGATAAGCAAAGAAAAATGAGCAAAAAATCTTCATATGCTTCAAGTTCATCAAGTGATGGTGGAGGAGACTAAGCTAGTTTTTCAGGAGAACGACTAATGAAAGGATGAGACGAAAGATGGAAACTGTGAACTTAATAGAATTAACAAAGGACATTCAAGATCAGCATAAAAACTTCGTCGTTTCAAATGTAAATAGTCATTGCTTACGAATCGCTGTGTTTACTGGTGAATATGATTGGCACTATCACTCTAACTCCGACGAATTATTCATTGTATTAGAGGGAGAATTGCTTATTGATTTTGAAGATGGAGAAACAGTGGTTTTAAAGCAGAATGATTCTATCTTAATTCCGGCTTGTACGATTCATAGAACGAGAGCATTAAAGAGAACGGTAAATCTTTGTTTTGAAAATATAGAGGCGGATACGATTAAGGTGGAGCAATTATGAAAAAATTATCTGTAGATGAGTATAGAAAAATCCTTCCGATTTTAGAAAGTCATACAAGAACGACGACGTTTGCTTATGCGGTATGTGATCAAATGATAGATGGTGAGGTTTTTACAAACGAGAAATTAACAGCAGGATTAATTCGTACAGCTAACGGTATCTATTATTTATTTGGTGATACGGATGATCACAATTATAACGAAGGTTTATTTGCGTATTTAAAAATGGCTATTGAAAAAACAGAGAAGAGATTTACACTCTTCGCTTCAAGTGAAGAGTGGGAAATGATGATTGAAGGGCGTTTTAGTAATGTACTTCGGAATATGCCACGAATGAAATTCCAAAGAGAAATCTTTGAAGAGAGAAAACGAGATGCAAACAAAAATACATATGAAGTGAAGCGTATTGATAAAAGTGATATAGAACGAAGCAATGAATTTACAGAGGAGTACTATAAAGAATATTGGGGGTCAAAAGAGCTATTTTTGAACAGTGGTTTCGGATTTTGTATAGAACAAGATGGGATAATTGTAGCTGAATGTGTTTCGATATTTAATGGGAATGGATTTGCTGAAATTGATATTGCGACGCATAAAGCATATCAAGGGAAAGGATTAGCTCAAGCTGTTGCAACACGGTTTATTGAACATTGCATGCAAAATGATATTACACCGTGCTGGGATTGTTATGTAGACAATATTCCTTCGCAACAATTAGCTAGTAAATTAAGTTTTCATAATCCAATAGAATATAGATTGTTTGTACGTAAGAAAACGGGGGAATAAAAATGAATGTAGAATTAACGAGATTTAAAGTGAAGCCTGGTAAAAGTCATCGTGTAGATGAATGGATGCAGCTTCTGAATGACAATATGAAAGAAGTACTTTTGACATTAAACGACGAAAAGATGTACGTTGAGACAATTTTCCGGGAAATAAGAAATGAAGAAGAGTACTTATATTGGTATTCTGTGCAAGGAGAAGATGGAGCTCCTGTCGAAAATTCTCATCATGAAATTGATAAAAAGCATTTGGAATTTTGGTATGAATGTATCGATGAGGAAGTACCGTCTGTTGATATGAAAACAGAAGTCGTTATGATTCAAGATGTTGTGAAGGAAGCGATGAAATAATAGAATAGTATGTTGGAGAGAAGCACATCAAAATAGGTGTGCTTTTTTATTTTGAAAAAAATTATAGAAAAGCTGTATACATTTTACGCTCTCAAACGTTGAGTATATAGAAAGGAGAGCAGGATGAGCCATGATACGTTTGAAACATTATTAATAGAGAAGTCAAAAGCTGTGTTTGGATATTTAATTAAGATTGGAGCAGATAGAAAAGAAGCAGAGGATATTGTGCAAGATACGTTGTACAAAGCTTTATTACTTATGGAGGAAATACCGCTAGAGCATTTAACACCGTGGCTCTTTAGAGTTGCGATCAATCAGCACCGAGATTTACACCGGAAAGAAAAAAGACTAAATCCTATAGCGATTGAATCTGTTGTTCTTATTGGTCAAAAGTCGTTAGATGAAGTGCTTTTAACAAGTGAATTACAAGGTGAGGTACAAGAAACATTGGAGACGATGACGGAGGATTATCGTCATATTTTACTGTTGAAATATGAATATGAACTATCTTATAAGGAAATTGCCATTTTATTAAGTATGAAAGAAGAAACAGTGAAAACAAGTTTGTACCGTGCAAGAAATCAATTTAAAAAATTGTATAGGAGGAGAAACGATGAGTCGGAAGGACTTTGATTTGAATATGGATGATAAGCAGATGAAAGTTTTGATGAAGAGAGCGAAGCGGAAGCAACTTTGGAGAAATTGGCTTATTTCTATTTGTGCGTCCATTATTGTTATAGTAAGTTTGTTTTTGGGAGCAGCTTACTTTTCTCAGCAAACGTTTAGAAAAATGGAAAGAGAAATGAATGCACTACATATGGTTCAAGGGCCTAATATCCGTTTCAGCGGAAGTATGTATTTAAGCCTTGGTATGACAGGAAGTACAGTAATATATAACTCTTACAAAAATATAGCTGGTCAACCAGTGAAATGGGTAAATGATATATACGAATCTGGTATATGGGATTATAGTATGAAACACTACAATGGTGAGCTTGTTAGTTTAGATGAGGAAAAAAGAGGTGAAGAGGCTGTTACGATACCAGATTATAATGTGCAAACAATGCAAAGGGAGATGAGGTTTTATTTACCTTTCGTTACTTATAAAAATTATGTAGATGACTTGAAAAATATTGGGGATTTGCAAAATAAAGTTGCAGAAGTAGCCTTATCTTTTGATAAATCGTATACAGCTGAACAAATTACTGAGATGCTTCCGAAAAGTGTACAGCCAGTTTGGTTTTGGGTAGATACATATAATGAACAGAAAAGTGATTCTTATGTAGGGTTAAAAGATCCTAAAAATGGCGCAATATTAAATGCGGAAATGGCTAAAAATGTTTTTGGATTTGAAGGAAGTTATGCAAAAGTAAAAGAAGATGTGAAAAACGATTTAACAATAAACTCAAAAGAGTTTCTATACCAAATGAAGTATTTAGCAAAAAATAGTGAAGGTATACCAAGTGATTATTTTGAACAATATTATAAAGAAATAAAAAACACCGAACCAAAAGACTTACAAATATACGGTGTAGTCGTAACAGGCAAAACAGAAGATTTACAAAGTTTACAAGGGGCACCATATATTAAGGCGGCTGTTAGAGGTGTAACAGTTGAGAAATATTAATCACAAACGATTAATGTGAATAATCAGAAAATTTATGTTATAATATGGGAAAAGGAGGTTTGTATGAGGCAAATACATGGAGCAATTTATATTTACATAACTATGTTTTTCGTGGCGATATCCTATGGATTAGGGCACGTGTATTCGCATCCTATACTAACTTTTTTAAGCGGAGCATGTATGGCGTTTGCGCTTCTTGTCCACCTTTTCTCAGTTTGGATCGTGAAATTTCAATTAAATATTAGTGAAATAGAAGAAGGCACTTTTTGAGTGGCCTTCTTTTTTAATAATATTTTGGAAGTTCTCGTAGCAATTTTTCAATTTCGTATTCTGTTTCATTACATATAGACAGTGTACGTAGTCTGAAGAATAAGCTGCGCAAGAAAGACTTTATATTTCCGTATAGGTACTCGTACGATTGAATATGTAATGTTTGTTTTTGGAAGGGTAATTGAGCTACTAAATCATGAAGGGCTAATATGAGTGTTTCTTCCTTTAGACCACGTTGTAGCATTGCGAAAATCGGATAAACGAGACGCTCGTCTTCTTCATATTGGTAGTAAATCGAATGGACACAAACTTTGTTTAATAAAGTTTGTAATATTTCTTCGTAATGTAAAGTTTCCAGTTTAGGACTACGAACAAGCGCTTCAAATGTATCGGAAGCATGAGCGATACTATGTGCCCAGCCGTGTTCTTGCACATATCCACGGAAATCATGCTCATTATTCATATATAGAATTAATTGATCTTTTACATTTGAAATATCAGTCTGTGATAAGAAATTATGTTTTGTATCAGCGTCAATAATGAGCGCAAGTAATAAAGTCGTAAATGCACGAGTAAATACAGCATCTTCATCATCTGAATGAATTTTATAAAATAAATAGTTTTCACTAATGCTTTCTAATAATAATTTCTGTAAGTGTGTATGTGAAATGTAGTCTTTGTTGATGAGATGATAAAAAGTAGAGTAGATGAGTTTGTCTCTTAAATAGCTATCGGTAACACCGATGTGCTCAAGCATATTGGAACTTAAAGAATCAATGTTAATTGTGTTATCCATTATGTAATTATTATTACGAATTTCTTCTAACTGTTGTTGTAACATATAAACCCCCTATTTTAGAAAATTCTGTATTTTTATAATATAATAAGAGGAAGAAATAGACAATAAATAAATGCTTTTGAATGGAGGGGCATGATGAAGAGAGCATTATTCTTTTTTATTACTATTTTCTTTTTAGGAAGTTGTTCAATTTCATATGTTACTTTTTCTAGCGAGAGCAAAAGTTGGAAGGGGCAATATAAAGGCCATATTAAGGACGACAGTGAAGATGGAATGTTTACGTTTCAGTATAAGGGCGGAGATGGAAATACCGAATTTAAAAACTTAGAGATTGCTATTAATGAAACCTTTCGTACGATGACACAAACGTCAGAAGTTCATAAAGGAGCAAGGATTGAAATGAAGTCGTCTTGTGTAAGTTGTGCACCCCTATCCAAAGATGAACCGATAGAGGTTGTGATTAAATGGGATGATAAGTATGAGGAGAAGATGGTTTTAAAGCGGAAATAGTGTAGAGTGAGGGGTTAAAAATGAATAGGAATATGAGAGTTGCCATGTATATATTTTTTAGTGTATTTCTAATCATATTATCAGCGTGCACTACAAAGCCAGTAGAGCGAGTAGCCGTCAAAAAGGTACTTAAAGAAGGATATGTCATATTAAAAAATGACACGGTATTTTTCGTCAGTGATAAAACGTTTGAAACGAAAGTAGAGCTACAAAATTATATAGAACAACAAATAGATAAAGAGCAGCCATCAGATATAGTCCTGAGTTTTAAGGATAAAGATGCATATAATAAACTAAAAACAGGGGATAAAATAAAAGTATGGTCTTCTCAAACACTTGAGAGTTATCCAGTAAAAATGATTGTAGAGAAATTTGAAATAGTAGAGAAATAGAAAAAGGCAGCAATCACGCTGCCTTTTTTCTTATTTCACAAATTGTAATTCTTTCGGGAATTTCGTTAAAATTTCTGATCCGTCTTTTGTGATATAAATATCATCTTCAATACGAACGCCACCTACGTTTGGTACGTAAATACCAGGCTCGATTGTGAAGACCATACCTTCTTTTAATGGAGATTCGTTACCAGCTTTTACATCTGGATATTCGTGGACGCTAATTCCAAGTCCGTGACCAAGGCGGTGCGGGAAGAAGTCGCCGTAACCTGCATCTGCGATAACAGAACGAGCTGCGTTATCGATTGCGCCAAGTGTAACACCTGGTTTACATGCTTCAACTGCTTGTAGTTGTCCAGCAAGTACAGTGTTGTAAATGCGAGTTTGTTCTTCAGAAATGTCACCGAATGCTACTGTACGTGTAATGTCAGAGCAGTAACCGTCAATGATTACGCCTAAATCAAATAGTACGAAGTCGCCGCGTTTCATTTTGTTTGCACCAGGAATACCGTGTGGAAGAGCAGAGTTTGCACCTGCTAATACCATCGTATCGAATGACATTTTATGTATGCCTTTTGTTTTTAATTCGTGTTCGATAATTGCTAATACTTCTAGCTCGCTACGATCTTCTTTAATTGCATTTACACCAACTTCAACAGCATAGTCCGCCATTTTAGCTGCTTCGCGTAAAATAGAAAGTTCTTTTTCATCTTTAATTAAACGAAGTTCACGAACTTTCTCTTCAGCTGATTTGAAAGCTGCATTTGGGAATAGTTTTGTTAATTCTTCGTAACGTTCTACGTTTAAATGTTCTTTTTCAATCGCAACTGCGTTTGCATTGATACCGCGGTCTTTAATTGCTTTTGCAATCATATCCCATGGTCTGTCAGTATCGGTAAATCCGATAATCTCATGTGCCCAGCCAGCGTTACGTGCTTGGCCTTCTTCCATTTTAGGGCAAATTAAAATAGGCTCTTTTTCTTGGAATACAAACATACCAAGAAGTCTTTCGTGTGGTTCACAGTGGAAGTTTGTCATGTAGAAAACGTTTGGTGTAGAAGTTAAGAACGCAGCTTCTACGTTTTTTTCTTTTAGCCATTGCATTAAATTTTCTAATCTAGCATTCATCGATTGGCACCCCCGAGATATTTAATTACAAATATAACTTTACATCGTAGGAAAGCGTTATGACAAGTAAATAGATGTTAGAAAAGACAGGGAATTGAAAAATCATGTAGAATAAAAAGTGAGAATGTGAATAGGGGAGGAATGTAATAATGAAAGTATCTTATCATGGGCATTCAGTTGTAAAGATTGAAACGAATGGAAAAGTAATTTTAATTGATCCATTTTTAACGGGCAATCCGAAAACAGATTTAAAGGCTGAAGATGTAAAAGTAGATGCGATTCTTTTATCGCATGGACATGGTGATCATGTTGGAGATACAGTAGAGCTTGCAAAGAAAAATAACGCAGTTGTTGTGGCACCGTTTGAACTAGCGACATTTTTAAGTTGGCAAGGTGTAAATACACATCCGATGCATATTGGTGGTTCGCATGAATTTGACTTCGGAAAAGTGAAGTTTACACAAGCATTCCACGGTTCTAGTTATATTGATGAAGAAAATAAGACGATTACATATACAGGTATGCCAGCAGGTATTTTATTTACAGCAGAAGAGAAAACTGTGTACCATGCAGGAGATACTGCTCTATTCTCTGATATGAAATTAATTGGGGAACTAAATAACATTGATGTAGCATTTTTACCAATTGGTGATAACTTCACAATGGGACCAGAAGATGCTGTGTTAGCAGCAAAATGGGTTCAGGCGAAAACTGTTGTACCGATGCATTACAATACGTTCCCAGTAATTGAACAAGATCCATATCAATTTGTAGAAAAGCTACAAAATTGTACAGGGAAAGTATTAGAAGCTGGAGAAAGTATTACACTATAGAAAAGAAACCCTTCATTTGAAAAGACAAGTGAAGGGTTTTTACGTGTGTAGGACAGCTTTTAAAGTTTGTACTTGTTTTGGTGACTCTTTCCTTTTTGGAAGTGGCTGTTCAGGTGTTTCATTCAATTCCATTGCAACTTTTTTCCCGTCTACGAAAGCTAAAAATACAGCACCTACAACTTCTAATAATTTTTTCATCATGTATCCGCTCCTTTGTTTCATTTCTTGTCTTAATTGTATATGGAAGCGGCTGGAGAAACTATCGAACGAGATGACAATACCATTACATTGTTGTAATGGAAGCAGCGGTGTAATGTAAGGCGTATTTTGTTATAAAAAAAATAGTACAGATATATAAAGAGAGAGTGTAACAGTTTTGAAAATATAGTATACTGAAAATACAACACATGAAGAATTTAGGGAAAAGAAAGTATGGTGAAACCATTTGGCTACCAAGCATAACCAAATTTTAGAACATATTAATGGCCTGCCAGTAGGGCATAAAATTTCTGTAAGGCAAATTGCGAAAGATTTGAGTGTAAGTGAAGGGACAGCTTACCGTGCAATTAAAGATGCAGAAAATAAAGGATATGTTAGTACGATTGAACGTGTCGGAACAATTCGAATTGAACAAAAGAAGAAAGAAAATATTGAAAAACTGACATATGCAGAAGTCGTTAACATTGTCGATGGTCAAGTACTTGGGGGCAGAGAAGGACTACATAAGACGTTAAATAAATTCGTAATCGGGGCAATGAAATTAGAAGCGATGATGCGCTATACAGAAGCAGGAAACTTACTGATTATCGGTAACCGTACGAATGCACATCAATTAGCGTTAGAAGCCGGAGCTGCGGTATTGATTACGGGCGGATTTGATACGGAAGATCATGTGAAGAAATTAGCAGATGAATTAAAACTGCCGATTATTTCAAGTAGTTACGATACATTTACAGTTGCAACGTTAATTAACCGTGCAATTTACGATCAGCTTATTAAGAAAGAAATTGTACTCGTTGAAGATATTTTAACGCCAATTGAAGAGACTTTATATTTAAAGCCGAATGATACAGTGCAGCAATGGCATGCGTATAACGAAGAGACGATGCACGGAAGATATCCAATTGTTGATGAAAACAAAAAGGTATTAGGTATTGTAACTTCAAAAGATATGATCGGTGTTGCAAAAGAAACACCGATTGATAAAGTGATGACAAAACATCCAATTACGGTAAATGGGAAAATGTCTGTCGCGGCTGCGGCACGTATGATGGTGTGGGAAGGTATTGAGTTACTTCCTGTTGTTGATGAAGGAAATAAACTGCAAGGTATTATTAGCCGTCAAGATGTACTTCAGGCGTTGCAAATGATTCAGCGTCAACCACAAGTTGGGGAAACAATCGATGATATTGTAACGAATCAATTTATGACGCCGAAAGAAGCGAAAAATGAACATTTATACCAATTTTCAGTGACACCACAAATGACGAATTCAATCGGAACGTTATCTTACGGTGTATTCGCAACGATTGTGACGGAAGCAACGAATCGCGTTATTCGTGCGCAAAAGAAGAGTGATTTAATTGTTGAGAACTTAACAATTTATTTCGTAAAACCAGTTCAAATTGACAATGTTGTATCGGTCCATCCGAAAGTATTAGAAATTGGACGTAAATTTGGTAAGGTGGATGTAGAAGTACATCATGAAGGTAATGTTGTCGGGAAAGCATTACTTATGGTGCAGTTGATCGATAAATAAAAAGATGGAGCAAGCCGCTTTGGTTTGTTCCATTTTTTTAAGAACGCTACAGTAGGGAGTTTGTAAATTTAGTTAGCAACTGAATCTATCACGTTTTGCTTCATATTTATAAATAGGGCACGCAATCACTTGAAGATGCTTGAACAATAATTGTGGAGGTGTCGAATGGGAGTAATAGTTCTCTTTTTAGGGGTAGTATTTGCAATAACTTTTCATGTGTTAACACATAGAAGAATGGATGCAAATAAAAAGAAATTGTATGTAGTAAGTTTGGTTTTTGCTATTATTTGTTCCTTTATCCCTACAACTGGAGAAAATAAGAGTGATTTTCTTTACTTTGGTATACCAGCAGAAAATTTCATTTATTATGGCGGATGGGAAATTTCTTTTAATCCATTAGGCTTTTTTGTTAACTTTATTTTGTTTTATTTGGTTTTGAAATTATTATTTAAGCTACGCAAGAGTTTGGGTAGAGGAGTGAACAAATAGCAGGATATGTATTGGTACGGATAGAAAATTGGTGATTAGTCGATAAGGAGTTTAAGCTACTAATTACTACTATGCTTCACTATACGAACTAGGGGGATAGGAATGGATTTTTACACTAAAAAACAGTTATGTAAGCAATATAATTTAAATAGTCTTACGGAAGTTTCATTGTTGCATGGGGGAGAAAATCAAACATATATATTCGAATCGGGCAAAAATAAATTTGTAGTTAGGCAGTATAGAGAAGGACGTTATATAGCCGAGCAAATAGAGGCTGAAATACATTGGTTAATAGCGATGCAAAAACAAATGTTAGTACCAGAAGTAGTTGCAAATAAAAATGGTGATTGGATCACATCTGTTATGAAAGATGAGGGAAGTACTCGGTATTTTGTTGTCTTTAGGTTTATAAACGGAAGTGAAATTTTAGAACCAAGGGATAGGGATTATGAAAAACTTGGTTCATTCATGCGAATGTTTCATGAAAAAACAAATGAAGTGCTCAAAAGAGTACCGCAAACTTGGAGAGGTTATGAAAGACCTATATATAGCGAGCAAAAGATGATTCATGAGCCTTTACAACGATT
The DNA here is from genome assembly GCF_051915365.1 of Bacillus cereus group sp. MYBK79-1. NCBI lineage: Bacteria > Bacillati > Bacillota > Bacilli > Caryophanales > Bacillaceae > Bacillus > Bacillus cereus group sp. MYBK79-1. Next base: position 236,006 of record NZ_JBQAEO010000002.1, on the reverse strand, counting down.
ACTAAATACTTCATTTCTATCGCATGCAGATAAGCGTAAGTGCATGAGAATTGCAGAAAGAATACTAGAACTCACAAATTCAACTCAACTAGGAGAAAAACAATTTATTCATGGGGATATGCATTTTGGTAATGTTCTTGTAGACAAAGAGGATTGGTATTTACTTGATTTTGATGAATGTGGATTTGGGTATAAAGAGTTTGATATTGGTGTTCCAAGATTACATTTAATTGCTTCGGGACAGTTAGAAGACGTATGGGGGAATTTCATGATGGGATATGGGGAAAATATTTCGGAAGCAACCATTCGACTTGGGACTGCTTCAAGAATCTTTTATATGGCAGGAAAAATACCATTAAGACTTGATATTGAACCTATTAGAAAAGATCCTGGTGCTTTTATTCGGCGATATGTTCAATATGCTGAAAAAGAGTTATGTGGAGAAACAGTTATATAAAGAAAAGACAGAATAGTAATTCATTTAGGTTATATATTATGTTATGATTATATTGTAAGAAAATGGATTTCTGGAAGGTGGTATGCATTATGTCATCAACAGTACTCTTTTTTGGTAGTATCGCACTATTTTACTTTCTTGTGATGATACCGATTCAATATTTATACTTACAAGGTTTACATGAAAAAAAGAAAAAAACAGGATTATCTCAGCGAGAGCTATATGAAAAAATGTCTTTTGGGGAAGAACAATTACACCTTCATGTGCAAGGCAACCCATTCAATATCCCTTCTGCGTTTGTTGCATATATGATTTTAAAAGTTAGAGGACGTAAAAAAGCATCACAATGTTGATGCTTTTTTACGTTTCTTCAGGCAGATTCAGCTTCTTCCACTGCTAATGGTAAGAAATATTTATATTGGCGAAATCCATTAAATATACTTGCACTACCAAATAAAACAAATAAGACACCAACGATAATACGAGCGGTTGAAAGGTCTAAAAAGAATTGGTTTATCCCGAAGAATAAGACGAATGAACCGAGTGCCATTGCAGATTTTCCTGAGAGCCAACCTTTCTCCATTGGGCGGTTTGTACGAAAGTATTTTGTTTTATAGAAGAGGTACAACATAAATGAGACGATAATACAGAAGACTAATACTGGCATAATGCACACTCCCATCGCTTTATGAAAAATAATAGTGGAGAAAAAAGAAATATCTAAACTTTCTAATTTTTATTATAAAGCAATTGTTCGCATGTATGAAATACTTTCCGTTATAATGGAAGATAAAGTGAAGAAGTTGAGTAAAAAGGAGATTATACATATGCATGAGCAAATTTTAGGAGCTATTAAAGAGTTTGATACAATTATTATTCACCGTCATGTACGTCCAGATCCAGATGCGTTAGGTTCACAGGGCGGTCTTAGTACCATTCTACAAGAATCGTTTCCAGAGAAAAATATTTATACGGTTGGGTACAATGAACCGTCACTAGCATACTTACGAGTAATGGATGATATTGAAGATAGTGTATATGAAAATGCACTTGTTATTGTATGTGATACTGCGAACCAAGAACGTGTTGACGATCAACGCTACGCAAAAGGGAAGATGTTAATTAAAATTGACCATCATCCGAATGAAGATCCGTACGGAGATATTACGTGGGTAGATACGACAGCAAGTTCTACAAGTGAAATGATTTATGAGTTTTACAGTTATGGAAAAGATAAAGGATTACAGATAACGAAAGAAGCAGCTCGTCTTATTTTAGCAGGTATTGTTGGGGATACAGGTCGTTTCTTATTCCCGAATACAACAGCAAAAACACTTCGTTACGTGAGTGAGCTTGTTGATATGGATGTGAAATTCACAGATTTATACAACGAAATGTATAAGACGAAAGAAAAGATTGCTCGTTTAAACGGCTATATTTTACAAAACTTTACGATGGTAGAAGAAGGAGCAGCTTACATTAAATTAACGAAAGAAGTATTAGAAAAGTTTGATGTACTTCCTTCTGAGGCATCTGGTGTTGTTGGAGCACTTGGTAATATTGATGGATTAAAGGCGTGGGTTCTATTTTTAGAGGAAGATGACGTGATTCGTGTTCGTCTTCGCTCAAAAGGACCAGTGATAAATAAATTAGCAATGCAATATAACGGTGGAGGACATCCGATGGCTTCTGGTGCAAAAGCATCTTCTTGGGAAGAAGCGGATCGTCTATTTACTGATTTACGTGAGCTGTGTAGATAAGAGATTATATATGAAAACGAAAAGAAGGAGTGGCGCTAAAGCCCTCCTTCTTTATTTTTCTTTCTCTATCGTAATACTAATTTCAAGCACTGTATCAAAAGATATCGTATCGACTTTAAAACGATATAGACGATCGTAATGTTTGTACGTCTTGTTTTCGATTACCTTTTTGAGCAGGTCTTTATTTTTGGCGATACTTTGAATGTTTTTCGTTAAAAGATGCTGGAGGTCATTATGGATAGAAGTAGTCATATTTTCTAGTGTAAGATTGTCTAAATCGTATTTTTCTCGATTTATTATTTTTATTTTAATCTCTTGAATGGTTAAGAGCCGTTTATTTTCAGTGTTCAATTTTTCTTGATCTTCGAGAAGGACGTGGAGCTTTGCTTCTTGTTTTTCAATAATTTCTTTTTGTTCTGCTATTTTAATAGCTTGTTCTTCTTGAAAAACACCGTATATGTACAAAAAAATAAACCAGCTCAATACACCTCCAACAGCAGCACCAGCTAAAACTAAATACCATCTTTTTGCTGTATTGGCACTTGGTACTCTCATGCATGTTCCTGCGTTAGCCATTTAATAATAATAAGACCTGTTTGCATACCACCCGTTGCGAAAAGAATAAGGAGAATTTGTTTTACGATATCTTTCATATCTCCGCCAAAGAAGCTTCTTTCAAAGCTATAAAAAGTATCAAATGTTCCGCCAATTGCTGCAACGAGTGCCCAAATTCTTAAATTTTGGGCGAATTGATTAATGTAAGTGAGAGTTGGTTTTCCGATAAGAAATGCACCAAAGCCGCCAATTAATGAACCACCGAGTATCACTCCAAAGGCAATAAAATAACTAATAATAAGCAGAGAGAAAAAAGTGTGTTCTCTTACATCCATCGTCATTCCCCTTTCTTCTTCATATATATGGACAAAGTATAAGAAGTATGTTTTGATTTCCGCTTTCCTCATCACCTATAATAAAAGTAGTCAAATTGGTAAAGAGAGGGTACAACAGTGAAGTTTGTGCATTTACAATGTCAAACCGTTTTTAGTTTATTAAAAAGTGCTTGTAAAATTGATGAGCTTGTAGTCAGGGCGAAAGAACTTGGTTTTTCATCACTCGCTATTACGGATGAAAATGTTATGTATGGCGTTATTCCGTTTTATAAAGCATGTAAGAAACATGGTATACAGCCTATTATTGGCTTAACAGCTTCTATTTTTAGTGAAGAAGACGAAAAATCTTATCCGCTTGTTTTACTTGCTGAAAATGAAATAGGCTATCAAAATTTATTAAAGATTTCTAGTAGCATTATGACGAAGTCAAAAGAAGGGATTCCGAAAAAGTGGCTCGCCCATTATGCGAAAGGATTAATTGCTATTTCACCAGGTAAAGATGGGGAAATTGAACAATTATTATTAGAAGACAAAGAGAGTGAAGCTGAAGAAGTAGCTCGCATGTATCAAAGTATGTTCGGCAATTTTTATATGAGTTTGCAGCATCATGCGATTCAAGATGAACTGCTCCTGCAAGAGAAATTACCTGCATTTATGAGTAGGATAAATGTTCCAGTCGTTGCAACAAACGATGTACGCTACATCAATCAAAGTGACGCACTTGTTCATGAGTGCTTATTATCTGTTGAAAGCGGAACGAAAATGACTGATCCAGATAGACCGAGGTTGAAAACGGATCAATATTATTTAAAATCATCAGATGAAATGGACGCACTATTTTCTCACTTAGAAGAAGCGATCTATAACACAGTAGAAATTGCAGAACGTTGCAGAGTGGAAATACCGTTTCATATAAATCAACTACCGAAATTTCCTGTTCCAGCTAACGAGACGAATGATATGTATTTACGCCGCGTTTGTGAAAAAGGGTTGCAGAAACGTTATGGTACGCCGAAAGAAGTACATATACAGCGTTTGAATCATGAATTAAACGTTATTTCTAGTATGGGGTTTAGTGATTATTTTCTCATCGTATGGGATTTTATGAAGTATGCGCATGAAAATCATATTTTAACAGGACCAGGACGTGGATCGGCAGCTGGCTCACTCGTTTCTTACGTATTAGAAATTACAGATATTGATCCGATTGAATATGATCTATTATTTGAAAGATTTTTAAACCCCGAACGTGTGACGCTTCCAGATATTGATATCGATTTTCCAGATATAAGACGTGATGAGATGATTCGATATGTGAAAGATAAATATGGTCAGCTTCGTGTTGCACAAATCGTAACGTTCGGGACGCTTGCAGCGAAAGCGGCAATTAGAGATATTGCTCGTGTAATGGGGCTTCCGCCGCGAGATATTGACATCTTTTCAAAACTTATCCCATCAAAGCTCGGTATAACGTTAAAAGATGCATATGAGGAATCGCAATCACTCCGTGAGTTCATACAAGGAAATCTGTTACATGAGCGTGTGTTTGAAATTGCAAAACGTGTAGAAGGTTTACCGCGTCATACGTCTATTCATGCAGCTGGCGTTATTATGAGTCAAGAGCCATTAACAGAAAGTGTTGCGATTCAAGAAGGGCATAACGATGTGTATGTTACGCAATATCCAGCGGATGCATTAGAAGAGCTTGGTTTGTTAAAGATGGACTTTTTAGGATTACGTAATTTAACGTTACTTGAAAATATTATAAAGTTTATCGTGAAAAAGACGGGGACACAAATTGATTTAAGAAATTTACCACTTCAAGATGAAAAGACGTTCCAATTGTTAGGGAGAGGGGATACAACAGGTGTATTCCAGCTTGAATCAGGTGGTATGCGAAATGTACTTCGCGGGTTAAAACCGAATGAATTTGAAGATATTGTCGCTGTTAACTCGTTATATAGACCAGGACCAATGGAACAAATTCCAACCTTTATTGAATCAAAGCATGGAAAAAGAAAAATTGAATATTTACACCCGGATTTAAAACCGATTTTAGAAAGAACATACGGTGTAATTGTATACCAAGAACAAATTATGCAAATTGCGTCGAAGTTGGCGGGATTCTCGCTCGGAGAAGCAGATTTATTACGCCGTGCAGTGAGTAAAAAAAATCGTGATATTTTAGATCAGGAGCGTAAGCATTTTGTACAAGGTTGTTTGCAAAATGGTTATGATGAGACATCCGCAGAGAAAATTTACGATTTGATTGTAAGATTTGCAAATTACGGTTTTAACCGAAGTCACGCTGTAGCCTACAGTATGATTGGATATCAGCTTGCTTACTTAAAAGCGAATTATACGCTGGAATTTATGACAGCATTATTATCAAGTGCAATTGGAAATGAAGATAAGATTGTGCAGTATATACGAGAAACGAAGCGGAAGGGTTTTCACGTATTGCCGCCGTCTCTTCAGAGAAGTGGTTACAATTTCCAAATAGAAGGTAATGCGATACGTTACAGCTTACTTTCAATTCGAAACATCGGAATGGCTACAGTGACAGCTTTGTTAGAAGAACGAGAGAAAAAAATGTTTGAAGATTTATTTGAATTTTGTCTTCGCATGCCATCAAAGTTTGTAACAGAGCGAAATCTAGAGGCGTTCGTCTGGTCTGGGTGTTTTGACGATTTTGGTGTTTCGAGAACGAATTTATGGAAAAGCCTTAAAGGAGCGTTAGAGTACGCAAATCTTGCACGTGATTTAGGAGATGCTGTTCCAAAATCAAAATACGTACAAGGAGAAGAGCTCTCTTTCATTGAACAGTTAAATAAAGAGAAGGAAGCACTAGGTTTTTATTTATCAAGCTATCCGACAGCGCAGTATGTGAAGTTAGCGAAAGAATTAGAAATTCCATCTCTCGCTCAGGCAATGCGACATAAGAAAAAAGTACAAAGGGCTATCGTGTATATAACAAGCGTGAGAGTGATTCGTACGAAAAAGTTGCAAAAGATGGCGTTTATTACATTTTGTGATCAAAATGATGAAATGGAAGCAGTTCTGTTCCCCGAAACGTATATACATTTCTCAGATAAGTTACAAGAAGGAGCAATTGTTTTAGTTGACGGCATGATTGAGCTAAGAAATCATAAGTTACAATGGATTGTAAACGGGCTATATCCACTAGAAGAAATGGATGTGTATGAAGAAAAGAAAGACGCATCTGTTTACGTGAAATTACCGTCTCAGTATGAGAAAAAGCTTTTAAATCAGGTTACTAAAATGTTGTTTGACTATTCAGGTTTTGCGAAAGTACTAATTTATTATGAAAAGGAACATAAAATGGTACAATTATCTCGAAGTTTATCGATTCATCCAAGTGAAGAATGTTTAGGAGCACTTCGTGAAATTGTCGGGGAAGAAAATGTGGTTGTGAAAATATAATGGACAATTTCCCTACACTTCGATTATTATAGTAGTAGTGTTCGTGGTCAGACCACTTGGAGAAATTGATATCAGCTAGAATAATTTGAGGAGAGTGGATAGTTTGTCAACACTTCGTGAAGAAGCACTTCACATGCATAAAGTGCATCAAGGAAAATTAGAAACTGTATCAAAAGTAAAAGTAGAAAATGCAAAAGATTTAAGTCTTGCATATTCTCCAGGGGTTGCAGAACCTTGTAAAGAAATTTATGACGATAAAAGTAAGGTATATGAATATACGATGAAGGGAAATATGGTAGCAGTTGTGACAGATGGCACGGCTGTACTTGGTCTTGGTAACATTGGACCTGAAGCATCTCTTCCAGTAATGGAAGGTAAAGCTGTATTATTCAAGAGCTTTGCTGGTGTAGATGCATTCCCAATTGCCTTAAATACAAACGATGTAGATAAAATTGTTGAAACTGTAAAATTAATGGAGCCAACTTTTGGCGGCGTTAACTTAGAGGATATCGCAGCACCAAACTGCTTCATTATTGAAGAACGTTTGAAAAAAGAAACAAATATTCCTATCTTCCATGATGATCAACACGGAACAGCTATCGTAACAGTAGCAGGTCTTGTGAACGCGCTAAAATTAGTTGGAAAGAAAATGTCTGACATTAAAGTTGTCGCAAATGGCGCAGGTGCAGCAGGTATTGCAATTATTAAACTTTTATATCGCTATGGTGTACGCGACATTATTATGTGTGACCGTAAAGGGGCAATCTATGATGGTCGTCCTACAGGCATGAATCCGGTGAAGGATGAAGTTGCAAAATATACAAATAAGAATCGTATCGAAGGTTCTTTAGCTGATGTTGTACAAGGTGCGGACGTATTCATTGGTGTATCTGCAGAAGGTGCATTAACAGAAGAGATGGTTCGTACAATGAATGACGATGCAATTATTTTTGCAATGGCGAATCCAGTTCCAGAAATTATGCCAGAATTGGCAAAAGCAGCGGGCGCAGCTGTTGTTGGAACGGGTCGTTCTGACTTCGCAAACCAAGTAAATAATGTACTAGCGTTCCCTGGTATTTTCCGTGGTGCACTTGACGTACATGCGACACAAATTAACGAAGAAATGAAGATGGCAGCTGTACAGGCTATTGCTGAGCTTGTAGCAGAAGATGAGTTGAATGCAGACTATATCATTCCGGCACCGTTTGACGCGCGTGTAGCGCCTCAAGTGGCAGCTTACGTTGCGAAAGCTGCAATGGAGACAGGAGTAGCTCGCCGTCAAGTAGACCCAAATGAGATTGCTGAGAAAACAAAACAATTAGCGCTGATTGGTAAAGAATAAGCGAGGAATTTCCATTGACATCATCAAATACAAAAGTATATCTCGAAATTGTAAAAAAAATCCGTTCCATTATGGAAGAAGATGGATTGGTAGCGGGGGATCGCCTGCCGTCTGAGCGTGAGTTAAGTTCACGTTTAAACGTAGGACGTTCCTCTGTAAGAGAAGCATTGCGTGCTTTAGAACTGGTAGGATTGATTGAAACGAGACGTGGTGAAGGGACGTTTATTCGAAACTTTTACGATAACGGTCTTGTACAATTGATTGCGCCGTTCTTGCTGCAAGATGAGAAAACAATTCGTGATTTATTACAAACAAAACGATTGCTTGAGAAAGATATGATTCGAATTGTATGTAATTTACCGAAAGAAACGTTTTCTAAAGTGCTAAGAAAATTAAATCAAGTGCTTGAAGAAAATGAAAACTCAATTCCGATGCTTCATCAAACGTTCTTTAAAACACTTATTGAACAAGTCGATAATTATTTACTATATCGCATTTGGATGATCGTAAATGATTACGTATCAACTCTTTCTTGTGAAGTTTCAGGGGATTCTATCGATATGTATAGAAAGCTTTATGCTACTTTGGAAGAAAAACAAGAAAATGATGCACTAAAAATTTACGATGAATTAGTAGAGAATATACAGTTTCACTCGTAATGTATAAAATTTGTCGAAATGACCATGACACGTTATGACAAACATTCTATCGCATAGCGGTTAAAGTTAAACGTAAAGAGTGAGGTTATTAGACAGATTGAGAAGATAAGGCTAACATCAAACTTTGGTGTTAGCCCAATTTTCTTCTTACGCTAACCTTAGCTCTCAACGAAGGGGGTCAAATTGTGCTAAGAGATTTATTCGTGAAAAAGAAAAAGTACGCTGCAATACCTTCAGAACAAGTACGAAAAGATGTACCGGATGGCGTTATGACAAAATGTCCGAAATGTAAAAAAATCATGTATACGAAAGAGGTTCTAAAAAATTTAAAAGTATGTGTGAATTGTGGATATCATCATCCTATGAATGCGTGGGAACGTCTTGATAGTATATTGGACGAAGGGTCGTTCCGTGAGTATGACAAAGAAATGGTTTCATTAAATCCACTCGAGTTTCCAGGATACGAAGAGAAACTAGAGAGCGATCGTAAGAAGACTGAATTGAACGAAGCGGTTGTAACTGGTGAAGGAACAATTGATGACATGCTTGTTGTTGTTGCAGTAATGGATTCTCGTTTTCGAATGGGCAGCATGGGCTCTGTTGTAGGAGAGAAAATTGCCCGTGCAGTTGAAAAAGCATACGACTTACAAGTTCCATTTATTATCTTTACTGCTTCGGGTGGTGCCCGTATGCAAGAAGGGATATTAAGTTTAATGCAAATGGCAAAAACAAGCGTAGCTTTGAAAAAGCATAGTAATGCAGGAGGATTATTTATTTCTGTTATGACTCACCCGACGACGGGCGGGGTTTCAGCGAGTTTCGCTTCACTTGGTGATTACAATCTTGCAGAGCCAGGTGCACTTATCGGATTTGCTGGTAGACGTGTAATTGAACAAACAGTGCGTGAGAAACTACCGGAAGATTTCCAAACGGCAGAATTTTTATTAGAGCACGGTCAATTAGATGCGGTGGTGCATCGTGATGATATGAGAGAATCGCTCCGTAAGATTTTAGAAGTTCATCAAGGAGGGGAAATGGCTGTATGGCAGAGCTAGAATTTGAGAAACCAGTTGTTGAGCTAAGAAATAAGATTCGTGAACTGAAAGACTATACGAAAAACAGCCAGATGGACTTCAGTGAGGAGATTCGTATTTTGGAAGACAAGCTAGAAAAATTAGAGGAAGATATATACGGTAATATGAAAGTATGGGACCGTGTTCAAATTGCTCGTCATGCAGAACGACCGACAACGCTCGATTATATTGAGCACTTATTTACTAATTTTTTTGAATGTCATGGAGATCGCCTATTTGGCGACGATGCAGCGATTGTCGGCGGCATTGCGAAATATAAGGGGATGCCTGTAACTGTAATTGGGCACCAACGCGGAAAAGATACGAAAGAAAATATTCGTCGTAATTTTGGGATGCCTCATCCAGAAGGATATCGAAAAGCACTGCGTCTAATGAAACAAGCGGAAAAGTTTAATCGTCCTATTATTTGTTTCATCGATACGAAGGGAGCTTATCCTGGTAAAGCAGCTGAAGAACGTGGACAAAGTGAAGCGATCGCCCGTAATTTATTTGAAATGGCGGGTTTAACTGTACCTGTTATTTGTATTGTTATCGGTGAAGGTGGTAGTGGTGGTGCGTTAGGTCTTGGAGTAGGAGATTACATTCATATGCTGGAAAATTCCACGTATTCTGTTATTACACCAGAGGGTGCGGCGGCAATTCTTTGGAAAGACGCTGGTAAAGCAAAAGAAGCTGCAGAAGCGATGAAAATTACAGCATTAGATTTGAAAGAATTAGGTGTAATTGACGAAATCATTCCAGAGGCAAAAGGCGGAGCGCATCGTAATATTTTAAAACAATCAGAAAATATAGATTTAATGCTTAAGAAAACTTTTGAACAATTAAGCGGAATTTCGAAAGATGAATTAATCGAAAAACGTTATGAAAAATATATGAAAATTGGGCAAGTTTCGTTTTCAAACGCTTCCATTGGGATAAAATAATAAAAGCGTGCGTTCCTCTTCGCGAATGCACGTTTTTATTATGAAAAGACACATCTTCTCCATTGTGTTTTTATATTTTTTCGTGTTATTTTATTATAAGGCAAATAATCTTTATGAGGTGAGTACAAATGAAACGTATTGGTGTATTAACAAGTGGTGGAGATTCACCTGGTATGAATGCTGCCATTCGTGCAGTTGTTCGTAAAGCGATTTTCCATGATATTGAAGTATATGGTATTTACCATGGATACGCTGGTTTAATTTCTGGTCATATTGAAAAATTAGAACTTGGTTCTGTTGGCGATATTATCCACCGTGGTGGTACAAAATTATATACAGCAAGATGTCCTGAGTTTAAAGATCCAGAAGTACGACTAAAAGGTATCGAGCAATTAAAGAAACACGGTATCGAAGGACTTGTTGTTATTGGTGGAGATGGCTCTTACCAAGGTGCTAAAAAATTAACTGAACAAGGATTCCCATGTGTTGGTGTACCAGGTACAATCGACAATGATATTCCTGGAACAGACTTCACAATTGGTTTCGATACAGCTTTAAACACTGTTATTGATGCAATTGATAAAATTCGTGATACAGCTACATCTCATGAACGTACATATGTTATCGAAGTAATGGGACGTCATGCTGGAGATATCGCATTATGGGCTGGTTTAGCTGATGGTGCTGAAACAATCTTAATTCCAGAAGAAGAGTATGACATGGAAGATGTTATTGCTCGTCTGAAGCGCGGTAGTGAACGTGGGAAAAAACACAGTATTATCATTGTGGCTGAAGGTGTTGGAAGTGCAATTGACATCGGTAAGCATATTGAAGAAGCAACAAACTTTGATACGCGTGTAACTGTATTAGGGCACGTACAACGTGGTGGATCACCAAGTGCACAAGACCGTGTATTAGCAAGTCGTCTTGGCGCAAGAGCAGTTGAATTATTAATTGCTGGTAGAGGTGGACGTTGTGTAGGTATTCAAGATAATAAACTTGTTGATCATGACATTATCGAAGCGTTAGCTCAAAAGCATACAATCGATAAAGATATGTATCAATTATCTAAAGAATTATCCATCTAATCGGCTTAATGTCTTTTATTTGGGAACGGTTTCATAATTTTCGGAGGTGCAATATGCGTAAAACTAAAATTGTATGTACTATAGGTCCTGCTAGTGAAAGTATTGAGAAATTAGAACAATTAATCGAAGCGGGTATGAACGTTGCTCGTTTAAACTTCTCTCATGGTAGCCATGAAGAGCACGGCGCTCGTATTAAAAACATTCGTGAAGCTTCAAAGAAAACTGGTAAAACAGTTGGTATTTTACTTGATACAAAAGGTCCAGAAATCCGTACTCACGACTTCGTAGACGGACAAGCTGAGCTTGTAACAGGTGCGGAAGTAGTTCTTTCTACTGAGCAAGTATTAGGTACTGCAGAGAAGTTCTCTGTATCTTATGCTGGTCTTTATGACGATGTAGACCCAGGTTCTCGTATTCTAATCGATGACGGTCTTATCGAACTAGAAGTAATCGAAAAAGCTGATGGAAACATCCGTACAAAAGTTTTAAACAGCGGAACTGTAAAAAATAAAAAAGGTGTTAACGTACCAAACGTAAGCATTAAGCTTCCTGGTATCACTGAAAAAGACGTAAAAGATATCGTTTTCGGTATCGAGCAAAAAGTTGATTTCATCGCAGCTTCATTCGTACGTAAAGCGTCTGACGTATTAGAAATCCGTGAATTATTAGAAGGGCATGACGCTCAATACATCCAAATCGTACCAAAAATCGAAAACCAAGAGGGTATCGATAACATCGATTCAATCCTAGAAGTTTCTGACGGTTTAATGGTAGCTCGTGGTGATATGGGTGTAGAAATTCCACCAGAAGAAGTACCACTAGTACAAAAACGTCTAATCAAAAAATGTAACGTGTTAGGTAAACCAGTTATTACTGCGACACAAATGTTAGATTCTATGCAACGTAACCCACGTCCGACTCGTGCGGAAGCAAGTGACGTAGCTAACGCAATCTTCGATGGTACAGATGCAATCATGCTTTCAGGTGAAACAGCTGCTGGTCAATACCCAGTAGAAGCAGTAACAATGATGGCTAACATTGCAGTACGTGTTGAAAAATCATTACAATATGAAGATATGTTCAAAAAACGTATTAAAGAGTTCACTCCAACAATTACAGATGCAATTAGCCAATCTGTTGCGCATACAGCACTTGCTCTTGATGTAGCTGCAATCGTAGCTCCAACAGAAAGTGGACATACTGCAAAAATGATCTCTAAATACCGTCCAAAATCTCCAATCGTAGCTGTAACATCTGACGAGCAAGTAGGACGTCGTCTTGCACTTGTTTGGGGTGTACAAGCATTTATGGCTGGAAAACGTGCAGCGTCTACTGACGAAATGTTAGATACTGCAATTCAAACAGGTATGGATGCAGGTCTAATCGGACTTGGAGACACTGTAGTAATCACTGCTGGTGTACCGGTTGCTGAAACTGGTACAACAAACTTAATGAAAATCCATGTTGTTGGTGAAGAAGTTGCGAAGGGACAAGGGATCGGTCGTAAAGCTGCAAAAGGTAAAGTAGTTGTAGCGAAAACAGCTGCTGAAGCTGTAGCGAACGTAAACAAAGGTGATATCCTTGTTACAACAAGCACTGATAAAGATATGATTCCTGCAATTGAAAAAGCTGCTGCTCTAGTTGTAGAAGAAGGCGGTCTAACAAGCCACGCGGCTGTTGTAGGTGTATCTATCGGTATTCCTGTTATCGTTGGTGTAAACGGCGTAACAGCAACTTTAAAAAGTGGCCAAGAAGTAACAGTTGATGCAGCACGCGGAATTGTTTATAATGGACATGCGGAAGTGCTATAAGTAATACGGAGAGAAGGATCGGAGTCCTTCTCTTTTTTTTACACAAAATGAGGCGAAACTAGCTAGCTTGAGACGTCTGAAATTGCTTTTATAAGCTGTTTATTATGAAGTTTGATGTGAAATGCATTCGGCTTTTATGTGGTGCATATGGGCGTTGTGAGGATGTTTAAAGTGATGGTATGTGAGAGGAGTGTAGAACTATGAAGTGGTTACTATTCTTGTTTATTTTAATACCGGCGATTGAGATTACAGTCTTAATTGGATCGAGTCATGTAATAGGTTTATGGTCTACGTTCGCTATGATTGTATTTACGGGTGCTGTAGGTGTTTATTTGGCGAAAAGGCAAGGATTTAAAGTACTTGGAGAGATTCAATCTAAGTTGAATAGAGGAGAGATGCCAGGAGGGGCAGTGCTGGATGGTATTTTTATCTTTGTAGGAGGTATTCTTTTAGTACTTCCTGGATATGTAACGGATATAATGGGTTTTATCTTTGTTATCCCTATGACGAGGGCTTTGTTGAAGCCATTTGTTATGAAGTGGATGGAATGGAAGTTTAGAAAGAACTCTACTATTATTGTGCAGAAATAGTGCTTAGATTATAGCGATCTAAGCACTATTTTTTTGTCTGCAAAAGGGTAAAGGGATGGTTAAAGGGCTGTTGATTAAAATCTGGTGAGTGTGGAGGGGGATCGGACTGTCGATAAAAGTCTGATTGGTGAAGATTAATAATGAGTGGGGACAAAATCCTTAAGTTAAAGTTTTATTTGTTGTGTATTTTTCGATTGGATATGTGATAGGAGGAGTTATTAGCTCTTAATGAATGTGTTTTAAGAGAAAATTTCTGAACTTAAGCTTGTTTTTGTGTGTGAAAAGAATTAATTAGTGTGAAAAAGTTAAATGAGAGTAGTAAAAAGCTTAGTTTAAGTCTAATTCTATGTTGTTTTGTATATTTATTCATTTACATAAAAAGTAATAAATGTAAGTAATAATTATGAAAATAATAGAATATATATGTAAAAATACCTCGGAATATACATTTTCTATGCAAAAAACAAGAGGATTATCCTTTTTTTGGGAAAATCCTCTCGTTGCATGTAATGAGTGTGAAAAATAAGTACAAGGAATAATCAGTGGGAATTTCCCACTGATTACATGTAAGTTTTTTGTTGTATATGAAATAGAAACTATTATTTTGAAGGTGAGCCTTTAATATATTTCCACAAATCATGAAATACACGAGCTTTGTGCAATGTATTAAGTAGTACTAAGATGACTGGACCGATGATTAATCCTAAAAAGCCAAAAAGTTTAAAGCCGACAAATAGAGCGATCAGTGTTGCTAATGGATCAAGACCGATATTAGAGGAAAGTACTTTAGGCTCCATAATTTGTCTTTGGACAATCACGACGATGTATAAGATGAGAAGACCGATGGCGAAAGCGGTGTCGCCAGTGAAAAATACGTATATAACCCAAGGAACGAAGACGGCGCCTGTTCCTAAATACGGGAGTAAATCTACAACCCCTGTAATAATCGCGATAGTAATGGCATATGGTACGCGTAATATTAAAAGTCCGATTAGTACAATAATAGTTGTCATAGATACGAGTGTAAGTTGCGCTTTAACAAAACCAAATAAAGCTTTTCTTAAATCGACAAAAATAGTTTTTCCATAGCCATGAACACGATTGGGCAAAAATTTTCTTACTTTCTGAGCAAGACGGTGCCAATCGTAACTAATGAAGAAGGTGGCTAATAAAACGAATACAAGGACAGTTAAAGTTGTTGGTAATGCACTAATGAAATTTGTTAACCCGCTTATAATAGCAGTTAAAAGTTCTTTCATTTGCGTCGTTGCTTCTGTTCCTAAGTTTTGAATGTTTTGTGTAATCGTATAGCGCTGTGGTTCCCCAAGATGATTAAATTTAGAAATTAAATCATCATAGAGAGGCATAATATGATTAAGTGCAAATTGCTGAGCGAATGCAACGATATCCGGAAACTTTACTGTAACAAGTTGTAGTAAGTATGTTGTGGCAGATATTGCTTCGGTTACAAGGTATGTAACGAGTCCGACGATAGCTCCGAATACGAGAATTAAGCTAACGAGTACTGCGAGTGCGCGAGGAAATTGTAGTTTTTGATTAAGGAAATTGACGACAGGATTAATCAAATAAGCAAATGCGAAAGCGATAATAAAAGGGTAGATAAGTCCTGACATATATAGTAATGCATAGAACCCGGCTACCGTCGCTACAATGACAAATATGAGTCGCAATATCATATATAGTAAGTTTCGATTCAAAGATGTATACCTCCCATCCCAATTTGGATTATCCTAATTCGTTCAACTTATAACGAGTGTGCCCCGCTGATTAAAGTTTCACTTTACCCCGCTATTTGCGGGCAAGTAAATCTGCTACCCAAAGTGCGGCTGGATCAAAGGAGTTAGATGGAGATAAACTTCCCGTAAAAGCCCGATTGGTGAAGGCTAATAATCAGTGGAAAATGCCCCACTGATTAAAGTTTCACTTTATGTTATAGTGGAATGATGGATTTTTCCTGCTTTTTCAGTACATGAGTGACTGTAAAGGCTTGGTGTTGATGCTTCTACTATATGGTAAAAACTTCATTTTCTCTTCTTTTTATTTTACCTGTTTCTTATTAGAAAAGAAAGGAGAGACGATCGTTTTTTAAAATGTATACATGCTTAAATTTTGATGGTAAAAGTCTCAGTTTGTCATTTTAAAATACATAAAAAAATGAAGTGGTTTATGTTGAATAGGCATCGATATAGCATGTATAACGATAGGTTTAAAGGTATTTTTGTTTGGAAATGAGTTCATTATTTTCAGAAAGGAAGTGCAAACATGATTAGTCAGTCAACGTTATTTTTATTCATACTACTTATTATCGGACTTGTTGCTAAAAACCAATCGCTTACTGTAGCTATTGGTGTGTTATTTTTATTGAAGTTTACGTTTCTAGGAGATAAAGTCTTTCCTTATCTACAAACGAAAGGGATTAACCTCGGTGTTACGGTTATTACAATAGCAGTACTCGTACCGATTGCGACGGGGGAAATAGGTTTTAAACAACTTGGAGAAGCAGCCAAATCGTATTATGCATGGATTGCTTTAGCTTCAGGGATAGCGGTTGCTTTGTTAGCGAAAGGCGGCGTACAATTATTGACGACGGATCCTCATATTACAACTGCGCTCGTTTTCGGGACAATTATAGCGGTTGCTTTATTTAATGGAGTTGCTGTAGGTCCATTAATTGGGGCTGGAATTGCCTATGCAGTTATGAGTATTATACAGATGTTTAAATAAGGAATTTTATAGTAATATAAAAATTTTGAATTCTTTCTGTTCACAAAAGTCAGATAATTGTTTATAATAGGATTAGAAACTTTGAAAAGTTACATAACAGCAGAGACTTTACACCAGATAAAATAAAAACAACATAAAACAATTTTATAATGATATTGTTTTATGTTGTTTTTATCATAAAACTCTTCGGAATTCATTTTCCTCACTAACTTGTTGTTTTGAGCGTGAGGATTCGGGGAGACATTCACGCTCATGCTCTCCATGTAGACAATGGACATAAGAGGGGAACATTGCAACAGATTTGCATGATCGTGCATTTTGCTTGCCTAAAGAGTGAACGGGCGTTCATAATTCAAAAGGAGAGCAAATAGATATAAGGAGCAAGGTTGGGAGAATTTTCAGGAAAAGGAGAGAATGTCATGACTGTTATTCGAGGTTTAGAAGGGGTAGTAGCAACAACATCATCTGTGAGCTCTATTATTGATGATACATTAACTTATGTTGGGTATAATATTGATGATTTAGCTGAGAATGCTACATTTGAAGAAGTAGTGTACTTATTATGGCATCGCAAGCTTCCTAATGAACAAGAACTAGCGAAATTTAAAGAGACTGTATCGGAATACTATAAAGTCCCAGGTGAGATTTTAACATATTTGAAACAAGTAGATTTAAAAATCGCACATCCGATGTCTGTTTTACGAACTGCAATTTCCATGCTATCATTATACGATGAGAGCGCTGAAATTATGGATGAGAAGTCCAACTATTTGAAAGCGGTTAAATTGCAGGCTCAAGTGGGAACTTTAGTTGCTGCTTATGCAAGAATTCGTAAAGGTTTAGATATTGTTGAGCCTAGAAACGATTTATCATTAGCTGCAAACTTCTTGTACATGTTAAATGATCGCGAGCCAAATGAAGTTGAAATTGAAGCTTTTGATAAGGCGCTTGTACTTCACGCAGATCATGAGTTAAACGCTTCTACATTCACTGCACGCGTTTGTGTAGCTACACTTTCAGATGTATATTCTGGTATTACAGCAGCAATCGGTGCGTTAAAAGGTCCTCTTCACGGCGGGGCAAATGAAAATGTAATGAAGATGTTAACGGAAATTGGCGAAGAAGAAAATGTAGAATCATATATTCATAATGCTTTTCAAAATAAAGTGAAAATCATGGGCTTTGGCCACCGTGTATATGAGCAGGGTGATCCACGTGCAAAACATTTACGTGAAATGTCCAAGAGATTATGCGTGCTTTTAGGAGAAGACAAATGGTATAATATGTCTATCAAAATTGAAGACATTGTAACAAAAGAAAAAGGTCTTCCACCAAATGTTGATTTCTATTCAGCTTCTGTATACCATTGCTTAGGAATTGACCATGACTTATTTACACCTATTTTTGCAATTAGCCGTATGTCAGGCTGGTTAGCTCATATTCTAGAACAATATGAAAACAACCGTTTAATCCGTCCACGTGCTGATTATAATGGACCAACACACCAAGTGTACGTTCCAATTGCACAACGATAAGCGAAAAACACTATTTTGATAGTGAAAATAAGCTTTCAAAAGTCTGATTTTTTCGGAAAGACGTAATGATTAGAATATTTAAATTTGAATAACGGTTTGAACTGAGGGGTTATTCCCTCAGTTTCATACATATGAAATTTCAAACATGGGGGTTATCACATTGACGACAGGTGAAAAAATTACTGTAACTAATGGTGTTATGAATGTACCAAACAATCCGATTATTCCATTTATCGAAGGAGATGGAATTGGTCCTGATATTTGGGCAGCTGCATCTCGTGTACTAGAAGCAGCAGTTGAAAAAGCTTATGATGGTGAGAAGAAAATTGTTTGGAAAGAAGTGCTTGCAGGGGAAAAAGCATTCAACCAAACAGGCGAGTGGTTACCAGAAGAAACTTTAAATTTAATCCGTGAATATTTAATCGCGATTAAAGGTCCGCTTACAACTCCAGTTGGCGGTGGTATTCGTTCTCTAAACGTAGCACTTCGTCAAGAATTAGATTTATATGTATGTCTACGTCCAGTTCGTTATTTTGATGGTGTTCCTTCACCTGTAAAACGTCCGGAAGATACTGATATGGTTATTTTCCGTGAGAATACAGAAGACATTTATGCTGGAATTGAATATGCACAAGGATCTCCAGAAGCAGAAAAAGTTCTTGCTTTCTTAAAAGAAGCAATGGGTGTTAATAAAATCCGCTTCCCAGAAACATCTGGTATTGGTATTAAACCAATCTCAGAAGAAGGGACAAAGCGTCTTGTTCGTGCTGCGATTCAATATGCAATTAATGAAAAACGCTCTTCTGTTACATTAGTTCATAAAGGAAACATTATGAAATTTACAGAAGGTGCTTTCAAAAATTGGGGTTACGAAGTAGCGGAACAAGAATTCGGCGACAAAGTATTTACTTGGGCTGAATATGACCGTATCGTTGAGAAAGATGGTAAAGATGCAGCGAATAAAGCGATGGCAGATGCTGAAGTGGCTGGAAAAATCATCGTAAAAGATTCTATTGCAGACATCTTCTTACAACAAATTTTAACTCGTCCACGTGAGTTCGATGTTGTTGCGACAATGAACTTAAACGGAGACTACATCTCTGATGCACTTGCTGCACAAGTAGGTGGAATTGGTATTGCACCTGGTGCAAACATTAACTATGTGACTGGACATGCTATCTTTGAAGCTACACATGGTACAGCTCCAAAATATGCAGGTTTAGATAAAGTAAACCCATCTTCAGTTCTTCTTTCTGGTGTATTATTATTAGAGCACTTAGGATGGAACGAAGCTGCGAAATTAGTAACTGCTTCAGTTGAGAAAACAATTGCTTCAAAAGTAGTAACTTATGATTTCGCACGCTTAATGGAAGGTGCAACAGAAGTGAAATGTTCTGAGTTCGCTAATGAACTTATTAAAAACATGGATGTAGCGATAATCAAAAACGCATAATTAAAGCGGGGGGTAAATTATGACAATCAAACGCAAGAAAGTTTCAGTCATCGGTGCAGGATTTACAGGAGCAACAACAGCATTCTTATTAGCACAAAAAGAACTTGCAGATGTTGTATTAGTGGACATTCCACAACTGGAAAATCCAACAAAAGGGAAAGCGTTAGATATGTTAGAAGCGAGCCCAGTACAAGGTTTTGATGCTAACATTATTGGAACATCTGATTACGCAGATACTGCTGATTCTGACGTTGTTGTGATTACAGCAGGTATTGCGCGTAAGCCTGGTATGAGCCGTGATGACTTAGTAGCAACAAACTCTAAAATTATGAAAAGTATTACGCGCGACATTGCAAAACATTCACCAAATGCGATTATTGTTGTATTAACAAATCCAGTTGATGCAATGACATATTCTGTATTTAAAGAAGCAGGATTCCCGAAAGAGCGTGTTATCGGTCAATCGGGCGTATTAGATACAGCTCGTTTCCGTACATTCATCGCACAAGAATTAAATCTTTCTGTGAAAGACATTACAGGATTTGTTCTTGGTGGCCATGGTGACGATATGGTACCTCTTGTACGTTATTCTTATGCAGGTGGCATCCCGTTAGAAACGTTAATTCCTAAAGAGCGTTTAGAAGCAATCGTAGAACGTACCCGTAAAGGTGGCGGAGAGATTGTAGGCTTATTAGGAAACGGTAGTGCATATTACGCACCAGCTGCTTCTTTAGTTGAAATGACAGAAGCAATCTTAAAAGATCAACGCCGTGTATTACCGGCTATTGCGTACCTTGAAGGGGAATATGGTTATAGCGACCTTTACTTAGGGGTACCAGTAATTCTAGGTGGTAACGGAATTGAAAAAATTATTGAATTAGAACTTCTTGCAGATGAAAAAGAAGCGTTAGATCGCTCTGTAGAATCTGTACGTAATGTTATGAAGGTTCTTGTTTAATAATTAAATATAAGCGGAAAAAGATTCGGGGCCCCGAATCTTTTTCTACTATATATGTAAATGTTTTTTTGAAATAATATGAAAACGCTATCATTCGGTGTATCCTATAATGAAACTATAGATTTATACTATACATTGCCCTCATCATAGTAAATTTCGGATAAGGTATCACTTTTAGTAGGATAATAAGGTGAAAAAATCGGAGGGGGTTGTAACATGTTAAAGAAAAAAGTTCAAATTGGTCGTAAAATGGATGAAATTACAGTAGGAGAGAAATTATCTATCACTGAAAAAATTGAGGATAAAGATTTGTTATTGTACTTAGGGTTAACGAATGATGCCAATCCATTATATATTCAGCATGATTACGCATCCCAAACTCCGTATGAAAAGCCGATTGTACCAAGCATTATGCTAACGGGGATGATTACAACGGCAGTCACGAAATATTTACCAGGTCCAGGTAGTCATATTACGAGGAAGGACCTTACGTTCGTGAAGCATGTTCACCATTATGAAACGTTACAAATCCACTTTGAAGTTGTGGCTGTTTCTGAGGAGGAACATACAATTGATATGCTTGTATCTGCTCATGATGAAAAAGGAGAAACGGTTGTAAAGGGTTCTTTAACAGTAACGCCGCCTTTTAAATCAGTTTCTATTATGGAAAAAGCATTAGATAATTTTTAAAAAGTAAAAATATGAATAGCGCTAGCGTACCTTTCTATAAGGGGGCTAGCGCTATTTTTAGTTGAAGAATCCTTGTGTGAATCCTTCGGCGAAATCGGAACAACCTGTTTTAATCGTGTCCCAGCTTGTGGCGTTGAATGTAAGAATGCACGTTACTATTAAAGACAGAATAGGTAGCACTAGTCGCATAATAGAGTCTCCATATCTTTTATATTAGGATTTTTGGATTAATAATATTTACTATATCGTGATTTAATAATTGAAGTCAATTGAAGGGATGGTTTTTTAAGATGAGATGGAAAAGAGAAGACGTTATTTTTGAAACGATAAGAGAAGCTGAAGTGTGGGCAGACGGGGTCGCGAATGAAATGTACGGAAGAGTATTTGATGGATATGAAACGCGGGACTATAAAATAGCGTATGCTCTTTCGTTTTTTCTAGCACAAAATCAAGAATTCAATATTCATACGGAAGTAGAATTTCGTGAAAATATAGAAGTGTATAAAGTATGGATAACAACACGTTAATTGGAGTGCATGAGTAATTACAATAGAACAATCTGAATCCATGAATAGACAATTATATTGAGAGGGACCTTGTTTTCTAGTATGATGAGAATAACGGGGAAAATACTAGGATGAAGAAGGTTTCAAGTCTATAACTTGGAGGAAAAGAATGAACAATCGTATTTTAGTAGTTGATGATGAGGAGTTTATCTTAACTTTAATTGAATTTAATCTACAACAAGCTGGGTTTGAAGTGATAACAGCGATGGATGGAGAAATGGCGCTTCAAAAAGCGACAACAGAACGCCCAGATTTAATTATATTAGATTTAATGCTTCCAAAAATGGATGGTATGGAAGTGTGTAAAGAATTACGATTGCAGCGCGTTATGACGCCAATTTTAATGTTAACAGCAAAAGATGATGAATTTGATAAGGTGCTAGGTCTTGAACTTGGGGCAGATGATTATATGACGAAGCCATTTAGCCCAAGGGAAGTTGTCGCGCGTGTGAAGGCAATTTTGCGCCGCACGAAATTACAACAAGAAGAACAAGTTAAAGAAGCGTCAGATGAAGAGAGCATCACAATTGCTGAACTTAAAATTTTGCCGGAATTTTATGAGGCTTATTTCCAAGGAAGAAAGCTTGAATTAACACCAAAAGAATTTGAACTACTTGTTTATCTTGCGAAAAATAAAAGTCGCGTGTTGACACGTGATCAATTATTAAGTGCTGTATGGAACTATGATTTTGCTGGTGATACACGAATTGTTGACGTTCATATTAGCCATTTGCGCGATAAAATTGAACAAAATACGAAAAAACCGACGTACATTAAAACGATACGTGGTTTAGGATATAAATTAGAGGAGCCAAAAGGGGATGAATAAATTTCGTTCCAGGCTTCTTTTTACATTTGTTTCTCTTATTGTATTTATTTTAGTTGGACTAGGTTTATTGCTAGAAACTGTGTTTGAAAACTACTATATAGATCATGCCAAAGAGAGAATGGTAAAAGAGACAGAGTATGTTGCGGTATTAGCAGAAGAACAAGGTTTTGATGATGTTTTAAAAAATCCATATGTATTTGAAAAGTTAGAAGAAAAAGTATCAGCTTCTATTATATTTTTGGATGAAAAAAAGAAAGTGCAATATAGCGGCGGAGAACAGTCTGTTTTTAGTCAAGAGATAATGAAAGAACTTACTTCTGAAACCACGAAACAAAGAAACAAAGTCATTACGAAAGAAACAGATCAGAATAATGAATTTTACCATGCGGTATTCGTTCAAGATGTAGCAGGGAAACAAGGATACATTTTGGTGAAAAGTACAATTGAGCCTTTGAAAGCTGTTCATCAAAAAACGTGGGGATTATTAATTATCGGATTTGTTATTGCGTGTCTCGTAGTCGTATTTTTAGGTATGAAAATTACAGGGCAATATATTAGGCCGATTGAATCCGTTACGAAAGTTGCTATCGAATTAGCGAAGGGAAATTATAAAGCACGCGCTTATGAAAGTCATTCGGATGAAACGGGAATGTTAAGTAAAGCGATTAATATTTTAGCACGTAATTTACAAGAGATGACACTTGAACAAGAAATGCAACAAGATCGTCTGCATACGTTAATTGAAAATATGGGAAGCGGAATGATTTTAATTGATAGCCGCGGTTATATAAATCTTGTAAATCGTTCGTATAAGGAGACTTTCCACGTTACAGATGAAGAATATTTAGATCGTTTATATTATGAGTCGTTTCATCATACAGAAATTATAGAGCTCGTGGAAGAAATCTTTATGACAGAAGTGAAAGTGCGTAAACAAATGTTATTGCCTCTTGGAATTGAGCGAAAGCATTTCGAAGTGTATGGAGCACCGATTATCGGGACGAACCATGAATGGAAAGGGATTGTCCTTGTATTCCATGACATTACTGAGTTAAAGAAATTAGAACAAATGAGAAAAGACTTTTTAGCGAATGTTTCTCATGAACTAAAGACACCGATTACGTCTATTAAAGGTTTTTCAGAAACGCTCTTGGACGGTGCTATGGATAATAAGAAATTCTGCGAACATTTCTTACACATTATTTTAAAAGAAAGTGAACGTATGCAAGGCTTAATTGAAGATTTATTAGATTTATCAAAGATTGAGCAACAAGGGTTTAAATTGAGTATGGGGACCGTTGATATGAAGGGACTTCTTGAAGACATTCATATGGTGCTTGATAACAAAGCAGGAGAAAAAGAAATTTCTTTACAAGTAAATACGCTAAAACGAGTCTCTGTCATTGGGGATCCAAGTCGTTTGAAGCAAATCTTTATTAATTTAATTAATAATGCAATCGTATATACACCGGCTGGAGGCGTTGTTTCTGTTGAATTAGCAGAAGATAAATATAATGCGTATATAAAAGTATCGGATACGGGAATTGGTATTAGTAAAGATGAAATTCCGCGTATTTTTGAACGTTTTTACCGAGTGGATAAAGCGAGAAGTAGAAATACTGGTGGTACAGGCCTTGGGTTATCAATTGTAAAGCATTTAGTTGAGGCGCATCACGGTACGATTACAGTGGATAGTGAAGTCGGGGAAGGGACAACATTTACAGTTGTTTTACCAAAATCAGCAACTGAAAAATAGGATGAAGGATGTTTACAATATATTAACAATGGCTTAATTAAATATTAATAAAGCTCTGTTAATATAATACATGAAAACCCCTTCATCCAAGGAGTAATTTTGGACGAGAATAGTTATGCTGTTCTCGTCACTTCCCTTTTATATTAGTAAACGTTTTTATATATGATAGAAAATAGCCGTTATTTTTCTTCTCTCTATTAGTCATGTTAATATAGAGAGAAGAAAGGAACGGTTTTTTTCTGTGAAAAAAATCATTTCAAATTTGCATGGGGAGGTTTCTGATTTGGAAAAAAAGGTCGTATTAGTAGATGGTAATAATATCGCGTATCGTGCTTTCTTTGCACTACCGCTTTTAAATAACGACAAAGGTATACATACGAACGCAATTTACGGTTTTACAATGATGCTAATGAGAATATTAGAGGAAGAAAAACCGACGCATATGTTAGTAGCGTTTGATGCGGGGAAAACGACATTCCGTCATAAAACATATAGTGAGTATAAAGGAGGACGTCAAAAGACTCCACCTGAATTATCAGAGCAATTCCCGTTTATTCGTGAGATGCTTGATGCATTCAACGTACCGCGTTATGAACTTGAAAATTATGAAGCGGATGACATTATGGGAACGTTAGCGAAAGAAGCGAGTGAACAAGGAGCAAATGTAAAAGTTATTTCAGGAGATAAAGATTTACTTCAACTTGTTTCTGATAACACGCTCGTATGTATTCCTCGAAAAGGGATTACGGAAGTAGATGAATATACGACAGAAGCTTTATTTGAGAAATACAGCTTATCACCAACGCAAATTATCGATATGAAAGGTTTAATGGGAGACCAATCAGATAATATTCCAGGTGTACCAGGTGTTGGTGAAAAAACTGCGATTAAATTGTTAACACAGTTTGGAACGGTTGAAGCAGTGTATGAAAATATAGATCAAGTAAGCGGGAAGAAATTAAAAGAAAAACTGGAAGCAAATAAAGACCAAGCTCTTATGAGTAAAGATCTTGCAACGATTATTACAGATGCGCCAATTGCTGTGCATGTGGATGATATGGAGTATAAAGGATATGAAGCAAGTGATGTCATTCCAATGTTCGAGAATTTAGGATTTACATCTCTTTTAAATAAATTAGGTGTTACGCCAGAAGAAACGGCTCCAGCTGAATTAAATGATATTACATTTGATATTGTGGAAGAAGTTACAGAAGAAATGCTTCAGCAAGATAGTGCACTTATTGTTGAAGTACAAGAAGATAACTATCATAAAGCAGACATTCAAGGTTTTGGTATTCAAAATGAAAATGGCTGTTACTTTATTCAAACAGACATCGCTCTTAAGTCAGACGCTTTTAAAGAGTGGCTTGCAGATGGAGAAATGAGAAAGCATACATTTGATGCGAAGCGTGCGATCGTTGCACTTAAGTGGAATGGGATAGATATGCAAGGGATTGACTTTGATCTATTAATCGCTGCTTATTTACTTGACCCGGCCGATACGGATAAAGATTTCCGTACTGTAGCGAAAATGAAAGAAACGCATGCTGTGAAATCCGATGAAGAAGTTTATGGAAAAGGTGCGAAGCGTGCTGTTCCAGAGCTAGAAGTAGTAGCGGAGCATGTAGCTCGTAAAGTGCACGTATTATATGATGTAAAGCAAACATTCGTTGAAGAGTTACAAAAGAATGAGCAATATGAACTGTTTACAGAGTTAGAATTACCACTTGCACGTGTATTAGCTGATATGGAAGTAAAAGGTGTAAAAGTTGATACAGAGCGCCTTCGTAATATGGGAGAAGAACTTGCAGGTAGATTAAAGGAAATGGAACAGGAAATTTATAAGCTTGCGGGAACAGAATTTAATATTAATTCACCGAAGCAGCTTGGTGTTATTTTGTTTGAGAACTTAAACTTACCAGTTATTAAAAAGACGAAAACAGGTTATTCTACGTCAGCTGATGTACTAGATAAGCTGATGGATCACCATGAAATTATTCCAAACATTTTACATTACCGTCAATTAGGGAAACTAAACTCAACGTATATTGAAGGTTTATTAAAAGTTGTACATGAAGATTCATCTAAAATCCATACGCGTTTCAATCAAGTATTAACGCAAACGGGCCGATTAAGTTCAACGGATCCAAACTTGCAAAATATCCCGATTCGATTAGAAGAAGGAAGAAAGATTCGTCAGGCATTCGTTCCATCGGAAGAAGGATGGATTATGTATGCAGCGGATTATTCACAAATTGAACTTCGTGTATTAGCTCATATTGCAAATGATAAAGGGCTAGTTGACGCGTTCCAACATGACATGGATATTCATACGAAAACAGCTATGGATGTATTTGGCGTTGCAAAAGATGAAGTGACTTCAAATATGAGAAGACAAGCGAAAGCTGTTAACTTCGGAATTGTGTATGGTATTAGTGATTATGGTCTTTCACAAAACTTAGGAATTACAAGAAAAGCAGCAGCGGAATTTATTGAAAAGTATTTAGAAAGTTTCCCTGGTGTACAAGAATACATGAATGACATCGTAAAAGATGCGAAACAAAAAGGATATGTGGCGACATTATTAAATCGCCGCCGTTATATTCCAGAAATTACGAGTCGTAATTTTAATTTACGTAGCTTTGCTGAGCGTACAGCTATGAATACACCAATTCAAGGTACTGCAGCAGATATTATTAAAAAAGCGATGATTATTATGGCAGATCGTTTAGAAGAAGAAGGATTACAAGCGCGTCTTCTTCTGCAAGTACACGATGAATTGATATTTGAAGCACCAAAAGA
Source organism: Bacillus cereus group sp. MYBK79-1 (assembly GCF_051915365.1). NCBI lineage: Bacteria > Bacillati > Bacillota > Bacilli > Caryophanales > Bacillaceae > Bacillus > Bacillus cereus group sp. MYBK79-1. The sequence goes on along the minus strand of NZ_JBQAEO010000002.1, from coordinate 208,614 downwards.
AGAAATTGGAAAATTAGAGAAGCTTGTACCAGAAGTAATGGAGCATGCAATTGAACTCGCAGTTCCGCTAAAAGTTGATTATTCTTACGGTCCAACTTGGTACGACGCAAAATAAGGAAGTGATGAAATGCCTGAATTACCAGAGGTTGAAAACGTCAGACGGACACTTGAAAATCTTGTAACAGGAAAAACGATTGAAGATGTTATTGTTACATATCCAAAAATAGTAAAACGACCGGATGATGTAGAAATCTTTAAAGAAATGCTTAGAGGTGAGAAGATTGAGAATATAAAGCGAAGAGGAAAGTTTCTGCTTTTATATGTAACGAATTATGTTATTGTTTCACATTTGCGTATGGAAGGTAAGTTTTTACTGCATCAAGAGGATGAGCCAATTGATAAGCACACGCACGTCCGTTTCTTATTTACAGATGGAACTGAATTACATTATAAAGATGTGAGAAAGTTTGGTACGATGCATCTCTTTAAAAAAGGTGAAGAGTTGAATCAAATGCCTCTTGCTGACTTAGGCCCGGAGCCATTTGATGCTGAATTGACACCACAGTATTTACAAGAGAGATTGCAAAAGACAAATCGTAAAATAAAAGTCGTATTATTAGACCAGCGTCTTTTAGTGGGGCTTGGAAATATATATGTAGATGAAGTTTTATTCCGTTCGCAAATTCACCCAGAGCGAGAAGCATCGTCTTTAACAGCAGAAGAAGTTGAGCGGATTTATGAGGCGACTGTTACAACGCTAGGCGAAGCGGTGAAGCGTGGCGGAAGTACAATTCGAACGTATATTAACTCGCAAGGGCAAATTGGTTCGTTCCAGGAGCTTCTAAATGTATATGGAAAAAAAGGAGAGCCGTGTGTGACTTGCGGTACGATATTAGAAAAAACAGTTGTTGGCGGACGAGGAACGCATTACTGCCCAATTTGTCAGCCAAGAATATAGAAAAGAGATAACATCGGATAGGCATTTGTCATATACATACAGCAGAGCTATGTATAAGGGAGGAGCTTACCGATGTACCTTTATTTATCTCTTATTTTATTAGCTTTTACATTAAGCTTAGATAGCTGTAGTGTAGGGCTAACATATGGTTTAAGAAGCGTAAGAATTCCACTAAGGTCAATTATAATTATCGGAATGTGTTCAGCAGCTGTTATGCTTGTTTCAATGGGAATTGGACATATGATCGCGAAAGCATTTTCACCTGTTATTGCAACGCGTATCGGTGGGCTTGTTCTTATTGGAATAGGAATTTGGGTATTATACCAATTTTTTCGAAGTGAGAAAAAAGAAGAACCGAAGCAAGAGGAGAAGGTTTGGAAATTAGAAATTGCTTCACTTGGGCTAGTGATTCAAATTTTACGGAAACCGACTGTAGCAGATTTTGATAAATCAGGCACTATTTCTGCAGGAGAAGCATTGCTTCTTGGTATCGCTCTTTCTATAGATTCGTTCGGTGCCGGAATTGGTGCATCTTTATTAGGGTATGCCCCTGCTATGATGGCTGTATTAGTTGCGGTTATGAGTTCTTTGTTTTTATTTATTGGAATGAAACTTGGAACGGTTTTATCAAATATGAAATGGTTACAAAAATTTACATTCCTGCCTGGGGTATTACTCATTATTATTGGAATTTGGAAAATGTAAGTATGGGCGTGGAACATTAGTTTCGCGCCTTTTATATTGTGAGGAGGATTATGATGACAGTAGTAATTGGATTAACGGGAGGCATTGCAAGTGGAAAAAGTACAGTGTCTCAAATGTTTCGTGAACTGAGTATACCAGTTATTGATGCAGATATTATTGCGCGAGAAGTTGTAGAACGAGGAAAACCAGCATATAACAAAATTGTAGAAGTGTTTGGAACGGAAGTATTGCAAGAAGATGGAGAACTGGATCGTTCAAAATTAGGAAGTGTTGTTTTCTATAATGAAGAAAAACGATTGCAGTTAAATAAAATTGTTCATCCTGCAGTGCGTGAGGAAATGAATAGGCAAAAGGAAATGTACATAAAAGAAGATGTGCAAGCGGTTGTGTTAGATATTCCCCTCTTATTTGAAAGCAAATTAACAAGTCTCGTTGACCGCGTTTTAGTTGTAGCAGTTAAGCCGCATACGCAATTAGAGCGTTTAATGAAACGAAATAATTTTTCAGAAGAAGAAGCAACAGCGCGTATTCAATCTCAAATGCCGTTAGAAGAAAAAGTGAAACATGCAGATGAAGTGATAAATAATGATGGCACAATTATGGGAACGAAAACACAATTGCAGGTTATTTTAAAGAATTGGAACATTATTGACTAAAAAATTGTGAAATTAATGAAAATGCTTAGTGACATACCTCCTTTTTGTGTTATACTATTATTGGGATTGGAGATAAATAGTATAACGCATTCAAGGGGGACAACATATTATGACTCGTGTGGCAATTAATGGATTTGGACGTATTGGGAGAATGGTATTTCGTCAGGCAATAAAAGAAAGCGCATTCGAAATTGTAGCAATCAATGCAAGCTATCCATCTGAAACGTTAGCACATTTAATTAAATATGATACAGTTCACGGCAAGTTTGACGGAACAGTAGAAGCATTTGAAGATCACTTATTAGTTGATGGGAAAATGATTCGCCTTTTAAACAACCGCGATCCAAAGGAATTGCCTTGGACAGATCTAGGTGTTGAAGTTGTAATTGAAGCAACTGGTAAATTTAATTCAAAAGAAAAAGCAATTCTTCATGTTGAAGCTGGAGCGAAAAAAGTTATTTTAACAGCGCCTGGTAAAAATGAAGATGTAACAATTGTAGTTGGTGTGAACGAAGGCGAGTTAGATATTACAAAACATACTGTTATTTCAAATGCATCTTGCACAACAAACTGTTTAGCGCCTGTTGTTAAGGTGTTAGATGAGCAGTTTGGAATTGAAAACGGTTTAATGACGACTGTTCATGCTTATACAAATGACCAAAAAAATATTGATAACCCACATAAAGATTTAAGAAGAGCGCGTGCTTGCGGACAATCAATCATTCCGACAACGACAGGTGCTGCGAAAGCGCTAGCAAAAGTTCTTCCGCACTTAAACGGAAAACTTCATGGTATGGCACTTCGTGTACCAACGCCAAACGTGTCTCTTGTTGACTTAGTAGTAGATGTAAAACGTGATGTGACAGTTGAAGCTATTAATGAAGCATTCAAAACGGTTGCAAACGGTTCATTAAAAGGTATTGTAGAATTCAGCGAAGAGCCTTTAGTATCTATTGATTTTAATACAAATACACACTCAGCTATTATTGATGGTTTATCTACAATGGTAATGGGTGATCGTAAAGTGAAAGTACTTGCTTGGTATGATAATGAGTGGGGCTACTCTCGTCGTGTTGTAGATCTTGTAACGTTAGTTGTTGACGAATTAGCGAAGCAAAAAAAAGTGCAACATATTTAAGTAAATAACGGAGAGGGCAAGTAAATATTTGCCCTCTTTTTTTTATTTTTTTCTGAAAAGGAAAAAAATTATAGGAGTATATTTTTGGAAGTGGACATACCACGAAACGTTGTGATTACTGTATTTGTGAATCATTTATTTTTTTTAGGGAAAAGTAAAGAGGAAAATATGACAGAAAATCGAAAAAACTGTTGTTGCAAAATGAAAATAAACAAAGTATACTAACACTCGTAAACTTAAGAGCTGAGGTACGTAGTCACTACTTAAAGGGTTAGGACCTCTCTGGACTAACTTTCCCCCGTGGTAGTGGAGCAAGCCAAATTGCAAATTAGTTTTCAATTCGAACAGTTAGAATAAATTTACAAGGGGGAACTGTAGAATGGATACTATGGATACGATGGGTCGTCACGTGATCGCTGAACTTTGGGATTGCGATTTCGACAAGCTTAATGACATGCCGTATATTGAACAATTATTTGTGGATGCAGCACTGAGAGCTGGTGCTGAAGTGCGTGAGGTTGCTTTCCATAAATTTGCACCACAAGGTGTAAGTGGAGTAGTAATTATCTCGGAATCACATTTAACAATTCATAGCTTTCCGGAGCACGGTTACGCAAGTATCGATGTTTATACTTGTGGGGATCGTATTGATCCAAATGTTGCTGCAGAATATATTGCAGAAGGTTTAAACGCGAAAACGCGTGAGAGCATCGAGCTTCCTCGAGGCACTGGTAGCTTCGAAATTAAGCAGAGAGAAACAAAAGCTCTTTAAAAAAGAACATAATTGATTTAAAATGTAAAGAGGTGTATAATGCACCTCTTTTTTAGTTTATAAAAAAGGAAAAATATAACGTACTCGTTAGGTAAATAAATTGAGCTCTTACGAATAAGTTAGCACCTCATCTACCATCTTATTTTTGAAAACGAGATGATAAAATAATGTGCTTAAACTTAAAGTGGTAAGAGAGTTAGAATGAGTTATATAATATTGTATATATATTGTCAGATGAAGTAAGTAGAGAAAAAATAAAGAGTATAGTGTAAAGGAGTGAATATATTGCGTTGTCCATCCTGTTCTCATAATGGTACAAGAGTGTTAGATTCGCGTCCGGTAGACGAGGGACGCTCTATTCGAAGAAGGAGAGAGTGTGAAAGTTGTTTAAGTCGCTTTACGACATTTGAAAGAGTAGAGGAGTCACCTCTTATCGTTGTAAAAAAAGAAGGCACACGAGAAGAGTTTAATAAAGAAAAGATTTTGCGCGGCTTAATTAAAGCGTGCGAAAAAAGACCAGTATCTTTAAGACAATTAGAAGAAGTAACTCAAAGTGTGGAACGTGAACTTCGTAATTTAGGTATATCAGAAGTGAAAAGTGATATGATTGGTGAAATTGTTATGGAAGAACTGCGTGATATTGATGATGTTGCTTACGTGCGTTTTGCTTCTGTATATCGCCAATTTAAAGATTTAAATGTATTTATTGAAGAATTAAAAGATATACTGCAAAAAGAAAGAGAGTAGAAGTTGTATTTTATTCTCTTTACATACAGTAAGTAATAAGATAAGAGAGCTAGAAGCGAAAGCTAATAGCTCTTTTTCGCTAAGAAATTATATAATGAAGATAGAACGAATGAAGTAGAGGATAGATTGGATGAGAGAAAGGAAAAGCAAGAATGGAAAAACAGTCATGGATGGAGCTATTGCCAATTGATCGTTATAAAGTAAGTGCGAAAGGGTTACTGCATAATTATGACCGAAAAGTGTTAACGATGTTGTATCAGCCGTTAATAGGTAGTAGAGCTTTTAGCTTGTACATGACGCTATGGGGAGAGTTAGAGCAAGATCGTGTGTTTGGAAAAGAGAATACACATCATTCCCTTATGGTGACCATGCAAATGCAGCTTCCCGAAATATATGAAGAACGAGTAAAGTTAGAGGCAATTGGGCTTTTGAAGGTATATATTAAGAAAGAAAAAGATGTTCGAATGTTTATATACGAATTGCAACCACCTTTATCTCCGAAGCAGTTTTTTGATGATATTGTGTTAAGCATCTTTTTATACAATCGATTGAGTCGGACAAAATATAATCAAGTAAAGCAATATTTCTTAGAAGAAGAATTTGATTTTGATTCTTATGAAAATGTTACGCGTTCTTTCAATGATGTGTTTGGTTCGTTTAATCCAGGACAGCTTGAGCATGCGCAAGAAGATCTTCGTATTCCAAAAACGACAGCTATGCCAAGTAACGAGAAGGGAGACGCTCCGAAAGTTTGGAATGATTTCTTTGATTTCTCCTTATTTGTAGATGGCTTGTCCGCTCTTGTTCCTAAAAAGGCGATTACAGATCAAGTGCGAGAATGTGTCATTACACTTGCTTACGTGTACGATGTAGATGTGTTATCGATGCAAAATATCGTTCTTGGTACGGTGACAGAGATGCAGACAATTGATATCGAAAGGCTTAGAAAAGGAGCACGTGATTGGTATCAGTTTGAAAACGGTCAAGCGTTACCTGTATTAAGTGAAAGAGTACAGCCTCACGCTGCACGTATGATGAAAGGGAAAGAGCCTTCTACGCAAGAAGAGATGTTAATAAAACAGTTAGAGGAAATCTCACCAAAACAACTATTGAAAGAAATCTCTGGTGGTGCAGAGGCGACAAAGGCTGACTTGCAAATCGTTGAAGATGTAATGATTAATCAAAAATTAACACCAGGTGTTGTGAATGTACTTATTTATTACGTTATGCTACGCTCAGATATGAAACTTGCGAAAACGTATGTGGAGAAAATTGCTGGGCATTGGGCACGTAAAAAGGTCGGTACAGTAGCTGAAGCAATGGCGTTAGCGAAAGAAGAAAATCGTCAATATCAAGAATGGGCTGAGACGAAGAAAAAAGGCCGTACGTCGAAGAAAACGGTACGACAAGAAATGGTACCAGGTTGGCTGAAAGAAGAGCCGAAAGAACAAGAGAAAGAAACAGTGAAGAAAGATGTAAGTAAGAAAAAAGATGCAAGTACGTTAGATGATGAACGAAAACGACTAGAAGAAGTGTTAAAAAAATATAAGCGTGATTAATAGAAGAGAATGAACGCTCTTTGAGGTGAGAAAATGGAGCATATTCAAAATTCATTTGCAAAGTTAATGGAAAATAAAAATTTTAAAAATAGATATGAAGTATTAAAGGCGGAAGTAATGGCACATCCGCGTGTGAAAGAATTTATAGACGAACATCAAGGTGAAGTAACAACTTCTATGATTGAGCGCAGCCTTGTGAAGCTATACGAATATATTGGACAAAGTGTAGGTTGTGCGGATTGTCCGGATCTAGGTTCGTGTAAAAACATGCTGCAAGGATATGAGCCAAAGCTCGTTATCCAAGGGAAGATGATTGATATTCAATACGATCGTTGCGTTAGAAAAGTAGCATATGACGAGAGAAAGAAATATGAAAAACTCGTTCAAAGTGTATATATGCCAACGGACATTTTACAGGCAACGATGGAAAACTTAGATCCTTCAGATTTAGATGCGCGTATTGATGCAATTGGTGCGGCTAATGAATTTTTAAGTACATATGAACCTGGTAAAAAAGTACAAGGTTTATATTTGTACGGTAAATTTGGTGTAGGGAAAACGTATTTGTTAGGAGCAATGGCGAATGAACTTGCTCAAAAGAAAATAAGTTCGATGCTCGTATACTTTCCTGAATTTTTACGTGAAATTAAAAGTTCGATTCAAGATAATTCGATTGGGGAAAAGATTGATGCGGTGAAACGCGTACAAGTTTTAATGCTAGATGATATCGGAGCAGAAGCGATGTCAAGCTTTGTGCGTGACGATGTGCTTGGTGCAATTTTGCAATTCCGTATGTTAGAAAACTTACCGACGTTCTTTACGTCTAACTTTGATTTCAAGGAATTGGAACATCATTTAACGTATACACAGCGTGGTGAAGCAGAACAAATGAAAGCAGCGCGTATTATGGAACGAATTAAATATTTAGCGAAGCCAATTCCGATTGGCGGGAAAAACCGACGTCATAAGTAAAGAGTAAGCTGAAAAGCTTGCTCTTTTTTCGTTTTGAACACTTTTCAGACTAGGTGAATTGTAAAACGAAAAGTTCTTATGGAAAATTCATTGTAGCTTGTATCATTTTTTTCTCCCTCCCTTAATATATATAAAATTAGCAAGCCATATCGAGTGGATTTTCTAACGATAGGAAATGTAATTCTACTAAGGGTGAACTTCACGCGGAACGGACTCTTATAGGATTTGTAACGTATAGATACAATCCTTTAGAGCAGGGATAAAAGGGGGGACAAAAGTGATTGAAATTTGCTTCGAAGAAAAAAATGATGCTATGCATGTATATAGACAACTATTGAAAAGAGCGGAATTGTTATATAAGGAAACGAGTGTGTATTTACAGGAACAAAAAGTGGTGATTCACATACCAGTATGTGAATCGAATTATATTGAAAAGATTTTATTGCCAGTAATGGTATATTTCATTGTGAATGTAAAACAAAATGAGTGGATTTATACAATCTTAAAAGAGAAGTTTTTTTATGAAGAAGAGGAAGAATGTCATCAAATATTGCATATGGCACAAGAGATTTTAAAGGGAAGAAGAAAAGGGATTGCTTGTGAATTAACACGTCACGCATTTGAATCATATATTGAATCTTCTTTAAATAACTGGCTTTGTGATCCGCTTTCGTTCTCGTTTTCATCATATGTTCGTTTTCGCCTTCGTACATATAGGGAAATGGTAGCTAAGCTTGCTGAATTGTCGATTGATGAGTATAAGTTGGAACAAGAATATCAAATGTTTATTGAGACGCTAAGGCAACAAGTGCGTAGCCGAAAATCACGTTTGTCCTGTGTGCATCTTATTTTTGATGAAAGCTTTATTTTCTATGACGATAAAGGTAGACGTTTAAAACAGGAGAAATTGGTCCAATATATAGATGAGGAATTATTAAAGCAAAAGGATGTATATATTGATACGAAAGTAATTGCACCACTTCTTTCTATTTCACCGAAAAAAATTTATTTATATACGAAAGAACAAGACCATAATATGATTATTACTTTGCGAAATGTATTTCAAGAACGGGTACAATTACATGGATTACATGAGTTTGAGCGCAATGTGAAAAATTTAAAAAATAAAGGTAACGCCCTTGATTTTCTAAGTTTTTGAGCATATAATTACCTACATAAATGAAATATATTGAAATGTCATGATGAGGACATGAGTAGTTTTCTACGATTTTCAGAGAGGGAAGCCTTTGGGTGTGAGCTTCCTAGTACGGGATCATTACTTACCACCTCTAAACTTTAGCAGTGAACGTTTTTTCTAGTAATTGCTAACGGACAACACCGTTATGTTGAACTTGAGCAATTAACAATAAGGTTAATTGGAACAAGGGTGGAACCACGAATTCAACACTCGTCCCTTTTTACGGGATGAGTGTTTTTTATTTTGAAAAAAAAGAGGAGTGACCAGTGATGGCAGATGTAGTTAAAATTACTTTCCCTGATGGAGCTGTGAAGGAGTTTCCAAAAGGCGTAACAACTGAAGAAATCGCAGCTTCTATTAGCCCAGGCTTAAAGAAAAAAGCTGTGGCTGGAAAATTAAACGATGAGATGATCGATCTTGTTACACCAATCGAAGAAGATGGTGCAGTTTCTATTATTACATTAGATTCTGAAGATGGCTTATACATTTTACGCCATTCAACAGCCCACCTATTAGCACAAGCGTTAAAACGTTTATATAAAGATGTTAAGCTTGAGCTTGGCATTGGTCCAGTAATCGAAAATGGCTTCTACTACGATATTGATATGGAAGAAGCAATTACAGTTGAAGACTTCAAGAAAATCGAAAAAGAAATGCAAAAAATCGTGAACGAAAACTTAGAAATCGTTCGTCATGAAGTACCGCGTGCAGAAGCACTTCGTCGCTTTGAAGAAATCGGCGATGAGTTAAAATTAGATTTAATTAACGATCTTCCAGAAGATGCAGTTATTTCAATCTATGAGCAAGGCGAATTCTTCGACCTTTGCCGTGGTGTTCACCTTCCATCTACAGGGAAAATTAAAGTGTTTAAATTATTAAGCGTTGCGGGTGCTTACTGGCGCGGCGATAGCAATAATAAAATGCTACAACGTATTTACGGTACTGCATTCGTTAAGAAAGCAGAATTAGATGAGCACTTACGTATGCTTGAAGAAGCGAAAGAGCGCGATCACCGTAAATTAGGTAAAGAATTAAAACTATTTACTAATAGCCAAAAAGTAGGACAAGGTTTACCACTTTGGTTACCAAAAGGTGCAACTATCCGCCGCATTATCGAGCGTTACATCGTTGATAAAGAAGCAAGCTTAGGCTATGATCACGTATACACTCCAGTACTAGGAAGCAGAGAGCTTTATGAAACTTCTGGTCACTGGAATCACTACCGTGATGGTATGTTCCCATCAATGGAAATGGATAATGAAGAGTTAGTACTTCGTCCGATGAACTGCCCTCACCACATGATGGTTTATAAAAATGATATTCACAGCTACCGTGAATTACCAATCCGTATTGCGGAACTTGGAACAATGCACCGCTATGAAATGTCTGGAGCATTATCTGGATTACAACGTGTACGCGGAATGACTTTAAACGATGCGCACATTTTCGTTCGCCCAGATCAAATTAAAGAAGAGTTAAAACGTGTTGTAAACTTAACGCTAGAAGTGTACAAAGATTTCGGTTTAGAGAACTATTCATTCCGTCTATCTTATCGTGACCCAGCTGATACTAAAAAGTACTATGCTGATGACGAGATGTGGGAAAAAGCACAAGGTATGTTAAAAGAAGCTATGGATGAAATGGGTCTTGATTACTATGAAGCTGAAGGTGAAGCGGCATTCTACGGTCCAAAACTTGACGTTCAAGTTCGTACTGCTCTTGGAAAAGACGAAACACTTTCAACTGTACAATTAGACTTCTTACTTCCAGAACGCTTTGAATTATCTTACGTTGGTGAAGACGGTAAACAACATCGTCCAGTTGTAATTCACCGTGGTGTTGTATCAACTATGGAACGTTTCGTAGCCTTCTTAATTGAAGAATACAAAGGTGCATTCCCAACTTGGTTAGCTCCAGTTCAAGCGCAAGTAATTCCAGTTTCTCCGCAAGTACATTTAGACTATGCGAAGAAAGTACAAGATGAATTACGTCGTGCTGGTATCCGTGTTGAATTAGATACTCGTGAAGAGAAGATTGGTTACAAAATCCGTGAAGCACAAATGCAAAAAATTCCGTACATGCTTGTAGTAGGTGACAATGAAGTAACTGAAAACGGCGTAAACGTACGTAAATATGGTGAACAAAAATCAGAAACAATTGCATTAGATGCTTTTGTTGATATGATTAAAGTAGAAGGAAAACGATAAGACAGAGCCGCGGTATACCGCGGCTTTCGTATGTATTATAAAAAAGAAAAACTAGAAAAAATAACCAAACTATACTTATCGTAAAAAAGTATTGCAAGTATGTTAGTTGTTTGTTACAATATTTCTTGTTGTTAGTAAAACACATCGCGTCTTCTTGACAGACGTCATGTCCTATGATAAACTCATCAAGGATAATAGAATATTGTTTTGTGGAACAAGTAGAAGCACCCGCTTCTCACCTGATGGACGCATTCGCAGTTTACAGGTAAATGTATTTCTTACTTAAGAATTTACAAGTGTGGGTGTCGTATGCCCGCACTTTTTTTGTCGGGTTCTATGACTACAAAATATGTTCTGAAAAAACCTTGGAGGTGGCTTACTATTAGCAAGGATATGATGATTAACGAGCAAATTCGTGCACGTGAAGTACGTTTAGTTGGTGCAAATGGCGATCAACTTGGAATCAAGTCTCGTAATGACGCTTTAGACTTAGCTGCAAATCTTAATCTTGATTTAGTATTAGTTGCTCCAAATGCGAAACCGCCAGTATGCCGCATTATGGACTACGGTAAATTCCGCTTTGAGCAACAGAAGAAAGAAAAAGAACAGCGCAAAAATCAAAAAGTAATTAGCATGAAAGAAGTTCGTTTAAGTCCAACAATTGATGAACACGACTTTAACACAAAACTTCGTAATGCTATCAAGTTTTTAGAGAAAGGCGACAAGGTTAAAGCGTCAATTCGCTTTAAAGGACGTGCCATTACTCATAAAGAAATCGGTCAACGTGTTTTAGATCGCTTCTCAGAAGCTTGTGCTGAAGTTAGTACAATTGAATCTAAACCTAAAATGGAAGGACGTAGTATGTTCTTAGTTTTAGCACCGAAAAACGATAAGTAATAGATAGAGGAGGAAATACCTATGCCTAAACAAAAAACTCATCGCGGCTCTGCAAAGCGTTTCAAAAAGACTGGATCAGGTAAACTGAAACGTTCTCACGCTTACACAAGCCATTTATTCGCTAACAAATCTACAAAAGCTAAACGTAAACTACGTAAAGCTGGTGTAGTAAGCGCTGGTGACTTCAAACGCATTCGTCAAATGCTTGACAACTTAAAATAAGTTCGGCTGATATATAGAACAATTAGGAGGTAATATTATGCCAAGAGTAAAAGGTGGTACAGTTACTCGTCAACGTCGTAAAAAAGTTATAAAATTAGCAAAAGGTTACTACGGTTCTAAGAGTACATTATTCAAGGTTGCTAACCAACAGGTTATGAAATCTCTAATGTATGCATTCCGTGACCGTCGTCAAAAGAAACGTGACTTCCGTAAATTATGGATTACACGTATCAACGCAGCAGCTCGTATGAATGGTCTTTCTTACAGCCGCTTAATGCACGGTCTTAAAAATGCTGGCATCGAAGTTAACCGCAAGATGCTTGCTGACTTAGCTGTTCATGACGAAAAAGCTTTCGCTGAATTAGCAACAGTTGCAAAAAACAACATTAACTAATTAATTAGTTGAAACCTTAGAAGATTTTTCTTCTAAGGTTTTTTATTTGTATGCAAAGAGAAGTATGTCGTTATCGATATGACAAAATCAATATAAAAGCTATAGCGATATAGAAGAATATATATGAAGCCAGGAGAAAATTCTCCTGGCTTTTTTCAATTATCCCCCTTTGGAAAGAAGAGTATCTTTCCTACCTGAAACGACACTGCTATAATGGAAAGATGATATGGAACTTTCATCAGATAAAATAAATTTTTTATCAGTGGACAATCCCCGGATAATGATTAACTATCACCAATCGGAGTGAACAATCTAATAGTGATGATTGAAACGTATTTGTAAATTAAGGACAAGCTATTTTGTAAAGAGATAAATGGCTGACTTATTAATAAGAAACAAAAAATAATAATGAACTTTGAGATGAAACAACATTGTTGCGTAAAATGCGATGTTGGAGGAGGACAATAGAATGGACTTACTACAACTATTTAAATTACAAAAAGAATTAGATGACCGTATTGTGAAAGAGCATGACTTACAACCGAAAAAGTTGTTAAAAGAAAAAATGTTAGCTCTTCTTGTAGAAATTGGAGAACTTGCAAATGAAACACGTTGTTTTAAATATTGGAGCAACAAACCAGCATCAGAACGTGAAGTAATATTAGAAGAATACGTAGATGGCTTGCATTTTATTTTATCAATCGGAATTGATTTAGGTATTGATAAAAACTTCCTATTCTATAAATGTGCACAAACGAATAAAACGCAAGTAGAAATTTTCTTAGACACATATGCGAAAGTAATTCGTTTTACAGATCAACCATCTATTACGAACTATATTGAATTATTTACAAGCTATCTTCGACTTGGACAAGCACTAGAGTTTGAGCAAGAAGAAATTGAAAAGGCATATTTAGATAAAAATGAAGTGAATCATCAGCGTCAAACACAAGGATACTGATTTAATTTTTGAATATTTCAATTTCCTTTTGTATAATGAAGTGACTGAAGAAAAAGGAGGGTGTTGGCAATGACAAAATTAGACGCGACATTGACAATGCTAAAAGAATTAACAGATGCACGTGGTATTGCGGGTAACGAGCGTGAACCACGCGAAGTAATGAAGAAATATATTGAGCCGTTTGCGGACGAACTTTCTACTGATAATTTAGGAAGTTTAGTTGCGAAAAAAGTTGGGGAAGAAAACGGTCCAAAAATTATGGTTGCAGGTCATTTAGATGAAGTTGGCTTTATGATTACGCAAATTGATGACAAAGGTTTCCTTCGTTTCCAAACAGTTGGTGGCTGGTGGTCACAAGTTATGCTTGCGCAGCGCGTGACAATTGTAACACGTAAAGGAGATGTAACAGGTGTAATTGGTTCAAAACCACCGCACATCTTACCGCCAGAAGCGCGTAAAAAGCCAGTTGATATTAAAGACATGTTCATCGATATTGGTGCTTCTAGCCAAGAGGAGGCAATGGAGTGGGGCGTACGACCAGGAGATCAAGTTGTACCTTACTTTGAATTCCAAGTGATGAAAAATGAAAAAATGTTACTTGCAAAAGCATGGGATAACCGAATTGGTTGTGCAATTGCAATCGACGTATTAAAACAATTAAAAGATGAAAAGCATCCAAACATTGTATACGGCGTAGGGACTGTACAAGAAGAAGTTGGTCTTCGTGGAGCGAAAACATCTGCGAATTATATTAAACCAGATATCGCGTTCGCAGTAGATGTTGGTATCGCTGGAGATACGCCAGGTGTAACGGCAAAAGAAGCGCAAAGTAAAATGGGCGATGGACCACAGATCATTTTATATGATGCTTCTGTTATTGGACATACAGGTTTACGTGACTTTGTAGTTGATGTTGCTGACGAATTACAAATCCCGTATCAATATGATTCAGTAGCGGGCGGTGGAACGGATGCAGGCGCAATTCACATTTCTGTAAATGGTATTCCGTCTATGGCAATTACGATTGCGACACGCTACATTCATTCTCATGCGGCAATGTTACACCGTGATGACTATGAAAATGCAGTGAAGTTAATTGTAGAAGTTATTAAACGTCTTGATAAAGAGGCTGTACATAACATTACATTTAATTAATAGAAAAAGCGAAGGAGATTCTCCTTCGCTTTTTCTGCTTTAAAAAGGTCTTTCTAATCCTGCAGCAGTATGAGCTCCTAAAATAATTAAACGAGTTAATTGCATGGCCATAAAATGCGGGGTATAAATCATCCCTCTTTTTAACCATGACATAATCATCCCGATATGAGCTCCTGTCACATAACTAATTAAAATATCACGAGGAACCATAAGGTCTTTATCATCTGGCTGTGAAATAGACAAGCTTAATGTTAAATGTGTTTGTATTGTTTTCATCATTTTATAAGAGTAGTTTCCAGCGGCTTTATCACCAAGCATAACGTTATAGAAGTTCACATTTTCTGCAATATGTTCGAATAAAGCTAAAAAGGTTGGATTTGGTGAATCAAATGTAAGTTGAAATTCTTCTTTATTTTTATTTTTCGGTTTGATTACTTCCGTTAACTTCTCTAACATTTCTTCAATGCTTTTGTCTAATAAATCATATTTATCATGGTAATGGCTATAAAACGTAGCGCGATTTACAGGAGCACGTTCTGCAATATGTTGAACAGTTACATTTTCAAACCCTTTTTCGCCTACTAAAGCGACAAAAGCATCCTGTATGAGTTGTCTCGTCCGCTTTACACGTGGATCATTTGTATTTTTAATAGACATTTTTGCTTCTCCTCGTTTAATTTTTCACACTTAAACAACACGATGGTATTATATTGTTGTTTAAGCGACATTTCATACGTAAATTGTTGGTTGTAGATTCAAAATAATTATTTATAATTATAAACGATAGTCCTTCAGAAATCAGCACCGCTCGCAGGTAGACATATTTTAGTTTACGCTGTAAATGGTGTGATTTTTTTGTTTAAAAGTTAATATAATTAACAATTAAACAGTCTAAACAATAAGGACATGAATAGTTTAGAAAAAATTATATGCGATATAAGGAGAGGAATGCAATGAATCAGTTTCGAAGAATGGTGATTATCAACATTATCACATTAATTGTACTAGTTGGCGGCGGTATTGGCGGTTATTACTATTACAATCAAGCGGAAAATTATTTGAAAACAGAAAATGCAAAAATTGATGGAAAAGTAATTCCGATTGCATCACCAGTAGCAGGTAAATTAACTGACTGGAAAGCTGAAGTAGGAAAGAACTACAACGAGAATGATAAATTAGGTGCTGTTACTGTAGCGGCAGCAAATGGAGAGCAAACAGTAGACGTAACAATTCCGCAAAATGCAACAGTTGTACAATCAAACGCGACGACAAATGCTTTCGTTGGAGCAGGTAGCCCAATTGCTTATGCATTTGATATGAACAACTTATGGGTAACAGCAAACATTGAAGAAACAGATGTTGACGATGTACAAAAAGGTCAAGATGTAGATGTGTATGTAGATGCATACCCAGATACAACGTTATCAGGAAAAGTGGAGCAAGTGGGATTAACAACAGCGAACACATTCTCTATGTTACCATCAAGCAACGCAACAGCGAACTATACGAAAGTAACACAAGTAGTACCAGTTAAAATTTCTTTAGATCATAGCAAATCAGTAAATATTGTTCCTGGCATGAATGTGACAGTTCGTATTCATAAGTAAGGGGGAGATGAGATGTCCTCAATCGTAATTGTAGGATATGCACTATTTTGTATAATCGTCTTCTTCCTTGTAAATCGTCTTTTACGAAAGAAAAAAACGAATGTGGGAGAAGAACAAGTCCCAGCCGTAAATAAAATAGAAGTAAGTAAAGTAGAAACAGAAGAGAAAGAAATTGAACGAGAGCAAGAATCGAAAATTTCTAATGTAGTTGAGTTAGAAACAGGCAAGCAAGAAGAAGTAAAACAAGAAAAAGAAGTGCCGAAAAAGCAAATGTCTACGCCTGTAGAGAATGTGAACGTAAAAGCAGTTGTAGCTGTATTAATTCTCGGCATGTTCGTTTCTATTTTAAACCAAACAATCATTAACGTTGCATTGCCTCCGTTAATGAATGAATTTAACGTATCAACTTCAACAGCACAATGGTTAATTACAGGTTTCATGCTTGTAAATGGTATTTTAGTACCGATTAGTGCCTTTTTAGTTTCACGATTTACGTATCGCAAATTATTCGTAGCGGCAATGTTGTTCTTCACGGTAGGATCTATCATTTGTGCTACTTCAGGAAACTTTACGATGATGATGACGGGCCGTGTGATTCAAGCGGTTGGTGCAGGTATTTTAATGCCAGTTGGTATGAATATCTTCATGACACTATTCCCGCCTCATAAGCGCGGAGCAGCGATGGGATTACTAGGTGTAGCGATGATTTTAGCACCAGCTATCGGGCCAACTGTAACGGGCTGGGTGATTGAAAACTATAGCTGGAACTTAATGTTCTATGCGATGTTTATTATCGGTTTAATTATTACGTTCTTATCTTTAAAATTCTTTACACTAGCTCAGCCGGTGTCTAAAACGAAATTAGATATATTTGGTGTTGTTAGTTCAAGTATTGGACTAGGAAGCTTATTGTACGGGTTTAGTGAAGCTGGAAATAATAGTTGGACTAGTGCAGAAGTCATTATTTCACTTGTTATCGGTGTAATTGGTTTAGCGTTGTTTATTTGGAGAGAGTTAACAACAGACAATAAAATGCTTGATTTACAAGTGTTTAAATACCCAGTATTTACTTTTACTTTAGTAATTAATGCAATTGTTACGATGGCATTATTCGGAGGTATGTTATTGCTTCCGGTATATCTGCAAAACATTCGCGGTTTCACACCGATAGAATCAGGTTTATTATTACTTCCAGGATCATTAATTATGGGGATCATGGGACCTATTGCAGGTAAACTATTTGATAAGTACGGTATTCGTCCGTTAGCAATTGTCGGATTAGCCATTACAACGTTTGCGACATATGAATTCACAACGTTATCGATGGATACACCATATGGCGTTATTATGATGGATTATATTATACGTTCAATTGGTATGTCATTCATTATGATGCCAATTATGACAGCTGGTATGAACGCACTGCCGATGAAATTAATTTCTCACGGTACAGCAACGCAAAATACGTCAAGACAAGTAGCTGGTTCAATCGGAACAGCGATATTAATTACGCTTATGACGCAACAAACGACTGCTCACGTAGCAGATTATGGCAATTTGTTAACAACGACAAATCCAATTTTAGTTGATAAAGTACATGGCATGGGGCAAAGCTTAGCGGCCTTAGCTGGATCAGCGCAAGCAGGAGACGCGATGAGCACGCAACTATTATATGGACAAATTTCAAAGCTATCTGCAATTAACGGTATTAACGATGCCTTCTTAATTGCAACGATACTCGCAGGGATTGCTTGGGTGTTATCGTTCTTCTTACCATCAGGTAATAAACCAAATAGAAAAGCAGGGAATTAATTTCCCTGCTTTTTTGTCTTGTTAAAGAGTTAAATATAAAAAATGATAACCAGTTACGGAGCACAATCCTGTTATAAATAAAATTGTCCCCATAGAACGAATACTTGATATTTGTCTTCCGCTTATAATAGCTAATAGTCCAGCTAAAGAGAAGAAACTCCAATATAAGGTTCCTGAAATTGGAACCATCCCCTCTAAATCTATTCCAGAACCTATACAAATGATAGGAACAACGATAAGCGATATGCTAATGAAACCAGCTATAGTAGTAAGTGATTTACGACATTTAATACCAGTAATAATTAAAAAATACCAATGATGAATTGGCATAACATCAAAGTAAGAGCTAAAATCATCCAAGTTAATATTTAAAACACTTCTGTATTATCTCCGATAAAATATTATATATAGAATGAATCCCCTACAGACATAAGTACCCAGAAGATAACCCCTAATATGCCGGCGATAAAAATAATGAATCCCGTATTACGTATACTTTTAATCTTTGCTTGTAATCCACTCAATCCTGCCGATAACCCAGTTAAAGAAAACAGTATCCAATATAAAGTAGTTGAAATAGGGAGGATTGTATTGTTCTCCACTCCCATGCCCCAAAAAACAAAAGGTAGTGTGACAAAGGAGAAGCTAAGTAGCCCCATTAAACCAGCAAATAATTTACGATGTTTCACGCTAGTAACAATTAAAATAATACCACCGAAAAATCCACATAAAACAAGAAGTGGCATATAAACAACCCAAAGTAAGCTAAACATATATAATCTCCTTCTATGTAATGAGTTATATTTTACTACATAAGGTTTATTTTGGATATTATTAATAAATATGTATAATTTGATAGAAATGAGAAGTGATGATACGAATTAATAGATATAGAGAACGTTAGAGAGGAGGGTGCATATGAAAATTACAGAAGATAACGTTGCAATGCAGCTAAGGAAAAAGAATGAAAAAGCATTATACTTTATTATCGATCAATACGGCGGACTTATAAAAAGTATTATTCAGAAGCATTTAGCTTCGTTTCAAGATGTCCAAGAGGAATGTATGGATGATGTGTTATTGGCGATTTGAAAAACTAGAGGATAGTGTAACGAAAGTTATACTGACACCTGTCCTAACTTCTGGTGAAGAGGGAGAAAGGAAAACGAATTATCGAAAAGTATTAACGGAAGAAGAGTTTGAAGTTGTTATAAAAGAGTAAAAAAGAGGTATTGTAGTGATACCTCTTGCTTAAGATGAAAAAGCGATTACATTGGTCAAAATATGTAATAGTATTGCTGGAACAATGGATTTAGTTTGTTTGTACAATAAACAAGCGAAAATTCCAGTGACAAATGCACTAACCATAATTCCTACAGAATATGTATGGGCAATACCGAAAAGTAAACTGGAGAGAATTGCAGCTGGCCAAAAAGTAAACTTTTCTTCAAAAAAACGAAGAAAAATACCTCTGCATATAAGTTCTTCAAAAATAGGTGCCAAAATACCGCTAGATAGAATCAAGAGGAGCGGATAGTGCTCTAGTGTTGAAAGTTCTAATGCATCAGATTGTTCTTGTAGGGCTAAAGGGAATAATGTATCTAATACAAATATATCTACAAAAAGGCTAATTGCATAATAAATGAGAACATATATGTACATTTGAAAAGATTTTAAAACTTGAAAATTAATGGTAGGTAATACTAGTGTTCTCATTGGCTTGTATTTCATAATATATACGATTAATAATAGTAAGGATGCTAAATCATAGCTACTACTGCTTATAGACTCAAGTAATAGTTTATTTGTATTTGGATTAGCTTGTTCGTATAACCAAAAAGGTAATGCTATAAATATCCCAATTATCATTGGGAGGCATATCAAGAGAAAGAATAAAACTCCAATGAAGTGTAACCATGATATGTTAGTATGGTAATTTAATTTTGTGTGTAATTGCAAAAGAATCCTCCTTTTTATTATATAAGTTGAAGGGTTAGTTTATAAGAAAGATAAGGTATTATTCATAATATGAAATAACATAGCTGGAATAATGGATTTTGTTTTCTTGCATAAAATAGCCATTAATAATCCCATGAAGAAAGTAATTACCATTACCCCAAGTGAGTATGTATGAGCGATACCGAAGAAGAAGCTTGTTAAGATGGCTGCAATCCAAAAGGGAAAGCGCTCTGAGAAGAAGCGAAGTATAAAACCACGGAAAATAAGCTCTTCAAAAATTGGTGTAAGTATTGCGAAACCGAGAAGTAATAATATTTGATACTGCTTAAAAACGTCTAAGTTTAATGCGAAAGATTGCTGCTTTGTTGCGTCTTGGAACATATAATTTAACAAGATGTAATTGAGTAAAATGTTTATAGCGAAGAAAAGAAGTAAGTATACGTATGTATGCCATTCTTTAAGTGCTTTAAAGTTAAATGATTTTAATAGTAATTTTTTTGCGGGTTGAAATTTAAAAATGAAGAATAACAATACGGCTAGTTGTAATCCGATACTTGCGGTATTTACAATAGATTCATACAGGGCGATTTGTTTTTTATCTGTAAGACCGGCTGTATAAATTGTTAAGGGCATTGCGAGGAACACAGTAATAAGTCCAGTTCCGAAAAAAGCGAATAAAACGGAGCTAATAAATTGTCCCCATGACATAGAGTATTTCTGTTCATTAGAAAGTTGTGTAGCGGGTTGCATTTGTAAAATCACCTCTTTATATTTGTATATTTAATTATAAAGTATTTTATTTTTATATGTAACATTTAAATATTACATATAAAGGTGTATTTTCCATAAAATAATAAAAGAGGTATCACCCTATAGTGATGCCTCTCTCTCATTGATAACTATGTTCTGCCTTGTTATTCGATTTTAATTGCTCTATTTGCAATTCACGCTCTACTAATCGATCTAACTGCTGAATAGCTTTTAATGCTTTTTCATAAGAAATTGTTCTATAATGGTGCGCTCCGCCCGGTTCTTCATCTGCTTCGTCTGCCCATTTAATAATGTTTTGAAGAGATGTTCTTTCAATTTCTTGCTGTACTAAGAAAGAATCTGTATGAAGAAGAATCGCAATAGAAATTTCTTTTGCTAGTTTCGGATGTTCTCCTAATCTAATAAGCAATTTATGAGCTCTTTCTGCTCCTTTAATCGCATGTATATCATTCTTTTTGTACAAGTCATAGTCCCATTCTCCCTCACTGTACCATGTGTGATGTCCGATATCATGAAGGAAACCAGCTTTTGTTGCAGCATCGACTGAGGCATGATGCTTTTTCGCTAAGTGAAACGCATGGTAAGCGACAGCAATCGCGTGGACCATTCCAGAACGGTTTACATATTTTTGTGTAATGTGATGTTTAAAAACTTGTTCAAGCGTAATACGTTGCATAAAACATTCACTCCTTTTTATCTAATGGTGTCTATAAGAAAATCGATCGGTTTAAATGTATTTTGAACATTGTACTCCATAGGGATAGCGTTAGTAAAGTAGAAATGTTTAGGAGAAGAAAAATTTTATAGACATAAAAGGTCACCTTAGTTTTTTTCTAAGGTGACCTTTTATTGTTTATTTTTTTAAACCTTGCTCCAGTGTTCCTAACATTTCGTGTTTTTCATTTTCATCAGCATTTTTCCAAATGACTTCGAATAAAACGCCAAGACCTGGAAGCATTTTTTCTTCACCGCTTTGAATTGCATCGACAATCGTTTCTTGTAATTGATCTTGTGAATTTCCAGATACATTCGCTAATACAGCACCGCGTAAATTAAAACTCATTATCTTCACCTCTTCTTCAGAATTGAAACTGACGTTAGTTTTTGTTCTTTTTTATGTAAATATGTATGAAAAATAGGCTATAATGATAAGACAAGAAGAGAGGGAAATACATATTATGAAAAACATTGATTCAGTGCAAAATCCGCGTGTGAAGCAGTGGAAAAAGCTGCAGACGAAAAAAGAGCGCGATAAAAAAGGTTTATTTTTTGTAGAAGGATTCCACTTAGTGGAGGAAGCTTTAAAAGCAGGAGTTGTAACAGAACTTATCGTTTCTGATCAGACAGATCTTCCGAAAGATTGGACAGTTAATGATGTGGAAATGTATATCGTACCTGAAGCAATCGTAAAAGTACTTCGTGAAACAGAAACGACGCAAGGGGTATTTGCTGTTTGTGAGAAACACGAGAGTGCAGTAGCTCTTGCTGATGGGAAGTTTCTTTTATTAGATGGTCTTCAAGACCCAGGCAACTTAGGGACAATTATTCGTACAGCTGATGCAGCTGGTATTCATGCCGTTGTGCTTGGAGAAGGATGCGTTGATGCATATAATAGTAAAGTGCTTCGCTCTACACAAGGTTCTATTTTCCATTTACCAGTTGTCAAAGGTAACTTAGAAGAATGGGTAGACAAGTTAAAAGAAAATAACGTTCCTGTATATGGAACAGCTCTTGAAAATGGGGTTCCGTATGGTGAAGTAACACCAGCTGGTAGTTTTGCATTAATTGTAGGAAATGAAGGAAGCGGCGTAAGCCAAGAAATTCTTGCAAAAAGTGATCAAAACTTGTATATTCCGATTTACGGCGGGGCAGAATCATTAAATGTTGCGGTTGCAGCAGGGATTTTAACGTATTATTTACAAAGCCCAGTTGCGAACAAATAAAAAACTTCTTATAATAAGTTGAAGTATATTATATTAAAAGTTAAATAACGAAAAACGTTGATAGAGAAGAGTAACTTACAAAATCGCCATATAGGGAGAGAATGCCTTAGACTGAAAGCATTCTTATGGTAGACGGAAGTGAATTCACCTCTTGAGTTGACGCCAGGACCATATATATGTAAAGGCGTTCCGGTCAGAATTGATCGTTATAACTAATGAGTGGGCAGACCTGGTCTGTCAATTTAGGGTGGTACCGCGAATTTACCTCGTCCCTTTTTGGGAGCGAGGTTTTTTTATTTTTAAAATTAGGAGGGTTCCAAATGGAAGCACGTTTAAAAGAGCTAAAGCAAAAAGCGTTAGAGCTTATTGAAGAAGCGAAAGAGCTAAAGGGCTTAAACGACGTACGCGTAGCGTATTTAGGGAAAAAAGGTCCAATTACAGAAGTATTACGCGGCATGGGAAAATTATCAGCAGAAGAGCGTCCACGTATGGGAGCATTAGTAAATGAAGTACGTGAAGCAATTCAAACGCGTTTAGACGACAAAATTGGTAACTTAGAAAAAGCAGTAATTGAAGCGAAATTAGCTACTGAAACAATTGATGTTACATTACCAGGTCGTCCTGTTGAAACAGGTTGTCACCATCCGTTAACAGCTGTTGTTGAGCAAATTGAAGATGTATTCATCGGTATGGGTTATGAAGTAGCTGAAGGAACAGAAGTAGAAAAAGACTACTACAACTTCGAAGCATTAAACTTACCGAAAGATCACCCAGCGCGTGATATGCAAGATACATTCTACATTACAGAAGAAACGTTACTACGTACACATACATCTTCTGTGCAAGCACGTACGATGGAAAATAATAAAGAAAAAGGCCCAATTAAAATTATTTGTCCTGGTAAAGTGTATCGCCGCGATGATGATGATGCGACGCATTCACACCAGTTCATGCAAATTGAAGGTCTTGTAATTGATAAAAACATTCGTATGAGTGACTTAAAAGGTACACTGCAAGTATTCGTGAAAAAGATGTTCGGTGAAGATCGTGAAATCCGTCTTCGTCCAAGTTTCTTCCCATTCACAGAGCCATCTGTAGAGATGGATATTTCTTGTATGATGTGTCACGGCAAAGGTTGCGGCACTTGTAAAGGAACTGGTTGGATCGAAATTTTAGGCGCAGGTATGGTTCACCCGAACGTACTTGAAATGGCTGGTTATGATTCAAAAGAATATCAAGGTTTCGCATTCGGTATGGGCGCAGAGCGTATCGCAATGTTGAAATACGGCGTAGATGACATTCGTCATTTCTATACAAATGATGTACGTTTCTTACAACAATTCAAACGAGCGTAAGGGAAGGAGAGGATAAGTATGTTCGTATCATATCGTTGGTTACAAGAGTATGTAGATATTAAAGATGTAACAGCACAAGAACTAGCAGACAAAATCACGAAAAGTGGTATTGAAGTAGAAGGTGTTGAAGTATTAAATAAAGGTGTAAAAGGTGTTGTAGTAGGTCACGTATTAGAATGTGAAAAACACCCAGAAGCTGATAAGTTAAGCAAATGCTTAATCGATATCGGTGAAGAAGAGCCAGTTCAAATTATTTGTGGAGCTGCTAACATTGCAAAAGGTTTAAAAGTACCAGTTGCAAAAGTTGGCGCTGTACTTCCTGGAAACTTCAAAATTAAAAAAGCAAAACTACGCGGTGAAGCTTCTCACGGTATGGTTTGTGCGCTTCAAGAGCTTGGCATTGATGGAAAGTTAGTTGCGAAAGAATACGCAGACGGTATCTTCATCTTCCCAAGTGACGCTGAAGTTGGTGCAGACGCACTTGAAATTTTAAATTTACATGATGAAGTACTTGAGCTTGGTTTAACACCAAACCGTGCAGATTGCTTAAACATGCTAGGTGTTGCATATGAAGTCGCTGCTATTTATGGCCGTGAAGTAAAACTTCCAGCTATCAGCTTACAAGAAACAGCAGAAAAAACTTCTGATTACATTTCTGTAAGTGTAGAAGCGAAAGAAGAAAACCCATTATATATTGCAAAAATGGTGAAGGACGTAAAGATTGGTCCATCACCAATGTGGATGCAAACGCGCCTTATGGCAGCTGGCATTCGTCCAATTAGCAATGTAGTTGATATTACTAACTACATTTTAATGGAATACGGTCAACCGTTACATGCATTCGATTACGATAAATTAGGTTCAAAAGAAATCGTTGTTCGTCTTGCAAAAGAAGGCGAAAAAATTGAAACGTTAGATGATCAAGAGCGTACGTTACAAAGCCACCACCTTGTAATTACAAACGGAACAAAAGCTTTAGCTGTTGCTGGTGTAATGGGCGGAGCGGATTCTGAAGTTACAAATGAGACAGTGAACGTTTTAATCGAGTCTGCATACTTTGCAGGTCAAACAGTGCGCCGTACATCAAAAGACTTAGGTCTTCGTAGTGAATCAAGTGCACGTTTTGAAAAAGGAATCGACCCAACACGTACATTTGAAGCCATTCAACACGCAGCTGCTTTAATGGCGAAATACGCTGGCGGAGAAGCACTTGAAGGTGTAGTAGAAGCTGACAACTTACAAGTACAAGAGCGTACAGTATCTGTTACTGCTGAAAAAGTAAACCGTGTATTAGGTACAGATATTTCTGCAAGTGAAATGGGTACGATGTTCACAAACTTGAAGTTCCCATTCACAGAAGTAGAAGGAACATTCCATGTGAATGTACCAGCACGTCGTCCTGATATTACAATTTCAGAAGACTTAGTCGAAGAAGTGGGCCGTCTATACGGTTATGATCACATTCCAGTTACATTGCCTTCTGGAACGATGACTCGTGGTAAATTAACAGCAGCACAAACGAAACGTCGTAGAGTACGTCGCTTCTTAGAAGGTGCTGGTTTATATGAAGCAATCACATATTCATTAACAAGCGCTGACAAAGCGAAACAATATATGGTTGAGCCTAACGAAAAGGCGCCTGTAAACCTTGCACTTCCAATGAGTGAAGAGCGTAGCCAACTTCGTTTAAG
Source organism: Bacillus cereus group sp. MYBK79-1 (assembly GCF_051915365.1). Lineage (NCBI taxonomy): Bacteria > Bacillati > Bacillota > Bacilli > Caryophanales > Bacillaceae > Bacillus > Bacillus cereus group sp. MYBK79-1. Next base: position 182,935 of record NZ_JBQAEO010000002.1, on the reverse strand, counting down.
CTTAGTGCCACAATTGTTAGAAGCAGTTTCATACAATGTTGCACGTAAAAACGATAGCGTTGCTTTATACGAAGTAGGTTCTATCTTCTTACCAACAGAAGCAGGAGAACTTCCGAAAGAAGAACAACATCTTGCAGGTGTTATGACAGGTCTTGCTCTTCACCATGCATGGCAAGGTGAGAAGAAAGTAGTAGACTTCTTCGTTGTGAAAGGTGTACTAGAAGGATTATTCGACGTACTTGGCGTTGCAAACCAAATCACATATGCACCAGCAAAACGTGAAGGTATGCACCCAGGTCGTACAGCTGACATCGTATTAGATGGCGAAGTAATTGGTTTCATCGGTCAATTGCACCCAGAAGCAGAAAAACAATTAGATGTAAAAAATACATTCGTATTCGAACTATCTCTTGTAAAAGTATTCGGTGCAGACGCAGAAGAAACTTACTACGCAGCAATTCCACGTTTCCCATCTATGACACGTGATATGGCTGTTGTCGTAACGAAAGAAACAAAAGCTGGCGAAATGAAGCAAGTCATTGCTGAAGCTGGTGGAGAACTTCTGAAAGACGTAACGTTATTCGACTTATACGAAGGTGAAAAAATGGAAGAAGGTAAGAAATCACTTGCATTCTCTATGACCTACTTTGATGCAGAACGTACGTTAACAGACGAAGAAGTAACAGAAGCACATAACCGTGTATTAACAACGGTAGAAGAGAAATTTGGTGCGGAGTTACGTAAGTAATACAAGATTGCCGGATTCAGTCCGGCAATTTTTTTATGGCACGATTGTCGATATATGATAAAAATCGCCGATAAATATTAAGGTATCTTGCATCTTTCTCTCGAATGTAGTACATTAATTTTAGTTTAACAAAATGAAAGACGATGATAAGGAAAAGTAGTATATACTATAATCCAAAGCGAGTCAGGGACGGTGAGAGCCTGATGAGGCGGTATATGTGAAGAACACCTTGGAGTTGCTAACCGAAATTGAAACTTATATTCAAGAGTAGACTTAGACGGGAATCCGGCCTGTTACAAACCGGGAAGTATGTATTACATACGAGTTAAAGTTGGTCTTTATGACAAATTGGGTGGTACCGCGAAGTTTAACCTTTCGTCCCTTTATGGATGAAAGGTTTTTTTGTATTTAAATATATCAGCAAAGGAGAATTTCACTATGGAAAACACATTAGTAAAAAGTCTGTATAGAGATACAGATAAATACGCAGGTCAAACAGTACAAGTATCAGGGTGGATTCGTAACTTACGTGATTCAAAAGCATTTGGTTTCATCGAATTAAACGACGGTAGCTTCTTCAAAAGCGTTCAAATCGTTTTCGATACAGAGTTAGAAAACTTCAAAGAAATTGCAAAACTTCCACTTAGCTCTTCAGTTAAAGTAGAAGGTACAGTAATTGCAACGCCTGGAGCGAAGCAACCATTTGAAATTAAAGCAGAAAAAATTGATATCGAGGGCTTATCAGATTCTGATTACCCACTTCAAAAGAAACGTCACACGTTTGAATACTTACGTACAATCGCTCACTTACGTCCAAGAACAAATGCATTCTCTGCAACGTTCCGTGTACGTTCTGTCGCAGCGTTTGCGATTCACCAGTTCTTCCAAGAGCGTGGATTCGTACATGTTCACACACCAATCATTACTGGTAGTGATACAGAAGGTGCAGGCGAAATGTTCCGTGTAACAACGCAAGATTTAAACAACGTACCAAAAGGTGAAGACGGACAAGTTGATGAATCAAAAGACTTCTTCGGTAAAGAAACAAACTTAACAGTAAGTGGACAGCTGAACGCTGAAGCTTATGCATTAGCATTCCGTGACGTATACACATTCGGACCTACATTCCGTGCGGAAAACTCAAACACAACTCGCCACGCTGCTGAGTTCTGGATGGTTGAGCCGGAGATTGCATTCGCTGAATTAGGCGATGTAATGGATCTTACAGAAGATATGCTGAAATATGCAATGAAATACGTACTAGAGCATGCACCAGAAGAAATGGAATTCTTCAACAGCTTCGTTGATAAAACAGTTCTAGAGCGCATGAATAACGTAATCAACTCTGACTTCGGTCGTATCACATATACAGAAGCAATTAAAGTGCTTCAAGAGTCAGGCGCTGACTTCAAATACCCAGTAGAATGGGGTATTGACTTACAAACAGAGCACGAAAGATACTTATCAGAAGAAATCTTCAAACGCCCTGTATTCGTAACTGACTATCCGAAAGACATTAAAGCGTTCTACATGCGTATGAATGAAGATGGAAAAACAGTAGCTGCTACTGACCTTCTAGTTCCTGGCATCGGCGAATTAATCGGCGGAAGCCAACGTGAAGAAAGAATGGACGTTTTAGTAGACAGAATTAAAGAACTAGGTATGAACGAAGAGGACTACTGGTGGTACTTAGAACTTAGAAAATACGGCGGTACAAAACATGCTGGATTCGGCCTAGGTTTCGAGCGCTTCCTAATGTACATCACTGGCATGGCTAACATCCGTGACGTAATTCCATTCCCAAGAACTCCAGGTTCTTCTGAATTCTAAAATATGAAAAAAGCGAGAGGGTTTCCTCTCGCTTTTTATTTTGCATAGTTTATTACCTCATAGCAAAAAGTAATGCGAAGGGGTGAATATAAATGAGTAAAAAAGTGAAAAAAGATCATTCAAGAGCAAGCCTAGGTTCTCCAGAAGTAGAAGGACAAGGAACGACGACGCATGAAACAGGTTCTCATAAAGTATCTTCATCAAATAAGAAGCAGAAAAGAAGTTGACATAAAAAAGGAGAGTCTTGGCGGCTCTCCTTTTTTATATGTATTACACCTTATTATCATTAATTTCTTTTGTAATTTTATCTACATCTTTGTCTAATCGATCTAAATAGAAAAACCACATTAAGCTCATGAGCACGTAATAGATGGCCATCACACCAAGACTATCAGATAAATTTTCGAATGTGGATTTAGTAGTGAAAAAAGCTCCCCAAATGGTAGAAATAGTGAGGTAAGAAAGTGGGCCTACGAGATGTACGAAAACATATAATAACTTTTTAACTTTTACAGCGTTCATATGAACTCCCTCCTTATGTAAACAATCCTTTTCTTCTAATCATAAATTCAAGTTCCTCACAGAAGTGTTGTAGTTTTGCTGGATTATGTATTAACAAGCGGGCATCGTGTTTTCCGATAAATCTTCGAATCCGAAAGTTTAATAAGAAAGACCGGCCGTAACGCTCTATTAAATCGTTGAACTCTCGTTGCTCACTTAGTAGCTGAATGTTTTCTCTAATTTCAAACTGTCTTTCGTGTGGATCACCTAGTAAAATATTTAGAATCATTTGTAGAAGTAGCAATGGGAATCTCCTCCTGTGTTAGAATAATCTGTATATTTTAATTGTAACAAAAATATAAGGTTAATAGTAGAGTGAAACAAAAAACAGGAGTTTGTAGGCTCCTGTTTTTGTCGATACTATTTTAATAAGCGAAGCGCCTTCTCCCTATTAGCGAAATGCATTTTCACAAACTCAGGTAATCTTTCTTCACCAAGTTTTTGAATTAATTTAGCAGCGGCGATATCAACTTGTTTACCAGCTCCTTTTGGAAGTGGCATACCAGCTTTTTTGCTTAGTTCGTCAAACTGTTTTACGAATGAGTAACGAGCTAAAATAGAAGCAGCAGCTACCGCTAAATGGACGCTTTCACCTTTCGTCGCGAAGTAAACATTTTCACGCTGTACCTGCTTTTGTTTTGCTAAGTATTTGTAGTATGTATCAGGTTGTGTGAATTGATCGATTAAGACGCCTTCAGGTTTTGTAGGTGCGATTTTTGCTAATAAGTTTGTAATAGCTTTATTATGTAGTAAAGCTTTTAACTTACCTTGGTTGTTTCCTTTATCAAATAGTTCGTTATATTTTTCGTTATGAAGGACAAGAGAGCTGTAAGGAACAACGTGTAGAAGTTGTTTCGCAATGGCAGAAATTTGATCGTCATTTAAGTTTTTAGAGTCTTTTACACCAAGTTCTTTTAAAAGTGGAATTTGCTTCGCGTCCACATATACAGCAACGACTGTCATCGGTCCGAAGAAATCACCAGTACCAACTTCATCTGACCCTACGATAGACATTGTACCGATGGAAGCAGGGGGTGCATAACGGTGTGAATCGACAGATTTTTTTACAGCTGTTTTCGGTGTTTGAGAGACAGTTTGCCAACGAGAAGCTTCTGCTTCAGCACGGCCTCCTTGGAACATTACTTTTCCAGATTTATAAGCTGTAATCGTGCAAGATGGCACCTTTGCCATGAAGATTCCGCCTTGTGGGGTTTTTGGGCTAAGCGCTTGTTTATATTGTTGTTTCATGTCTTCAATTACTGTAGAACTTGTTTGTATTACGATAGAATTTGACAAGATGGTCACTCCTTTTTTATATTGTTATTTTTATCATATCGGATTGTTCTTTCTGTTTCCATATTATGAAGGTTCATGGTATGATAAACTTTAGGATTCTGTACGTGATTGGAGGCCGGTGAGTTGTCACAACAAAAGGGAAAGAAAAGTCGAATTAATGTAGAAATCTATGGTCAACAATATTCAGTTGTTGGCGATGAAAGTACAAGTCATATCCGCATGGTAGCAGCGATTGTGGATGATAAAATGCGCGAACTCAATGCCAAGAATCCTTCGCTTGACACGAGTAGACTAGCGGTATTGACGGCGGTAAACGTCATACACGATTACATAAAATTAAAAGAAGAACATGAGAAATTGAAAGAAAGTATGACAAAAAAAGGAATGGAATAACATGATTGATATTATTATCATTTTACTGCTTGTTATGGGATTTTTCCTCGGCTTACGCAGAGGGTTTATTCTGCAACTTGTAAAGTTAACAAGCTTTATTATCGCATACCTTGTTGCATACTGGTACTGTAAAGATTTAGCGCCAGCACTTGCGAAATTTATTCCGTATCCATTTGATAAAAACGTATCTGTTCCAGAATGGATTGATGCAAATAATATTGAGACAGTATTTTATCAAGCACTTGCGTTTATCATATTGTTTATTATTACAAAAATTGCACTTTCATTACTTGGTAATTTGTTAAATATGTTTGCAGAAATACCGGTTTTAAAGCAAGTCAATGCGTTTGCGGGGGCAATCCTCGGATTTTTAGAAGTATATATTATTTTGTTTGTTTTAATTATTGTTGGAAATATTCTTCCAATTGAACAAATACAAACACCATTACAAAAATCATCAATTAGCAAAATAATTGTAGACGATACACCGATTCTCTCTGAAAAGGTGAAGGAACTATGGCAGACAGGTAGCAGAGTATAACTTCTCTTTTTTCGGAAAGAGGAGTTTTTTTCTATGAAAGAAAGGCGGGGCAATGATGAAGGTAAATAAAAAACAAGTTATTAAATTATTAGAGACAATCGGCCTGTTTATGGAACTAAAGGGCGCGAATCCATTTAAAATATCTGCATTTCGTAAAGCGGCAGCAGCATTAGAAAGTGATGATCGTAGTCTTTCTGAGATTGAAGATTTTACGAAGATTCCGGGCATTGGAAAAGGAACAGCAGCAGTTATTCAAGAATATATAGAATCGGGAACATCTGAAGTATTACAAGAGCTTGAGAAAGAAGTGCCAAGTAGCTTATTACCGTTATTAAAATTACCAGGTCTTGGTGGTAAAAAGGTAGCTAAGTTATATAAAGAACTTGGTGTTGTTGATATGGAATCGCTAAAAGCGGTTTGTGAGGAAAATAAAGTACAAGCTTTAGCTGGTTTCGGTAAGAAGACAGAAGAGAAAATATTAGAAGCAATCGATCAAGTAGGATCTCGTCCAGAGCGTTTACCAATCTCAATGGTATTGCCTATTGCCGGGGAAATAGAGGAGAAATTGTCGAATATTGCTGAAGTAATTCGTTTCTCTCGTGCTGGTAGTTTGCGCCGCGTTCGTGAAACGGTGAAAGATTTAGACTTTATCATTGCGACAACAGAACCAGCGGCAGTGCGTGAGCATTTACTGCAATTTGATAATATGATTGAAGTCATTGCAAGTGGAGATACGAAAGTTTCTGTTCGTCTTCAATATGAATATGATATTTCAATCGATTTCCGTTTAGTAAAACCTGAAGAATTTATTACAACTCTTCACCATTTCACAGGATCAAAAGACCATAACGTAAAAATGCGCCAAATCGCAAAAGATAGAGGCGAGAAAATTAGTGAGTACGGTGTAGAAAACTTAGAAACAGGCGAAGTGAAGACATTTGAAACAGAAGAGGAATTCTTTGCTCATTTCGGCCTTCCATTTATCCCGCCAGAAGTGCGTGAAGATGGAAAAGAAATTGAATTAATTAAAGAGTATCCAAATTTAATTCAGTTCTCTAATATACAAGGTGATTTACATATGCATACAACGTGGAGTGACGGTGCCTTTTCAATTGAGGAAATGGTACAAGCATGTCGTGCTCGTGGTTATAAATTTATGGCAATTACCGACCACTCTCAATACTTAAAAGTAGCGAATGGTTTAACGAAAGAGCGCCTTCGTGAACAAGCGAAAGAAATTGAACGTATGAACGAAAAGTATCCAGACATTACAATTTTACGCGGAATTGAAATGGACATTTTACCGGATGCAACACTTGATTTTGATGATGAAGTGTTAGCAGAATTAGATTATGTCATTGGAGCGATTCATTCTAGCTTCTCACAAGACCGTGAAACGATTATGAAACGTCTTCGTGCTGCGCTTGAGAATAAACATGTCACAATGATTGCTCATCCGACAGGACGTCTCCTTGGACGCCGCGCAGGCTATGATGTAGATACAGATTTATTAATCGAGCTCGCAAAAGAAACAAATACAGTTTTAGAATTAAATGCGAATCCAAACCGTCTAGATTTAAGCGCGAAATTATTAAAACAAGCACAAGATGCGGGTGTAAAAATAGCGATTAATACGGATGCTCATACACTTGAAATGTTAGAAGATATGGAAACAGGTGTAGCAGCAGCACGTAAAGGTTGGATTCAAAAAGATAACGTGATTAACACGTGGGATATTGAACGTTTATTAGACTATATTAAACGTAATAAGTAACACAAGGGGGACCTGCAACATGTTAGAAAGAACGTTGCGTGTATTAGAATATAATAAAGTAAAAGAACAATTACTTGAACATACAGCCTCTTCACTTGGCCGTGACAAAGTGAAGCATTTAGTGCCAAGCACTGATTTTGAAGAAATTGTAGAAATGCAAGATACAACGGATGAAGCAGCGAAAGTCATTCGTTTAAAAGGTAGTGCACCATTAGGTGGTATTACGGATATTCGCTCAAATGTGAAGCGTGCAAAGATTGGAAGTATGTTAAGCCCAAATGAACTACTTGATATTGCCAATACGATGTACGGTAGTCGTAATATGAAACGTTTCATCGAAGATATGGTTGATAATGGTGTCGAGCTTCCAATTTTAGAAACTCATGTCGCTCAAATTGTATCTTTATATGATTTAGAAAAGAAAATTACAAATTGTATCGGTGATGGCGGTGAAGTAGTCGATAGCGCAAGTGATAAACTGCGCGGTATTCGTACTCAAATTCGTACTGCAGAAAGCCGTATTCGTGAAAAGTTAGAAAACATGACGCGTTCTTCCAACGCGCAAAAGATGCTATCTGACGCGATTGTAACGATTCGTAACGAACGTTACGTAATCCCAGTAAAACAAGAATACCGCGGCGTATACGGCGGTATTGTCCACGATCAATCAGCTTCTGGGCAAACGTTATTTATTGAACCACAAGTCATTGTAGAGTTAAATAACGCGCTTCAAGAAGCACGAGTGAAAGAAAAACAAGAAATCGAACGCATCTTATTGATGTTAACAGAAGAAGTGGCAGTAGAAGCGGATATCGTTTTATCTAACGTAGAAGTAGTGGCGAATCTTGACTTTATCTTTGCGAAAGCTTTTTATGCGAAGCGTATAAAAGCAACGAAGCCAATCGTAAATAACGAGCGTTATATGGATTTAAGACAAGCACGTCATCCGCTTATTGATCCAGAAATTATCGTGCCAAATAACATTATGTTAGGTAAAGATTTCACGACAATTGTTATTACAGGACCGAATACAGGTGGTAAAACAGTTACGCTGAAAACAGTTGGTATTTGTGTGTTAATGGCGCAATCTGGTCTTCACATTCCAGTAATGGACGAGTCAGAGATTTGTGTATTTAAAAATATCTTTGCTGATATCGGTGATGAGCAATCGATTGAACAAAGTTTAAGTACGTTCTCTTCACATATGGTGAACATTGTTGATATTTTAGAAAAAGCTGATTTCGAAAGCTTAGTTTTATTCGATGAATTAGGTGCTGGAACGGACCCGCAAGAAGGAGCTGCACTAGCAATTTCAATTTTAGATGAAGTATGTAATCGCGGTGCTCGCGTTGTTGCTACGACGCATTATCCAGAACTAAAAGCATACGGATATAACCGTGAGCAAGTTATTAATGCGAGTGTAGAGTTCGACGTGAATACATTAAGCCCAACGTATAAATTATTAATCGGTGTACCAGGGCGTAGTAATGCCTTCGAAATTTCAAAACGCCTTGGATTATCTGATCGCGTTATTGATCAAGCTCGTAATCACATTAGTACAGATACAAACAAAATTGAAAATATGATTGCGAAGTTAGAAGAAAGTCAAAAGAACGCAGAGCGTGACTGGAACGAGGCAGAAGCACTTCGTAAGCAATCTGAAAAACTGCATCGCGAATTACAGCGTCAAATTATTGAATTTAATGATGAGCGCGATGAAAAATTATTAAAAGCGCAAAAAGAAGGGGAAGAAAAAGTCGAAGCTGCAAAGAAAGAAGCAGAAGGCATTATTCAAGAACTTCGTCAATTGCGTAAAGCACAGCTTGTAAACGTGAAAGACCATGAGCTTATTGAAGCGAAGAGCCGTCTAGAAGGTGCGGCGCCAGAGCTTGTGAAGAAACAAAAAGTAAACGTGAAAAACACTGCGCCAAAACAACAATTACGCGCAGGCGATGAAGTAAAAGTATTAACGTTCGGTCAAAAAGGTCAATTACTTGAAAAGGTAAGTGATACAGAGTGGAACGTACAAATTGGTATTCTGAAGATGAAAGTGAAAGAATCCAATATGGAATACATTAATACACCGAAGCAAACTGAGAAAAAAGCAGTTGCAAGTGTGAAGGGTAGAGATTATCACGTTTCTTTAGAGCTTGACCTCCGCGGTGAACGTTATGAAGATGCAATGATGCGCGTTGAGAAATATTTAGACGATGCACAGCTTGCAAGCTATCCTCGTGTATCAATTATTCACGGTAAAGGAACAGGAGCGCTTCGCCAAGGTGTACAAGATTACTTGAAGAAACATCGCGGTGTGAAGAACTACCGTTACGGTGACATGGGCGAGGGAGGCCTAGGCGTAACAGTTGTCGAATTAAAATAGCAAACAACGAAACAAAGGGGAAACCATTATATGTTTATGGACAAACTTGCAAAAGTATTGTTAGCTTGTTGCGGAATATTTTTGGTGATTGGGGTTATTTATTTAGTTGTTTTTGCGAAGTAAAAGAGCGTCAATCGTGGCAGAGTGATATTGCCATAGATTGACGCTTTTAATCTATATGAAAAGGAATAAGCTATGAAAATCAACCAATACATAAGCGAAGCAAAATCCTGCTCAAGACGTGAAACAGACCGCCTTATTAAAGCAGGACGCGTCTGTATTAACGGTGAAATGTGTACGCACGGTGCACTTGTGAGCGATGGTGATGTTGTAACGATTGATGGGCAGGTTATTGCAAAGGAAGAGAAGGAAAAGGTGTATATTGCCTTTCATAAACCAGTTGGCATTACTTGTACAGCAGCCGATCATATTGAAGATAATATTATTGATTATATTAATTATCCAGAGCGTATCTTTCCTGTTGGACGATTAGATAAAGCGTCGGAAGGACTTATTTTATTAACGAATGACGGCGGGATTGCGAATCAAATTTTACATGGTGATCATGAGCACGAGAAAGAATATGTTGTTACTGTCGATAAGCCGTTTACAGATTGGTTTATTAATGAAATGTCCAACGGTGTAAAGATTAAAGATGGAATGACGAAGCCATGTAAAGTGACGAGAGTGGATCAATCTACATTTCGCATCATTTTAACGCAAGGAATGAACAGACAAATTCGCAGAATGAGCCGTGCTTTCGGGTTTACTGTAACAAAGTTAAAGCGAGTTCGTATTATGAATATAGAGCTAGACAATCTTGATGTGGGAAAATGGCGGAACATTACAGCTGAGGAATTAGAAATATTAATAGGGCAGTTATAGGGAGGAAAAATTTTCTCCCTATATTTTTTTGTCAGAAAAAATAAAACTATTGATTTTTTAAAAAATAGCCCATATAATAAAAAAACAACAAGTTTCGACAAGATATTTTATAAAAGTAATGATGAGGACATGAGTTGTTTTTGACGATTCTCAGAGAGGGAAGCCTTAGGCTGTGAGCTTCCTAATACGGAAAGGCAAACTTACCACCTCTAAACTTCAAGAGTGAACTGCATGATGCATTGTAATTCTTGGCGGATAAAACCGTTATCAATTTACACGAGCTATAAAATGAGCTTATTTTGTTATAAATTCATTTTATTAGAATAAGGGTGGAACCACGATTTCAACACTCGTCCCTTTGTTAGGGACGGGTGTTTTTTGCGTTCTTTTACGGGGAAGTATGCTTGAAAGAGGATATGTGACGGTATTTAATTCAGAATATTTTGTTAATAAAAAATTATTTAGGAGGTTAGTAGAAATGAAATCATCTTTAAAGTTTTCTGAGATGTTTGCAATAAGTTTAATGTTATTTGCACTATTTTTCGGTGCAGGCAATATGATTTTTCCGCCGGCTTTAGGGCAAGGTGCTGGAACAGACGTATGGATCGCGTTATTTGGCTTTATCGTAACAGGTGTTGGATTGCCTTTATTAGGGGTAATTGTTATAGCTCTAAAGGGCGATATTAATGAGCTAGCGGGACGTGTACACCCTGTATTCGCACTTGTTTTTATCACTGCAATTTATTTGTGTTTAGGTGTATTCGTAAGTGTTCCACGTACAGGAACAGTTGCTTATGAAATGAGTGTTGCACCGTTTTTACCAAGTGAGATAGCTAGTCAATCGTATCCACTTGTTATCTTTACATTCATTTTCTTTGCCGTAACTTTCTATTTAGCTTTAAACCCATCGAAATTAGTGGGCCGCATCGGTAAAGTATTAACTCCGATTTTATTAGCTGTTATTGCAATTATTGTAGTGAAAGCAATTATTACACCAATTGGAGAATTTGGTGCACCGACAGAAGCATATAGTGCTCCGCTCTTTAAAGGTTTTATTGATGGATATTTAACTTTAGATGGACTTGCAGCACTTGTTTTCGGAAATGTTGTTATTAATGCTTTAAAAGCAAAAGGTGTTACAAATAAGAACAGCATTGCGAAAGTAACAATCTTTGCAGGATTTATTGCAGCGCTCGGTTTACTACTTGTTTATTTAGCACTTGCTTATCTGGGAGCATCTAGTGTGTCTCTTGGAATGGGAGCAAACGGAGGAATTATTTTAACAAACGTTGTAAATCATTTGTTTGGTAGTTATGGAACTTTATTATTAGGAATTGCAATTACAGCAGCATGTTTAACAACTTCTGTAGGTATTGTTGCAGCTTGTGGGGAATATTTTTCTTCCTTATTACCAAAGCTTTCTTATCAAAAAGTCGTTTTCATTTTCTGTGTATTAGCATTTATGGTAGCGAATCTTGGGTTAACTCAGTTAAATGCATTAGCATTACCGATTTTAATTGCAATTTACCCAATTGGTATCGTGCTGATTGTATTATCACTTGTTGAAAACTACATTCGTCTTCCTTTAGTAATGTATGTAGGTGGTATTGTAGGAGCATTCATGATCAGCTTCTTTGATGGATTGCACAATGCAAATCTTCAAATTGCGGCATTAGCACCTATTTTAAATAAAATTCCGTTATATAGTGTAGGGATTGGTTGGTTAGTTCCTGCTCTAGTAGGTATTGTCATTGGATATGTCATTTCCTTGTTCCAAAAGCAAGAAGTTGCTGTAGAAAAATAGTGAAAAGAGGCTTTCTATGAAAGAAAGTCTCTTTTTTTGTAGAAAAAATTGCATATAGGGAAATTCAGATATTAAAAATTTTATACGTAATATAGTTGACAAAAAAATTAGCATTAGGCTAAGATTGACTTAGTTGTGGAAATATTGGAAGGAAAGTGAGGAGTGAAAGGTATAAGGTTTTCTATAACGATATCATTTTGTAAATAGAGGTGATAGAGTAGGAGAATGGTAAGCGTTATTTTTTTTGAGATTTATTGAGAATGATAATCAACAGAATAAATAGGAACTTATGTTAAAATGTGAATCGCTCTTTATAAGGAATAAGGAGGGATATTATTTTTAACATGTAGTGAGAATGATAATCAATAATATCTACATTACATAAAAAAATTACAATTAAATAATGATAGAGGATTATTATTTTTTTCTTATAAATTGAGAATAATTATCATTTTCAAAAAAGTATGGATAAAGGATAAACAAGGAGGAAGTAAGCCAAATGAGAAAGATTTCTGTATTACCCGCTTTTATTATAACGTTCGTATGTATGCTAGCTTTTCTTGTCATGCCATATGGGAAAGTTTCAGCTCAACTAGCTGACGGTACGTATGATATTAACTATGTCATTCAAAAAGCGGAAAATGCCTCAGCATCTATGGCAAATGATTATTTTGAGAAACCAGCTAAGCTAGTTGTGAAAAATGGCGAAATGAGAGTACAAATTCCGATGAATCATAGTGCTTGGATTACAGAATTTAAAGCACCTGAGAACGGGAATTTTATTGATGCAAAAGTTGTTAGTAAAGATGAATCAGCAGATAAAAGAACTGTAGAGTTTAGAATAGATGATTTATCTAAACCAGCAGCTGCAAAAATTCATGTTGTTGTACCAGATGTGAATTATGACCATCATTACACAATTCGCTTTGCGTTTGATGCAAATGTAAAAGCGGTAGGTGGCGATAACGGTGTAGCTGCTACAACAAAAAATAATGATCAAGTGAAAACAGATACACAAGTAAAAGAAGAGAAAACAAAAGTAGAGAGTAAGGAAACAGCTAAAGAAGCGAACAAAGAAACAAAAAATGAAAATGGAAAAGCTGAAAAAACAGATAACCCCAAAACAGGCGATGAAGCACGTATTGGATTGTTTGCAGTGCTAATTCTAATTTCAGGTGTTTTCTTAATTCGTAAAGTGAAGTTAAGTAAATAAATAAATCTTTTGAAGGGCGATGAATATATGTTTAAACAATTTAAAATGATTATTGCCGTATTTGCTGTTTTATTTACGTTTATAGCAACACTAGGTTTACAAGATACAAAGGCTGCTACAAAATTGGCTGATGGAAAATATAATATTGCTTTTACTGTATGGAAAGGCGATAAAGATGAATCATCTAGAATGAATAGTTATTTTGAAAGTCCGGCAACATTAACAGTTAAAGATGGAAAACAATATGTTTCATTCAAGGTGAAAGATAGTACTTCTATTAAAAGTTTACAAGTAGAAAAAAATGGTCAATTCGTAGAAGCTACTGTGTTAAGTGAAAATACAAAAGAGAATACTAGAGTAGTAGAATTTGAAGTTGCTGACTTGTCAAAAAAACTAAATGGCAAGGTGAAAATTAATATCCCAATTATTAATTATAATGCTTCATATGATATTCGTTTTGTATTTGATGGGAACAGTATTAAATAATTAAAAAATTTCGAAAAGGGAGAGTCGTTCCATTGAACAGGTATGTAAAAATTATTGTTGCTATGTTTTTAATGGTATTTACATTCGTCTCAACATTACAACCTCTTGCAGTTCAAGCAGCTACTAAATTAGCCGATGGTGAATATTCAATTGGTTTTAAAGTACTTAAAGATACATCGGATGAAGTATCCATGATGAATGAATACTCTGAAAGTCCAGGGGTTTTAAAAGTGAAGGATGGGAAAAATAAAGTGTCCTTTACATTAAAAAATAGTTCATGGATTACGAAGTTTGAAACAGAAAAGGCAGGTCAGCTTGTTGAGACAAATGTAATTAGTGAAGATAAAGTAAAAGATACAAGAGTAGTAGAATTTGATGTGGAAGATGTAGAGAAGGTATTAAAAGCGAAAGTAAAAGTAGATATTGATTTTTTAAACTATCATCATGAATATGACGTTCGTATTGTATTTGATCAAAATAGTATTACACCAATTCATGTAGAAAAACCAGATGACAAAGAGGACCCAGCTAATAAGCCAGATCCAAATGAAACTACGGATCCAGGTCAGAAGCCCGACCAAAAGCCTGACCCAGATCAACAACCCAATTCTAACACAATTAACGATGGAAATTATAGCATTCCATTTAAAGTGTTAAAAGATAAGACAGATGAAGAATCTAGAATGAAAGATAAGATAATAAGTCCAGCGGTATTAAAAGTAGAAAACAGTAAGAAAAAAGCGACTGTAACATTAACAGATAACGCATCAATTAAAAATTTCCAAACAGAAAAAAATGGTTCGTTTGTTGATGCAAAAGTAGTGAGTGAAGATAAAGAAAAAAATACAAGAGTAGTAGAATTTGAAATAGACGATTTATCTAAAAAATTAAATACAAAAGTATTTATTGAGGTGGCATCACAAGGTTACAAGCAAACACACAGTGTACAACTTCAATTTGATCAAGACAAACTTGAACAAATTAAAGACGAAGAGAAACAACCGGAAGTAGAAAAACCAAATGTTGAAACAATTAAAGATGGAGAGTACAGCATTCCATTTAAAGTGTTAAAAGATAAAACAGATGAAGAATCTAGAATGAAAGATAAGATAATAAGTCCAGCAGTATTAAAAGTAGAAAACGGTAAGAAAAAAGCGACTGTAACATTAACAGATAACGCATCAATTAAAAATTTCCAAACAGAAAAAGATGGTTCATTTGTTGATGCAAAAGTAGTAAGTGAAAGTAAAGAGAAAAATACAAGAGTAGTAGAATTTGAAGTAGACAGTTTATCTAAAAAGTTAAATACAAAAGTATTTATTGAAGTGGCATCACAAAATTATAAACAAACGCATGAATTACAACTTCAATTTAATCAAGATAAACTTGAGCCAATTAAGAATGAAGAAAAGCAACCAGACGGTGATAAAAAGCCGGAAGTAGAAAAACCAGATGAAAACAAGAATCCAGATGCTGACACAATTAAAGACGGTGAATATAGCATCAATTTCAAAGCTTTAAAAGATCAAACAGAAGAAATTTCAATGATGAACACGTATACAAAGAGTCCAGGTGTGTTAAAGGTGAAAGATGGTAAAAAATACGTATCATTCACATTAACGAATAGCTCATGGATTACAAAGTTTGAATTTGTGAAAAATGGTTCATTTGTTGATGCAAGCGTATTAAGTGAAGATAAGAAAGCTGATACACGCGTAGTGGAAGTAGAAGTAGATGATTTATCGGAAAAATTAAATGCAAAAGTAAAAGTAGATATCGATTCAATGAATTATCACCATTTCTACGACATTCAATTTGCATTTGATAAAGGTAGCATTAAACCGTTAGACAACCAAGGTGGAAACGATAATCAAGGCGGAAACGACAACCAAGGTGGAAACGACAACCAAGGCGGAAACGACAACCAAGGCGGAAACAATAACCAAGGTGGAAACGACAACCAAGGCGGGAACGATAACGAAGGCGGAAACAATAACGAAGGCGGAAACAATAACCAAGGTGGAAACGACAACCAAGGCGGAAACAATAACCAAGGCGGAAACAATAACCAAGGCGGAAATAATAACCAAGATAACAACACAACCATTGATCCAAAAGCTCTTAAAGATGGTGACTACAGTATTGGCTTTAAAGTTTTAAAAGATAAAACAGAAGAAATTTCAATCATGAACACATATACAAAGAGTCCAGCTGTACTAAAAGTGAAAGATGGTAAGAAGTATGTATCGTTTACATTAACGAATAGTGCATGGATTACAAAGTTTGAGTTTGAGAAGAATGGTTCTTTTGTTAACGCAAAAGTGTTAAGTGAGAATAAAGAGCAAAATACAAAAGTAGTAGAGTTAGAAGTAGATGATTTATCGAAAAAATTAAATGCAAAAGTAAAAGTGGATATTGATGCAATGAATTATCACCATTTCTACGATGTTCAATTTGTATTTGATGAAAATAGTATTAAAGCTTTAGGTAACCAAGGTGGAAACGACAACGAAGGCGGAAACGATAACCAAGGCGGAAACGACAACCAAGGTGGAAACAACAACCAAGGCGGAAATGATAACCAAGGTGGAAACAACAACCAAGGTGGAAACGATAACCAAGGCGGAAATAATAACCCAAAAGTAATAGTTGATCCGAAAAATTTAGTAGATGGCGAATATGATATTCCATTTAAAGTGTTAAAAGATAAAACAAATGAGCTTTCAAAGATGCATGACTATACTGTACATCCAGCAAAATTAATCGTTAAAGATGGTAAAAAGTACATTGAGATGACGCTGAAAAATAGTGCATGGATTACAAAATTCCAAACGGAAAATAACAGTCTTTTTGCTGATGCGAAAGTAGTAAGCGAAGATAAAAATGCAAATACGAGAGTAGTGCAATTTGAAGTAAGTGATTTATTTGCAAAATTAAATGCAAAAGTAAAAGTTGATATCAACGAAATGAACTACCATCATTTCTACGATGTCCAAATTCAATTTGATACAAATAATATTGGTGCGTTAGGAACGATTAAAAAAGATCCGAAAAATGATCCGAACAATCCAGTGATTACACCGAAAGTAGATAATGTAAAAAAAGTAGATAATCCTGATTTTAACCGAAATGCAGATGATAAGAAGAAAAAAGAAGGCCAAAAAAATGATCCGAAAAAAGAGAAAAACTCAAAAACAGCAGATACAGCACAACTAGGTTTATACATGGTGCTACTGCTTGGATCACTTGCTTTACTAGTTCGTAAATATAGAGCAGGAAGATTGTAATTTTTGGAGTCTTGATGCATGTTCGCATGCATCAAGACTTGTTTCATATTGTTTGGAAAGGAGTGGTGATTGAGAGTGAAGAAAATTGCTAGTGTACTAATGGCTATCATTTTATTAGTGAGTATAGCTGGATGCTCGACGCCCAAAAAAGAAGCAGCAAAACAGGTAAAGAGTGAGAGTAAAGAGAGAGTTGTTGCCACGACAGTCGCTGTTACTGAAATTATGGATGCGTTAGAAGTAGATTTAGTTGGTGTTCCAACAAGTACGAAAGATTTACCAAAGAGATATAAAGGTTTACCTGAAGTTGGGAATCCGATGAGTCCTGATATGGAAAAGGTAAAATCATTAAAGCCGTCAGAAGTATTATCCGTGACAACACTTGAATATGAATTAAAGCCAGTTTTTGATGGTGTGGGCATGAAAGCAAAATTTGTAGACTTAACTAGTTTAAAAAACATGCAAAATACCATTAGTAATTTAGGTAAGCAATATGGACGTGAAAAGCAGGCGGAAGCAGTTGTAACGAAGTTAGATAACAAAGTTACAGAGATTCAAAAAGCAGTAAAGGGAAAGAAAGAACCGACAGTGCTTATTTTATTGGGTGTGCCGGGGAGTTATTTAGTAGCAACAGAGCATTCTTACATTGGAGATTTAGTGAAACAATTAGGTGGTAAAAACATTGTACAAGGTGAGCAAGTAGAGTATTTAGCCTCTAATACAGAGTATTTAAAGAAAGCTGATCCAGATATTATTTTACGAGCAGCGCATGGTATGCCTGATGAAGTGGTAAAAATGTTTGATAAAGAATTTAAAACAAATGACATTTGGAAGCACTTCGCTGCAGTTAAAAATAACCGTGTTTACGATTTAGAAGAGCGTTTATTTGGGACGACAGGCAATTTAGCAGCAATTGAAGCGTTAGATGAATTGAAAAAAATGATGTATCCGTGATGCATTTTAATATAAAGGAAGAGTGGAATGAATAAAAAAACTTGGAGTTTCCTCATTGTTACTGCATTACTTATTGTTATGACGTCATTGTCAGCAACGAAAGGAAGTTTAGAAATAGGGATAGTGGATCTTGTGCAAGGGATATTTACAGGGGCCAATGAAGATGTTGAAGTAATTAAAGATTTGCGTTTCCCGCGTATTATTATTGCGCTGTTCACCGGGGCGGCTCTTGCTGTTTCAGGTGTGCTTTTTCAAGCTGTTATGAAAAATCCACTCGCTGATGCTGGAGTGATCGGTATATCTTCAGGAGCAAGTTTTATGACACTTGTTATTATTACGTTATTCCCGCAATTCTTTTTCTGGACACCAGTATTCGCCTTTTTAGGTGGTGCGTTTGCATGTTATCTCGTTTACGCATTTTCATGGAAGTCAGGGTTAAGTCCACTTCGCATTATTTTAGTTGGTATAGCTATTAATGCGATGTTCACTGGATTAAATGAATCGTTCATTACGATTTGCGGATATTTCATTAAGAGTATTAAGCAAACGACGACTTCTAATATAACGATGAAGACGTGGGGTGATGTAGAAATAATGGTTACGTATGGAACGATTGGTCTTATTCTTGCTCTGTTTGTAGGAGCTTGGTGTAACTTATTATCGCTACAAGACAAGACTGCAAAAAATTTAGGTTTACACGTGACGAGAGTTCGTCTTATTATTTCTGCTATTGCAGTACTCTTAGCGGCAGTATCAACAGCGATTGCAGGTGTTATCGCTTTCGTAGGATTACTCGTTCCGCACATTTCAAGGCAACTAGTCGGTTCAGATCATAAAGTATTAATTCCATTTTCTGCTCTTGCAGGAGCGTTATTAATTTTGACGGCGGATACGATTGGAAGGTTAATTGTGCCGCCTAACGAAATTCCAGCGGCGACGATTATGGCAGTTATTGGTGGGCCATTCTTAATATTCTTGCTTAGAAAGAGTGATAAAGTTCATGGAAATTAAAAATGTAACCTTTTCGTATGATAATGTAACGGATCGATTAAAGTCGGTTAGTAGTGAAATAGAAATTGGTAAAATTACAACAATTATTGGTCCAAACGGTTGCGGGAAATCGACATTACTTGGCGTAATGTCAAGAAATCACGATCCTCGTAGCGGAGAGGTAATACTGGATGGGAAGGCGATTAGCCAATATAAACCGAAAGAGTTTGCTAGAAAGTTAGCTGTTGTCCATCAACAAAATGAAGCACCGGCAGATATGACGGTGGAGAAATTAACAAGTTTTGGTCGTATGCCTCATAAAAATATTTTTTCTTCGCAAAGCGAAGAAGATAGAGAAGCGATCGAAAGGGCTTTAGCATGTACGAATTTGCTAAGTAAACGTGATAAAGAGATTCATGCTTTATCTGGTGGAGAAAGACAACGTGTTTGGATTGCCATGACGTTAGCGCAGAAAACACCAATGCTCTTTTTAGATGAACCGACAACCTATTTAGATATTTATTATCAACTTGAAATATTAGAGCTAGTAAAAGAGTTAAATGAAGTACATGGATTGACGATTGTTATGGTATTACACGATATTAATCAGGCGATTCGCTATAGTGATCATATCATCGTTATGAAAGACGGTGAAATTGTTACGAAAGGTAATCCGGATGATGTTGTGACAGAAAGTATGATAAAGACGATATACGGTGTAGATGTCGTTGTAAAGCAAGATGAAGATACAGGGTTGTATATGGTCCCAATGGGCATTTGAATATACGAACAATCCGTTTTGAGGTGATAATTTGAGTAGTAAAAAAGAAAGGAAGAAGAATTCTTTTTTTCAACGAATACTTACAGTTGTTTTTTTAGGTACCTTTTTCTATTCAGTATATGAATTAGGTGATATTTTCATGGATTACTATGAAAATCGTAAAGTAATGGCCGAAGCGCAAAACATTTATGAAAAAAGTCCGATAGAAGAGCAATCACAAGACGGGGAAGTACGTAAACAGTTCAAAGCTCTGCAGCAAATTAACCAAGAAATAGTTGGATGGATTACGATGGACGATACACAAATTAATTATCCAATCGTTCAAGCGAAAGACAATGATTACTATTTATTTCGTAATTATAAAGGTGAAGATATGAGAGCAGGAAGCATCTTTATGGACTATCGTAATGATGTGAAATCTCAAAATCGAAATACTATTTTATATGGTCACCGTATGAAAGATGGTTCTATGTTTGGAAGTTTAAAGAAAATGTTAGATGAAGATTTCTTCATGTCGCATCGTAAATTATATTACGATACATTATTTGAAGGGTATGATCTTGAAGTGTTCTCGGTGTATACAACAACAACTGATTTTTATTACATTGAAACGGATTTTAGCAGTGATACGGAATACACATCATTTTTGGAGAAAATTCAAGAAAAATCGCTTTACAAAACGGATACAACATTGACAGCGAGTGATCAAATCGTAACACTTTCGACTTGTGACTATGCACTTGATCCGGAAGCAGGAAGGTTAGTCGTGCATGCGAAACTAGTAAAAAGACAGTAAAAAAAGTATAGAATACGAGAAGTGGTAAAGCTTCTCATATTCTATACTTTAAAAAAGAAATATGTTTACTGTGCTGCAGCCATTGGCATACGTACAACTTTTACATCATAGTAAGAGATTTTATTATCGAGAATATAGTCTGGCATCCCGCCTTGATGTGAGTGAGCATCTTTAAATGCTGAGCTCTTCGTCCAACCTTGGAAATCTTCTTTTGCATTCCAGCGTGTGCTAATTGTTACTTCATCATAATCAACTGTATTTTGCGTTAAAAGAACTTCTAATCCTAAAAAGCCTGGCATCGTTTCAACTTGACCTACTTTATTAAAACGATCAATTAATTTATGTCCATTTCCCTTTGTAATTTTAGCTGTATTTGTAACAATAATCATGTTTTATTCCTCCTATAATAGAGTTTATTTTCGAGAACTCATATATATTAAATGATAATGAAAATCATTATCATTGTCAATGGTAAATGTGAAATATATAAGTTTTTTTTATTATTTTGGACAGTAAGATTTTCATTTCAAAATGTAGTAAATATGTGGCGGTTAAGCGGGAGAATGAGCGAGTTGTACTAGCAAAGCAATAATATGGTATAGTGAAACGAGGTTATTTTTAGCCTCGTTTTTTATATGCTTCCTACGAATTAGAAAGCATGAAATGGAAAGGAAGTTATTATATGCGATCAGAAGTAACTGTAAAAATAAAACCGAAATTTATAAAAGAAATTAAAAGTGGATATCCGCTTATTTTAAAAGATGCGATTCAAAATTTAAATGATGTTCAGGAAGAAGGAACAATCATTAAAGTAGTAGATGAGAAGAACCAATTCATTGGAAAAGGTTATTATGGAAAACAAAATAAAGGGTACGGCTGGATTTTAACGAGAAAAGAAAGTGAACAAATTAATCAATCTTTCTTTGAAAGTAAAATCAAATCTGCCTTACATAAACGAAAGCAATTTTACAAATCAAGTGATACGACAGCATTCCGTGCCCTAAATGGTGAAGGTGATGGTCTTGGAGGCTTAATTATCGATTATTATGACGGCTATTATGTAGTCAGTTGGTATAGTGAAGGGATTTATACTTTCAGAGATGAGATTATAGCAGCTCTTCAAAAAGTAGCAAACTTTAAAGGTATTTATGAGAAAAAGCGTTTTGATACGAAAGGGAAATACATTGAAGGCGATGATTTCGTAGCAGGAGAGCGCGGTGAGTTCCCGCTTATCGTAAAAGAGAACGGTGTGAACTTTGCTATTTATTTAAATGACGGAGCGATGGTTGGTGTATTTTTAGATCAGCGTAACGTTCGAAAACAAATTCGTGATAAATATGCAAAGGGGAGAACAGTATTAAATATGTTCTCTTATACAGGTGCTTTCTCTGTGTTTGCAGCGCTTGGCGGAGCGAGTAAAACGACGAGTGTCGACCTTGCAAATCGTAGTTTAAGTAAAACGATTGAGCAGTTTAGTGTAAATGAAGTTGATTATGAAGCGCAAGATATTATTGTAGAAGATGTATTTCTTTACTTCAAATATGTAGCTAAGAAAAAGATGAAATTTGATATGGTTGTACTGGATCCTCCAAGCTTTGCACGCTCAAAAAAATATACATTTAGTGCAGCGAAAGATTATAAAAACTTATTAAAAGAAACAATTGCCATTACAGAAAATAACGGGATTATCGTTGCTTCTACAAATTGTAGTGCGTTCGATATGAGAAAGTTTAAAGGCTTTATCGATACGGCATTTAAAGAAATGAATGGCAAATATAAAATATTAGAAGAACATTCATTACCAGAAGATTTCCGTACCATTGATCAATTTAAAGAAGGAGACTATTTAAAAGTAGTTTTCATCGAAAAAATTAAAGGTTAATAAAGAAAAAGGAGCTCGAGTTTACTTGAGCTCCTTTTCTTATTGAACGATATTTTGTACTCTACCGACTTGCCCGTCCTGCAATCGCACTTTAATACCATGCGGATGGGAAGGGGAGTTTGTTAAAATATCTTTTACAATTCCACGTGTTAGTTTGCCTGTTCGTTGATCTTGTTTTAAGACAATATCAACTTCAAGGCCGGGTGCGATATTAGAACGTTTTTGTCCGTTCATTTATACACCTGTACGTCTACGTTGGTTGTTTGTTTTCTTCGTTTGTTGGTTTTGTAATTTTTTTGTTTCTTGGCTTTGGTTTTTTGCATTTTGACCATTACCGTTACCTTGCTTTTTCTTTGCAAGTTGTTCGCGCATTAAATCAGCTAAGCTTACTTTGTTGTTTTCTGACATGATAAAGTCTCCTTTATATAAAGTTAATTATGAACTATCGTAGTAAATTTCATCATATCATTGTTATGGAAGGAAGGGAAGTTGGTTTGAAAATTCATATAATTCTTCACAGTGTTCAGTCGTTACGATACAATTAAAATGTTAATGTTTGTAAAAAAGGGGATAGACATATGTCACATCATATTTTATTAGTTGAAGATGATATTTCAATTCAAGAGATGGTGGAAAAGTATTTAATAAAAGAAGGCTTTCAAGTAACAATTGCGTCTGATGGAGAAGAGGGTGTGAACACATATTTAAAAGGTTCATTTGATTTGATTATCCTCGACATTATGATGCCAAAGCTAGATGGCTTAGAGGTTGTGCGAATCATTCGAGAAAAGAGTGCCGTTCCGATTTTAATGATGTCGGCAAAAGATACAGATGTTGATAAAGCTGTTGGATTAGGACTTGGAGCAGATGATTACATTTGTAAGCCGTTTTCTATGATTGAATTAGCTGCACGTGTAAAGGCAGGTATTCGGAGATCTACGAAATATTCAGTTACAGAAGAAACAGAAAAGATGATTCAAATTGGTGATTTAGCAATTGATCCAATTAATTTTACGGTTGAAAAAAACGGAAAATCGCTCAAACTTACTTTAAAAGAATTTGAGATTTTAAAGCTATTCGTAAAGAATCAAAATCGTGTATTTACGAAAGCACAAATCTATACGTTAGTTTGGAACGAAGAGTATTACGGTGACGATAACGTTATTAATGTTCATATGAGAAGATTGCGTGAGAAAATCGAAAGTGATCCATCTAATCCAGAATATATTAAAACGTTATGGGGCATCGGCTATAAGTTGGAAGTGATGTAATATGGTCAATTTGTTACTAGGTATTATTTCTATATTGTTATGTATCATTTACATACAATATAAAATAAGAAAAAATAGTAGTGAAAATTTACGATACACATATGAAAAGTTAGAACGTATTGTAAATGGACAAACAGGCGAGAAGTTACTCGTTATGACAGATGATCTAGAATTGCAAAAATTATTAGTGGCAATTAATCAATTATTAGATGCAAAACAGAAAACGAATGCAGATCATGCAAAAGTAGAAATTTCGATGAGAAAGATGCTTTCAAATATTTCACATGATTTAAAGACGCCACTAACAGTTATTCTTGGATATACAGAAATGTTAAATAAGGATAAAACGATGAATAAAGAAGAACAGCAAATATTACTTGAAAAAGTACATACAAAAACACTAGAAGTGATGGAGCTAATCCACAAGTTTTTTGATTTAGCAAAATTAGAATCTGGTGACAAGGCAATCGAGATGACAAAAGTAAATATGAATGAAGTTTGTCGGGAGAAGATTTTGTCTTTTTATGATTTAGTGACGACGAAAGGGTTTCAAGTTCATATTGATATACCAGAAAGAAATATATTTGCACTTGGAAATGTAGAAGTATTAGGTAGAGTATTGAATAATTTAATATCAAATGCGATTACATATGGAGACGATGGAAAGACACTTGGTGTGACGTTAAGAGGTGATGAAACGAGTGTGTATATAGATGTATGGGATACAGGAAAAGGAATTGATGAATCTCATATTGATAAAGTGTTTGAGCGTATGTACACACTTGAAGATTCCAGAAATAGATTGTACCAAGGGAGCGGTTTAGGGTTAACGATTACGAAAAGACTTGTGGAAGCGATGGATGGAAAAATACATCTTTCTAGTAGGCCGTATGACAAAACAATTTTTACAGTTGTATTAAAAAAGATGCTGTTTTAGCTTGTAGAGAAGTAAATTCTACAAGCTTTTTTTCAGCGTAAGGAATTTGTAAGGAACGGGTAAGAAAAAAGAGATTTCCGTTGTCTATTATAGAAGTATAAGGTAGTGCGAAAGGAGACAGTGACATGACATATATATTAAAAACGAATCAGTTAACGAAAGTGTTTAAAGGGAAAGAAGTTATTTCTAGCGTTAACATGCATGTGAAAAAAGGAGAGATATACGGTTTTTTAGGGCCGAATGGTGCAGGTAAAACAACGATTATGAAAATGATCACAAATTTAATAAAACCGACGAGTGGTGATATTGAAATTTTTGGTGAGAAGTTAACGGATACATCTTATGAATTGTTAAAGCGCATGGGGATAATTATCGAATATCCAATCTTTTATGATAAATTAACGGCGAAGGAAAACCTAGAATTACATTGTGAATATATGGGCTATTACGATAAAAATGCAATTGATCATGCTTTACATTTAGTGAAACTGCACGGTATAGATGATAAAAAAGTAAAAGACTTTTCATTAGGGATGAAGCAACGACTTGGTATTGCAAGGGCGATTATGACGAAGCCAGAATTAATCATTTTAGATGAGCCAATTAACGGTTTAGATCCAATTGGTATTAAAGAATTAAGAGACTTATTTAAAATGCTCTGTAAAGAATATGGCATTACGTTATTAGTCTCTAGTCATATTTTAGGAGAGATGGAACTAATGGCAGATACAATTGGTGTAATTCAAAATGGAAAACTAATAAAAGAAGTTTCAATGAAGAGTATTAATGGAAAACAAACAGAGTACATTGAAATCACTGTTCCTGATGTGAAACATGCAGCTTATATTTTAGAAGATAAACTCGGTATAAAAAATTACAAAATAATGAGCGGAAATATGATTCGTGTGTATGATACGGCAGCGTCTCAGCAAGCTATTTCAAAAGCACTTATTATGAACGATGTAGAAATTGAAAGTATTAATAAGAAACATAGTTCCTTAGAAGAATATTTCTTACATGTAATGGATGGAGAGGGCATTCATGCTTAATGGATTGTTAGTGAATCTAGTAAGTGGATTGATCGTAATGTTCATAATTGGGATTTTATATTATAGAAAACCTGAGCGGAAATGGTTGTTAATTTTACTAGTGATCGGAATGTTAAGCGTAGTTACGGCTGGAATTAGAATGTTAGTAGCGTAGAGATAGTTATGTCAGTAATGGAGGCGTGGTTTATATGTTTAAATTAATGAAGCTCGAATGGAAGAAACATAAATTATCTAGTTACTTTAAAGGGGTAGCCATTTGTATTATAGCAATTTTTGCTGTGGTAAGTCTTATGGGATGGGGGATGAAGGCTGAAGAAGAGGTCGCACTTACTGATTTTGCAAAATATATGAATTTCGCAAACATCTTTATAAGGATAACATTCCTTATTTTTAGTGCGGTCATTTTATCGCGTTTAGTAATTGATGAGTATAAGAATAAAACAATGCAACTATTGTTTATGTATCCACTGCAAAGGAAAAAGTTAATGAGAGCGAAATTAACAATTGTTTTTAGTTTTTGTTTTGTGAGCATGATTATCGCTACGTTCACTATTAGTTTGCTCATATTTTTTATGAACCCAATGATAGGGCTAATTAAAACACCTATTACGATGGGGGAAATAATAGCTACCGTTCCAGCTACTTTTATAAGTGCATTTATGATATCTGGTATAAGTTTAATTCCTTTATTTTTTGGGATGAGAAAAAAATCGACACCGACAACGATTACTTCTGCAGTAATAATTGGGATGCTAATGAACAGTAACGTTGGTCTTGGAAACGGTCAAGTAAGTATGTTTAATTTTATAGCTATCCCAATAGTGCTCTGTTTATTAGGGATTTTCATTAGTTATCTATCGTATCGTAAAATCGACAAGATTGATGTGGCGTGAAGCAAGCTTAAAACAACAACAGGGGTATGAATGGTGAAAAAAATAATAGTAATTGCAATTTTATTTCTGACAATTGCTAGTGCGGTTTTTGGTTTTAAGGTATTTCAGGGGAAAGATTTTAAGAAAGAAAAGTCTTTTGAGATAAATAATATAAAAGAAATAGAAGTAGACAATGAAAATTGGGATATTGAATTTAAAAGTACAGATTCTAATAAAATAGTAATTTTAGCCCGAGGTCAACAAGTAGACAAAGAGATAGATCCCGTCGAAATAGAAAATGACGAAAATAAAATTGTGATTAAGCAAAAACAAAAGGTAACCAGATTTTTTAGTGGTTTTACGTTTAGGAAGAAAAATAGTATATCTATAGCTATTCCGAAGAAAGAAATAGATAAAATTGTATTAAATAATAAATCGGGTGATGTGAAAATAAGCGATATAGTAGTAAAAAGTATCGTGACAAAAAGCAAGTCTGGAGATGAAATGGTTGTAGGACTATCAGCCGAGAAAGGTGAATTCATATCGCAAAGTGGATAGTTAGCTGTAAAAGATAGTTCAGTACAAGAATTAAATATAAAATCTAAGACTGGTGATAACTATATAACAAATGTAAATAGCGCAAATATGAACATCACTTCAACATCTGGTGAAGTATTACTGAAAGATATGAAAGAAGGAGAATCATTATTTGTAGAAACAAAATCAGGAGATATTGGTGTACGGTATAAAGGGGTTCCGACTTCTTTAAAACTTACAGCTAAAAGTAATTCGTCCGACGTAATGGTGAATGTAAATGGAATTAAAAAAGATAAAAATACAGAAAAGATAAAAGAAGGAACGATTGGTGATGCAAAAAACGAAGTGAAGATTTTAAGTAAAACAGGAGCCATTTATATTGATTAAAATGTAAATGGAAGGAGGACTATTATGCTACGTCTTATGAAGCTAGAATTGAAAAAGTTTAAGCTTGGATGGTATGTAAGGGGAGCGATTATTGCAAATATCGCTATACTGGCATTAATGATCTTTACGAGCATCGTTGCTCAAGTAGAAGGTGATCCGGAAATGAGGGATCCACAGACAATTTTGTTGATGGCCAGTACAGTAGTAAGGGCAACATTTATTATTTTTGGTAGTGTGTTAATCGCAAGGTTAATAATTAGTGAATATAAAAACAAAACAATATTACTTATGTTTTCTTATCCAATTAACCGAAAGAAAATGATGGCTAGTAAGTTGGCTATTACAGCGATAGTAACATTTATAACAGTTATTTTATCTAACATTTTAGTAGTAGGAGTTTTCTTTGGGATAGATAGCTATTTTTCAATTCTTCCTAATTCATTCACAGTAGATCAATTGATGCAAGAAGGAGTAAATCTTGTTCCTTTAGCAATTGCAACGGCGGGAATAAGTTTAATCCCTCTATATTTCGGAATGCGTAAACGTTCGGTGCCAACTACAATTGTTTCATCTCTTATCGTTGTATCAATTGCAATTAATAACACCCCAATGTTTTCTACAGCAACTTTTCTTCCCCTTCAACTAGTACTTGCGGCAATTGGAGTTGCGATTGCATATTACGGAATTAAAAATATAGAGAAGGAAGATGTAACTGTATGACAAGAATAAGAAAAAATAGTTTCACATGAAACAAGTTACAGAAAAAGACAAGATGTGTAAACATCTTGTCTTTTTCTGTAGTTACATTTTAGGAGCTTCCATTCCAGCTGCAGCCCATTCTTCTTTTGCAGGGCCATATACGCCAGGGACTGTTAAGCCAGCTTGTCGCATTAAAACAGTCATTTGCCCGCGGTGGTGATTTTGATGATTAATGAGTGTCATTAAAAATATAGAATTCGGCATAGGACGACCGAAGAAGTCATTAATAGTAGCTAAGTCTTTATCAGTCCATGCACCTTGAAGTGCTTCAACGAAAGCCGCATTCACTTTGCGATACTCATCTGCAATTGTTGCTGCAGAACTTGGTACAGGATAATCTTTCGTTTCTCCTTCAAACTTAAGCCCTGTGCCAGATAGCATAACTGGAATTGCCGTCACGATATGCCAAGCAACTCTACCTAACGTCCAGTGCCCAGGTGCAATTTCTTGTGACAAAGATTCGTCGGTTAATGCATCGAGCATCTTTTGAGTAGACTCAGCCTCGTATGTCCATGATTGCAAGAAGCCTTCAATAGTTTGGTACATATTTATCCCTCCTAGTTATGTTCATAGGTTACATTCGTGAAAAAAAGATAGTTTCCTTTAGCTAAGTGAACGAATACAAAAAGAGGCTTCTCATATGAGAAGCCTCTTTTTTATTAACTTACCTTCTTCCCACTCTTCCTCATCAACCATAAGAAATAAGGTGCTCCAAGTACAGCAACGACAAGACCAGAAGGGATTTCTTTCGGGTATGCAATTGTTCGTCCGAGTAAGTCAGCAATGGCAAGAAGGATTGCTCCAAACAGTGCGGAGCAAACGAATAATCTTTGATGATTCATACCAACGACGATTCGTGCTAAGTGAGGTGCTACAAGACCTAGAAAGGCAATCGTACCGACAGCTGCGATATTTACAGATGCAAGTAGTGTTGCTAACACAATCAGAGCTAGGCGTGTTTTATTTACTGGTTGCCCGAGCCCCGTTGCTAAATCGTCTCCAAGTACGAGAACGTCAAGTTGTTTTATTAAGAAAAAGATAATGAGTACGAGAATAAGTGATGGATATAGAATGATATTTTCTAAGTGATTCCATCCTCTTGCATACGTACTACCTGATAGCCATGTTAAAGCAGCAGCAACGTTCAAATTTGCTCTAACGATAAAGATTTGAATAATTGCTGAGCCAAGTGCGGAAATACCAATCCCTATTAAAGCAAGGGCTGTCGGGCTAAATCCTGATTTCCATGAGAAGAAAAGGACAATTCCAACTGCGAGTAGTCCGCCGATAAATGCACCGATTGGTAGGAAGAAGCCAGGAAGTGCAGGAAAGACGTACATAATAGTTAAAGCACCAACACCAGCTCCCGATGAAATACCAATAATAGAAGGGTCGGCGAGTGGGTTTCGTAATATACCTTGGAAAACAAGGCCGCTTATTGCAAGGCATGCGCCAGCAATAGCAGCAACGAGCATTCTTGGTAAACGAAGGTTCATCATCATATTTTTATCAAATTGTGTTAATTGTCCTGATATAACATTTGTAATGCTTTCGATATAAGCATTACTACCGATTGTAACACCAAGAGCAATCATCACAATGCAAAGTGTGATAGATATAATGATTACCTTTTTATAAGAGTAATAGCGAGAACTAGCTCCAGCTGCATTCGCTCCGTTATCATTCATATATTGTTTCGACTTCATCATTCGATACACTAAATAAATAAGCCAAGGTGATCCAATCATTGCCGTGACTGCCCCAACAGGAAGTTCAGCACCGGTTGGATCTATTAATCTACCGGCAACATCTGCTCCGAGTAATAATACTGCCCCCCATAAGAAAGAAGAGAGAAGAAGAGTGAAATGCTGACGATAGCCAATAAGGCGCATTAAATGGGGTGCGACTAAGCCGACAAACCCAATTGGTCCAACAACAGTAACAATTACTGCTGTTAAAAAGATTGCAGCAATGAAGGCGATAAGACGTGTTACTGCTGTTTTTTCACCAAGAGAAACAGCGACATCATCACCAAGTAAGAGAATGTTGAGTTTACGAGACATAAATAGTAAAACTAGGAAAGAAATAATGATAAATGGAAAAGCAAATTGAACGCCATCCCAGTTATTTTGAATAAGAGATCCGGCTCCCCATAAAAATAAACCAGCTGTTTCATTTTCATAGAAAAGCTGCATCGTTCCAGTAAAGGCAGAAAGCATTAACGTAACGACCATACCAGCTAGTGCCATTTTAAGTGGGGTTCCCTTTTTTCCACCAGAAATACGGTATACAAATAAAGCAGTAATAGCACCACCGATAAATGTGAAAAGAAGTGAGTTAATTTGCAGACCTTTCGGTAAGAAAATTGTAGCCGCTACTAGAAAGAAATATGCGCCAGAGTGAATACCCATTGTACTGGATTCAGCAAGTGGATTTTTCGTTAACGTTTGTAAAATAACCCCAGATGCAGCAAGAGCACCTCCAGCTAAAATAGCAATTACGGCTCTAGGTAATCGAAGCATAATTAAAGTTTGATGCTCTAGTGATTGGTTCGGTGAGATAAGAGCATCCATAATCATACTATAGGAAATGTTTGCTTGACCTTGTCCAATATGAATAAAGAAAAGGAGGAGCAAGAGAGCTGCTCCTCCTCCGAATACAAGACTTGCTCGAAGTGTATGTTGTAAGCTATTCATCTTGTAATCACTTCTTCGCTGTCAGTACGTCTGCTACTTGTGTTGCTAAAGATTTTGCAGACTCAGGACCACCGAAAATCCAAGTATCGCCTTTTAATTTATACATTTTGTTTTCTTTTTTGAAATTTAATTCTTCCCAAGCAGGGTTCCCTTTTAGTTGATTGTCAAAGATATTATCATCATCAGCTACAATGTAAATGAAGTTTGAATCTTGTACACTTTGTAATGATTCCACAGTTGTTTGTTTGAAACCGTCTGGCTCAGATTTTCCTGCTTCAAAAGTATTTGTTAAACCTAATTTTTTTGTAACTTGTAAAGCTAAAGAATTATCAGTTAAGATACGGAATGTTGGCACATTTTTAGCAGTAAATGCTTGAGTAATTGCGATGTTTTTATCTTTTAAGTCTGCTTTGTCAATTTTTGCTTTTGCATCAGCGAATGCTTTATCCATATCAGCTAATACTTTTTTACCTTCTTCTTCTTTTCCAACAGCTTTTGCAATTTGTTTAAATGTTTCTGTCATTTCAGCAAGGTGATCGTTATTGTTTGTTGATGGATCGAACATAACTGTAGGAGCGATTTGTTCTAATTCATTTTTAATTGCTTTACCACGGAATGAAGCTGTAATAATTAAATCTGGTTTTAAACGGCTAATTTCTTCTAGGTTTGGTTGTTGACGTGTCCCTACATCTACAACATCTTTGCTTGGTTTTGTTTCTGTATTTACCCATTTATTATAATTCTTAATGTCTGCCATCCCTACTGGCTGAACACCAAGTGCTAATAAGTCTTCTGAATATACCCACTCAAGTACAACAACTTTTTTCGCTGGTTTATCTAATTTTGTTTCTCCTTCAGCATGTTTAATCGTTATAGCTTGTTTTTTATCGTCTGTCTTTGTTTCTTTTTTCTCTTCTTTTTGCTGTCCGCATCCAACAGCGAATAGAAGAACAACTATGAAAATACTAAGAATTTTCTTCATCTTCTGCCCCCGAAATAAAGTATTTTTTGTAATTAACACTACAAGTGAAAACGGTTATCAATTACAACACCCAAATCATACTATGAGGATATTTTAGGTGTCAATATATTTTTAAAATTTTGACGGAAAATAACAAATTATGCGGATTTTCATATATTACAGTCGTTATTTATGGAGAATAAGTCTCTTTATTAAAAAGATTGGCGAATATGGGGAGTTTAAATGGGAACTTGACTGTGTGAGAAAGTGTGATGTGTATGGTTAATAATCAGTGGAGATGGGGCGAAAGTACAAGCAAAAAGAGAGCAAATTGCATGTAATAATTACTAGAATGTATGGAATAAATCTGTGTTTATCCCCACTGGGTAAAGTATTTCTTTATTATTTAGATAGGTGTTTTCTAACTCGGTGATTGTACTTAAAAGATCGAATGTAAAGGAAGTGATCAACATGTCTTCATGGGGCAATAATATAAATGGATATTGTGGGTGTAATAATCAAAATGGTGTACATGTTGATTCATGCTGTTTTAGTTGTGATGGGACAGTTCCTAAGCTGGGTCCAACAGGTCCAACAGGTCCAACGGGCTCGACAGGAGTGACCGGCCTAACAGGAGCAACGGGTCCAACGGGAGCAACAGGAATAACGGGGGCAACAGGTCCAACGGGAGCAA
This sequence comes from Bacillus cereus group sp. MYBK79-1, assembly GCF_051915365.1. Classification (NCBI taxonomy): domain Bacteria; kingdom Bacillati; phylum Bacillota; class Bacilli; order Caryophanales; family Bacillaceae; genus Bacillus; species Bacillus cereus group sp. MYBK79-1. The sequence goes on along the minus strand of NZ_JBQAEO010000002.1, from coordinate 150,174 downwards.
CAGGAATAACGGGGGGAACGGGTCCAACGGGAGCAACAGGAATAACGGGGGGAACGGGTCCAACGGGAGCAACAGGAATAACGGGGGCAACAGGTCCAACGGGAGCGACAGGCCTAACAGGGGGAACGGGTCCAACGGGAGCAACAGGAATAACGGGGGCGACAGGTCCAACAGGAGCGACAGGCCTAACAGGCGAAACCGGAGCAACTGGCACAAGTATAACGGCAACATACGCGTTTGCAAATAATACGTCGGGTTCAGCAATATCGGTACTTCTTGGTGGAACGAATGTCCCGCTTCCAAACAATCAGAATATTGGTCCGGGAATTACGGTGTCTGGGGGAAATACAGTATTTACGGCTGCAAATGCAGGGAATTATTATATTTCATATACAATTAATATAACCGCTTCGTTATTAGTTAGTTCACGAATTACAATTAATGGTGCCCCGCTTGCGGGGACTATTAATTCCCCCGCGTTAGCAACTACATCATTTAGTGCAACAATTATTACGACTCTTGCGGCTGGAAGTGCCATTAGTTTGCAATTATTTGGTTTGTTAGCCGTTGCAACATTATCAACGACTACACCAGGAGCTGTGTTAACGATAATAAGATTAAGCTAAATAATAACTCTCTTATTTTTTATAGATTAGGAGAGTTTGTACATATAATAAGAAGTTAATGGAGTGAAGCATAGTTATATAAAAGTCAGAATATTATGATTGTAACGTTATGGAGACTATAATATAATGAACACAACCATCATGAATGAACATTCATTTATTTTTTATGTATTTGAAGGGGGAATGAAGGTGGAAAAACCATGGTTGAAAAGTTATCCAGAGGAAATTCCAAGTACGATTTCTTATGATATTCAGCCGCTTCATAGATATGTAGAACAGATGGCTTCTCGCTATCCAGAAAAGAAAGCGCTTCACTTTTTAGGGAAGGATATTACATTTTCAAACTTCCATGATAAGGTGAAGAGGTTTGCAAATTATCTTCAAAAGCTCGGTGTGGAAAAGGGTGATCGAGTTGCTATTATGTTGCCGAATTGTCCGCAGGCTGTAATTGGTTATTACGGTACATTACTTGCGGGAGGTATCGTAGTACAAACAAATCCACTGTATACAGAAAGAGAGTTAGAATACCAGCTTCATGACTCGGGAGCAAAAGTAATTCTTTGCCTCGATTTAGTATTTCCAAGAGTAACGAATGTTCAATCTGCTACAAAAATTGAACATATTATCGTAACTCGTATTGCTGACTTTTTACCCTTCCCTAAAAATCTATTGTATCCATTTGTGCAGAAAAAACAGTCGAATTTAGTTGTGAAAGTATCAGAAAGTGAAACGATTCACCTTTGGAATTCAGTAGAAAAAGAAGTGAATACGGATGTTGAAGTGCCTTGTGATCCTGAAAATGATCTAGCTCTTTTACAGTATACAGGAGGAACAACTGGATTTCCGAAAGGCGTGATGTTAACGCATAAAAACCTCGTTTCTAACACGTTGATGGGGGTTCATTGGTTATATAATTGTAAAGAAGGAGAAGAAGTCGTACTTGGGGTTCTTCCATTTTTCCACGTGTACGGTATGACGGCTGTTATGAATTTGAGTGTTATGCAAGGATACAAAATGGTTCTTATTCCAAAGTTCGATATGAAAATGGTTTTTGAAGCGATTAAGAAGCATAAAGTGACATTGTTTCCAGGAGCACCAACTATTTATATCGCTCTTTTAAATAGCCCACTTTTAAAAGAATACGATATTTCTTCTATTCGTGCCTGTATTAGTGGTTCAGCGCCGCTCCCAGTCGAAGTACAGGAAAAATTTGAAACAGTTACAGGTGGTAAACTAGTAGAGGGATACGGTTTAACGGAATCATCCCCAGTTACACATAGTAACTTTTTATGGGAAAAGCGAGTACCAGGTAGCATTGGAGTTCCATGGCCAGATACAGAAGCAATAATTATGTCGCTTGAAACTGGTGAGGCATTACCACCGGGAGAAATCGGTGAAATTGTAGTAAAAGGTCCTCAAATTATGAAAGGGTATTGGAATAAGCCTGAAGAAACAGCAGCTGTATTACAAGACGGGTGGCTCCATACAGGGGATGTCGGTTACATGGATGAAGATGGATTTTTCTATGTGAAAGATCGTAAGAAAGATATGATTGTTGCGAGTGGATTTAATGTGTATCCTCGTGAAGTAGAAGAAGTATTATATGAGCACGAAAAAGTGCAAGAAGTAGTGACAATTGGAGTTCCCGATCCGTACCGGGGAGAGACAGTTAAAGCATTTGTTGTGTTAAAAGAAGGTGCGGAGTGTTCTGAGGAAGAATTAAACCAGTTTGCGCGTAAATATTTAGCGGCTTATAAAGTGCCGAAAGTATATGAGTTTAGAGATGAACTGCCTAAAACGACAGTCGGAAAAATTTTACGCCGTGTCCTAATAGATGAAGAGAAAAGAAAGAATGAGGATGAGCAAACGGGCTAAGGCCCTTTCTTTTTGAAAAAAATAGGATTGACACTTTTCTAAATAGTCAGTATTATAAGAATATGAATGACTATTCATTCAGTCATCTTCTTGAAGGGGACAGTAAAGTGAAGAAAAATAGACCGAAATACAATCAAATTATTGATGCGGCAGTCATTGTGATTGCGGAGAATGGGTACCACCAAGCGCAAGTTTCTAAAATAGCAAAGCAAGCTGGGGTAGCTGATGGCACGATTTACTTATATTTTAAAAATAAAGAAGATATATTAATATCCTTATTCCAAGAGAAGATGGGAGAATTTGTCGAAACAATTCGTCAAAAAACAGCAGGAATTGAAAGCGCTGTATCGAAATTGTTCATGTTGGTAGAAACGCACTTCTTGCTGTTGTCGCAAAATGATCCTCTTGCTATCGTTACGCAATTAGAGCTAAGACAGTCCAATCAAGACTTACGCCTGAAAATAAATGAAGTATTAAAAGGCTACTTACAAGTTATGGATGAGATTTTAGAGACAGGTATAAAGCAAGGTGAATTCCAAGCGGATTTAAATGTTCGCGTGGCAAGACAAATGATCTTTGGAACAGTAGATGAAGTTGTGACCAATTGGGTAATGAGCGATCATAAGTATGATCTGGTCGCACTTTCAAAAACGGTACATGGGCTACTTATTGCAGCTTGTGGTTATCGTCAATAATGGGAGGGATCATGTTGAAATTCCTATCTGTAAGAGTTGAAGATCATATCGCGGTGGCGACGTTAAATCATGCGCCGGCTAACGCGATGTCTTCACAAGTTATGCATGACGTTACTGAATTAATTGATCAAGTGGAGAAGGATGATAACATTCGTGTTGTTGTAATTCACGGTGAAGGACGTTTCTTCTCAGCAGGAGCAGATATTAAAGAATTTACATCTGTTACTGAAGCGAAGCAAGCGACTGAATTAGCGCAGCTTGGACAAGTTACGTTTGAGCGTGTTGAAAAATGTTCAAAACCAGTTATCGCGGCAATTCATGGAGCGGCACTTGGCGGCGGCCTTGAGTTTGCTATGTCTTGCCACATGCGCTTTGCAACTGAAAGTGCAAAACTTGGTTTACCTGAATTAACACTTGGATTAATTCCTGGATTTGCAGGTACACAGCGATTACCACGTTATGTTGGGAAAGCGAAAGCTTGTGAAATGATGTTAACAAGTACACCGATTACTGGTGCAGAAGCATTAAAATGGGGACTTGTTAACGGAGTTTTTGCTGAAGAAACATTTTTAGATGATACGCTTAAAGTTGCAAAACAGATTGCTGGAAAAAGTCCAGCGACGACTCGTGCTGTACTAGAGTTATTGCAAACGACGAAATCGTCTCATTATTATGAAGGTGTACAACGCGAAGCACAAATCTTTGGTGAAGTATTTACGGGTGAAGATGGAAGAGAAGGTGTAGCAGCGTTTTTAGAAAAGCGTAAACCTTCATTTAGTGGCAGGTAGTTCAATTATTTTTTTAATATAAATTAACAGAAAATTAAAATTGATAGAATCTTTCTGAAAAACAAGGGGGTAAATGGAATGAACATCTACGTACTCATGAAACGAACATTTGATACAGAAGAAAAAATCGTAATTAAAAACGGTGCAATTTACGATGGCGAAGCGGAATTCATCATCAACCCTTACGACGAATATGCGATTGAAGAAGCAATTCAAGTAAGAGACGCACAAGGTGGAGAAGTTACTGTTGTAACAGTCGGTGGCGAAGATAGTGAGAAAGAACTTCGTACGGCATTAGCGATGGGCTGCGATAAAGCGGTATTAATTAATATCGAAGATGATGTTGAAAATGGTGACCAGTTCACGACAGCAAAAGTACTTGCTGAATATTTAAAAGATAAAGATGCAGATTTAATTTTAGGCGGGAACGTTGCAATTGATGGTGCATCTGGACAAGTTGGTCCACGCGTAGCAGAAGCGTTAAATATTCCGTACGTAACGACAATTACAAAACTTGAAATTGACGGTACAAACGTGAAGATTGAGCGTGATGTTGAAGGTGATACGGAAGTGATTGAAACTTCATTACCAGTTTTAGTAACAGCACAACAAGGTTTAAATGAACCTCGTTATCCATCGCTTCCAGGTATTATGAAAGCGAAGAAAAAACCACTAGAAGAAGTAGAATTAGATGATTTAGATTTAGAAGAAGATGATGTGGAAGCAAAGACAAAAACAATTGAAATCTATTTGCCTCCTAAGAAAGATGCAGGAAAAGTGTTACAAGGCGAGCTGCAAGATCAAGTGAAAGAACTTGTATCGTTGCTCCATACAGAAGCGAAAGTAATCTAATAAAATACGAAATTATATATGCAGGAGGGAAAATCTATGGCTCGTAAAGTATTAGTAATGGGTGAAGTTCGTGATGGATCGCTACGTAACGTTTCGTTTGAAGCGGTAGCAGCAGCAAAAACAATTGCAGAAGGCGGTGAAGTAGTAGGTCTTCTAGTTGGAGACAGCGTTGCCTCTTTTGCAAATGAATTGATTCATTACGGTGCAGATCGCGTTGTGACAGTTGAAAATGATAAATTAAAATCATATACATCTGATGGGTATGCACAAGCGTTTTTAGCTGTACATGCTGAAGAAAAGCCAGAGGGTATTGTATTTGGACATACAGCACTTGGTAAAGATTTATCACCAAAATTAGCAGCGAAGCTTGAAGCTGGTCTAGTTTCTGATGTAACTGCTTTAGATGTTGAAGGTGGAAATATTATCTTCACTCGTCCAATTTACTCTGGTAAAGCGTTTGAGAAGAAGATTGTAACAGACGGTATCTTATTTGCGACAGTGCGTCCAAATAACATTGCAACGCTTGAAAAAGATGAGTCTCGCAGTGGTGACGTATCTTCTATTACAGTAGATGTGAAAGACCTACGTACAATCATTCAAGATGTCGTCCGTAAAACTGCAGAAGGTGTTGATCTTTCTGAAGCGAAAGTTATTATCGCTGGCGGACGCGGTGTGAAGAGTGAAGAAGGATTCAAGCCATTAAAAGAGTTAGCTGATGTATTGGGCGGCGCTGTTGGAGCATCTCGTGGTGCTTGTGACGCTGAGTATTGCGATTACTCATTACAAATTGGTCAAACTGGTAAAGTTGTTACGCCAGACTTATACATTGCATGCGGTATTTCTGGTGCGATTCAGCATTTAGCTGGTATGTCTAACTCGAAAATAATCGTTGCGATTAATAAAGACCCAGAAGCAAGTATCTTTAAAGTAGCTGACTATGGTATTGTTGGCGATTTATTTGAAGTCTTACCTCTTTTAACAGAAGAGTTTAAAAAGTTAAAAGTACATTCATGATTTGAGTACCCTTGAGTTCCAAGTGAAGTACCCCTATATATAGAAAAAGATGAGAGATCCCCTGTCTCTCATCTTTTTAGTATTTAATCCGTATTTTTATATAGTATAAAGGAACACTTTTTTGTTACAATACATAACGATACATATTATTCGCCACGTATATGAGTTAATGATATACTCTTGGTAGAATATACTTGAAGGAGGAAATAAAATGGCAATTGTAAACGCAAATGACCAAAGCTTCGCAGCTGAAACTAGCGAAGGTGTTGTATTATTAGATTTCTGGGCACCTTGGTGTGGACCTTGTAAAATGATCGCTCCTGTATTAGAGGAAATTGATGCAGAACTAGGCGAAAAAGTAAAAGTAGTAAAAGTAGACGTGGATGAAAACCAAGAAACTGCTCGTCAATTCGAAGTAATGAGCATTCCAGCTCTTTTCGTATTAAAAGACGGTAAAGTAGTTGATCAAGCGTTAGGTTACAAACCGAAAGAAGCGTTAGTAGAATTAGTTTCTAAACACTTCTAAAATAAAGGGGCTGCCATTTGGTAGCTTTTTTTATTTTCCTTTTTTACACCTTTCCGTTACAATAAAAGAACGTATGTTGGGTGTTTTGGCATAGTATGTTTTCATGTGAAAATAAAAATGCTAAGCATGTAGAAATGGAGGGTGACGAGTGCACGAACATTTAAAAGAGAAGTTGGCTATTTTACCAGATCAACCTGGTTGTTATTTAATGAAAGATAAGCAAGGAACGGTTATATATGTCGGAAAGGCAAAAGTGCTTAAAAATCGTGTGCGCTCGTACTTTACTGGTTCGCATGATGGAAAAACACTTCGGCTTGTAGGGGAAATTGTAGATTTTGAATATATTGTAACCTCCTCAAATCTAGAGGCTCTCATTTTAGAGTTAAATTTAATAAAAAAACATGATCCAAAGTATAATATTCAATTAAAAGATGATAAAACATATCCTTTTATTAAAATTACAGCTGAAAAACAGCCGCGATTACTTATTACGCGAAACGTAAAAAAGGATAAAGGAAAGTATTTTGGTCCTTATCCGAATGCGCAATCAGCTCATGAAACGAAAAAATTGCTAGATCGTATGTATCCGCTTCGTAAGTGCTCAAATATGCCCGATAAAGTTTGTTTATATTATCATATGGGTCAATGCTTAGCACCTTGTGTGAAAGAAGTGACGGAAGAACAAAACAAAGAAATTGTAGATGAAATTATTAAGTTTTTAAATGGTGGACATAAAGAAGTTCGTTCAGAATTAGAAACAAAGATGTATGAGGCTTCAGAGAAACTAGAATTTGAACGCGCAAAAGAGTTACGTGATCAAATTGCGCATATTGATGCGATTATGGAAAAACAAAAGATGATTATGAGTGACTTAGTGGATCGTGATGTGTTTGGGTATGCAGTTGATAAAGGATGGATGTGTGTTCAAGTTTTCTTCGTTCGAAAAGGAAAGCTAATTGAACGTGATGTTTCTATGTTTCCAATCTACGATGAACCAGAAGAGGGATTTTTAACGTTTATCGGTCAATTTTATGAGAACAGCAGTCATTTTAAGCCGAAGGAAATTGTCGTTCCAGGAAGTATAGACTCAGAGTTAGTAGAGCGCTTTTTAGAAGTTGAAGCGACACAGCCGAAACGTGGTAAGAAAAAAGATCTTGTAGAATTAGCAAATAAAAATGCCAAGATTGCTCTTGAAGAGAAATTCTACTTAATTGAACGTGATGAAGAGCGAACGATTAAAGCGGTAGATCATTTAGGGAAGCAGCTTGGGATCGAAACACCTTATCGTATTGAGGCGTTTGATAACTCAAATATTCAAGGGACAAATCCTGTTTCTGCAATGATTGCCTTTATTGATGGGAAACCAGCTAAGAAAGAATACAGGAAATATAAAATTAAAACGGTTCAAGGACCAGATGATTATGAGTCTATGAGAGAAGTTGTGAGGCGGCGTTATACAAGGGCATTGAAAGAGAGTTTGCCTTTACCAGATTTAATCATTATTGATGGTGGAAAAGGTCATCTGGCAGCTGTAAGTGATGTTCTAGAAAATGAACTCGGTTTATATATTCCGATGGCAGGGCTTGTAAAAGATGACAAACATAAAACCTCCCATTTAATTATTGGAGATCCACCTGAACCTGTGATGCTTGAGAGAAATAGCCAAGAATTTTATTTATTGCAGCGCATTCAAGATGAAGTGCATCGATTTGCGATTACATTCCACCGTCAATTACACGGGAAATCTGTCATTCAATCAGCACTGGATGATATTCCTGGAATTGGGGATAAACGAAAAAAGATATTATTAAAACATTTTGGGTCTCTAAAAAAGATGAAAGAAGCTTCTGTAACGGAATTTGTCGAAGCGGGTATGCCGAAAAATGTCGCAGAGACGATTTATACTTATTTAGCGGATAAGAAGACGTTGTAGTTTACAACGTCTTCTATTTTCTGGTATAATTTCTGAAGATTTAAAATAAACCTAACTGAATGAAAATATAAAAAAGTCAACTAAACTTATATGTCTAGTTGACTGTAGGTAATGCTACACTTCAATGAGATCTTTTATATCCCATTTCACAAGAAATGTAATAGAGTCTGAACGTTTTTTCTTTTCTTCGTAGGACTCTGCAACGACGTTTCGTTGCTTTTGAATTTGTTCAGCGATGAATCCAGCTTCTAATTGATAAGAAGAATGTCTGTTTTGTTTTTGACGTTCAGCAATGAGTGTGCCTTTAAGTTGGAACTGCATTTCACGACGCTTATGTTCAATAATGCTTAAAGTGCCCCAGCCAGCTTTTTCAAAGAACTGAATGACTTCTTCAATTGTTTCTAGTGGATATTTTCTTGCAAGGTTTCTACCGGACCAGTATAAAATACCATCTAAATCGTTACCGATTAAATCAGGTAGTAATTCTTCACGTAGCAATTCATAAGCGAAGGCGTTCAATGAAACATCTTCTAAAGATGTTGTATCGATTGTATTTTTACTCACAATATTCCCCTCTTTCTATAGGGATTATTATATAACATTTCTCGTTTATAAAAACAGATTTTTCTTTGGGGAAATCTGAATATATAAGAAGGGAAAAAGAATTGGCAAATTATATGCAAATTATGTATACGTTTTCTTGACGCTTCGACAAAAATAGGGGTAAAATGAACTTGTTATCAAATTATGCTGAAATATTTCGAATAATTTTTTCAGTTTTTCTTATGCCAATAGTGAAAAAACATTATTGTTGTAAATTAATCTGAAAACAGCAGTCAAACATTCAAGGGGGTAATGGGGACATGAAAGGCCGCGAGTATACGTTTCGTAAGTGGCACTCATTAATGGGGGTCATCCCGGTTGGTGTCTTTTTGACGCAACATCTAATTGTAAACAACTTTGCAACAAGAGGAGCAGAGGCTTTTAACAAAGCTGCAGGCTTTATGGAGCTCCTTCCATTCCGGTATGCGCTAGAAATTTTCATCATCTTTTTACCTATACTGTACCATGCTATATATGGCTTATATATTGCATTTACAGCTAAGAACAATGCGGTATCTTACGGTTATTTCCGTAACTGGATGTTCGTCTTCCAAAGAATTTCAGGTATCGTTACGCTGATCTTCATTTCTTGGCACGTCTGGGAAACTCGTATTCAAGCAATGTTAGGTAAAGAGGTAAACTATGATATGATGGCAGATATTTTAAACAATCCATTTATGTTTGGTTTCTATTTAGTTGGTGTTGTTTCAACGATTTTCCACTTTGCAAATGGACTATGGACATTCTGCATAAGCTGGGGAATTACAGTATCTCCACGTTCACAAAGAATCTCTACTTATGTAACATTAGCTATTTTCTTAGGTCTATCTTATGTAGGTGTGAGTGCATTATTAGCGTTCATCGATCCACAGCTAGCAAACCAGTAAGGAGTGGGAGAGCATGAAAGGGAAACTTATAGTAGTCGGCGGTGGCTTGGCCGGCTTAATGGCAACGATTAAAGCGGCAGAAGCAGGAGTAAATGTTGAACTATTTTCTTTAGTACCAGTAAAACGTTCACATTCTGTATGTGCCCAAGGTGGGATTAACGGTGCCGTAAATACGAAAGGTGAAGGGGATTCTCCATGGATCCACTTTGACGATACAATTTATGGTGGGGACTTCTTAGCGAACCAACCGCCAGTTAAAGCAATGTGTGAAGCAGCACCTGGTATCATTCATTTAATGGACCGTATGGGTGTTATGTTCAACCGTACGGAAGAAGGACTTCTTGATTTCCGTCGTTTTGGTGGAACGCAACATCACCGTACAGCATTTGCTGGTGCAACAACTGGACAGCAATTACTATACGCATTAGATGAGCAAGTACGTCGTCACGAAGTAGCAGGACTTGTAACGAAATATGAAGGTTGGGATTTCTTACGAGCTGTTGTGGATGACGAAGGTGTGTGCCGAGGAATCGTTGCACAAGACTTACAAACAATGGAGATTAAAAGTTTCCAAGCTGATGCCGTGATTATGGCAACAGGGGGCCCTGGTATCATCTTTGGAAAATCAACTAACTCTATTATTAATACAGGTACAGCAGCTTCTGCTGTATATCAACAAGGTGCATATTATGCAAACGGCGAGTTCATTCAAATTCATCCAACGGCAATTCCTGGAGACGATAAGTTACGTCTTATGAGTGAATCTGCACGTGGTGAAGGTGGCCGTGTTTGGACATATAAAGATGGTAAACCATGGTACTTCCTAGAAGAAAAATATCCGGCTTACGGAAACCTTGTACCTCGTGATATTGCAACACGTGAAATCTTTGACGTTTGCGTAGAGCAAAAACTAGGTATTAACGGTGAAAACATGGTGTACTTAGATCTTTCTCATAAAGATCCGAAAGAACTAGATATTAAACTTGGTGGAATTATTGAAATCTATGAGAAGTTTACAGGTGATGATCCTCGTAAACTACCAATGAAAATCTTCCCAGCAGTTCACTATTCAATGGGCGGACTATGGGTTGATTATAAGCAGATGACAAGTATTCCAGGTTTATTTGCAGCAGGTGAGTGCGATTATTCTATGCACGGTGGTAACCGCCTTGGTGCGAACTCACTATTATCAGCAATTTACGGTGGTATGGTAGCAGGACCGAACGCGATTGAGTATATGAAAGGTCTTTCTAAATCATCTGATGCTGTTTCATCTACTGTATATGAGCAAAATGAATTAATCGAAACAGAGAAATTTAACAATATTTTAACGCTTGATGGTAACGAAAATGCATATGTTCTTCATAAAGAGCTTGGAGAATGGATGACAGATAACGTTACAGTAGTTCGTGAAAATAAAAAGCTACTAGAAACTGATGCGAAAATTGAAGAGTTAATGGCGCGTTACAAACGCATTAACATTAACGATACAGCGAGATGGAGTAACCAAGGTGCTTCATTTACACGCCAACTTGCAAATATGTTTGAGTTAGCACGTGTTATTACAATTGGCGCATATAACCGTAATGAAAGCCGCGGAGCACATTACAAACCAGAATTCCCAAATCGTGATGATGCAAACTTCTTAAAAACTACGATGGCGAAATTTGAGGGAGAAGGAAAAGCACCAGCATTCCATTACGAAGAAGTGGATGTTTCATTAATTAAACCACGTAAACGTGACTATTCCTCAAAACATGATGTAGCTGCTAAGGGTGAAGAGAAGGGGGATAAGCAACATGTCTGAGAAAACAATCCGCCTCATCATTACGAGACAAGATGGACCAGATGCACAAGAGTTTGACCAGGAGTTTGAAATTCCGTATCGTCCAAATATGAACATTATTTCGGCACTGATGGAAATTCGTCGTAATCCTGTTGATTCAAAAGGAAACCAAACGACTCCGATTGCATGGGATATGAACTGTTTAGAGGAAGTATGTGGCGCATGTTCGATGGTGATTAACGGAAAACCACGTCAATCATGTACAGCTCTTATTGACCAGTTAGAACAACCAATTCGCTTAAAGCCGATGAAGACATTCCCAGTTGTACGTGACTTACAAGTTGACCGTAGTCGCATGTTTAACGCTCTAAAACGTGTTAAAGCTTGGATTCCAATTGATGGTACGTATGACTTAGGACCAGGGCCAAGAATGCCTGAGAAGAAACGTCAATGGGCTTATGAGCTTTCAAAATGTATGACATGTGGTGTTTGCTTAGAATCATGTCCAAACGTAAATAGTAAATCTGACTTTATTGGACCAGCACCGTTATCACAAGCTCGTTTATTCAACTCACATCCAACGGGCGAAATGCATAAAGCAGATCGCCTACGTGCAATTATGGGAGATGGAGGACTTGCAAACTGTGGTAACTCTCAAAACTGTGTGCAATCATGTCCAAAGGGTATTCCATTAACAACTTCAATTGCGGCATTAAACCGTGATACAACAATTCAATCGTTTAAAGATTTCTTTGGTAGCGACAATAACTATTAATAAATATTGCCTCTTCATGTTGAAGAGGCAATATTTATAACTTTATTTTTCTGTTTATTCTGTTTATTTTGAAGGCGAAAAGGAGAGGAAACAATGAAGAGGATTTCTTATATTGAAGACTTTGAGCAATGGGAAAGTGGTTTTTCATTTTACAATCCTGTAAAAGTTCGTTTTGGTGAAGTAGATATGTTTGGGCATGTAAATAATGTCGTTGCCTTTACCTATTTTGAAGAAGCACGTATCGCATTGTTTAAAGAACTTGGATTTATGCAAGAATGGACGCATGAATCTTCAGAAACGATGATCGTTGTTGCAGATTTACAATGTAATTTTATTAAGCAAATATATTTTGATGAACAGTTGAAGGTATATGTAAAAGCGGGATCGGTTGGGAATTCTTCTTTAGATTTGCATTACATGGTGAAGAATGCAGAAGGGAAAGTTTGTTTAGTCGGTCGTGGAATGATGGTTCAAGCATCGAAGAAAACGGGAAGAGGCGAACCGTGGCCTGAAGAGTGGAAGAAAAAATTACTACAATGATAGAGTGAAAGAAAAATAAGAGAGCAAATTGCTCTCTTATTTTTTGTCTTCCATCGCTTCTTCTAATGTTAAATGATGTTTATATATGTATGTAGCGTATGGGTTACCAACGTAGCGTAAATGCCACGGTTCATATGAATATTCTGTTGTTTTTGTTTTATCCTCTAAATAACGAATGACAAAGCCAAATTCATGAGCATGTTCTGCAACCCATTTTCCTTCGGCTGTCTCTCCAAAAATAGGCTCTAATTGGAATTTAGCAGATTTTGAACTAATATCCATTGCTAAACCAGTTTGATGTTCACTCGTACCAGGAATGGCACTTACTGAATCAGCCTCAGCTTTTCCTTGACGTCTAACATATGTATCATGTAATGATTTTTGGCGTTTGTATGAACGATAACCAGATACAGCTGTAAGTTCAAGTCCTTCTTTCTTTGCCGCTTCAAACATATTTTCAAGGGCATTTGCAGCATCTTTGCGCAGCAACGTTTTTTCTTTATCTTTTGGACTAGTAAATGGTACGTTTGGTCTTGTTAAGTCTTCAGGTGTGTATCCGTCTGGTAGTTTACGATGTTTATTAACTAAAACAAGATTAGACTCTGGATTTGTTACAACGGAGAAATCATTGTCTAGCTTCTTTGCATTATGATCAGCTTTTGGAAAAGCTGGAATCTCTTCTTTTTGGTGATTACTATGCTGTTGACTTTCGACAGCTTTCGCATTGTTTTGTAGTGGTGATTTAGAATCAAAGTAAGCGAAAGAAGTGATACCGATTACAATAGTAGTGGCAGAAATAATAATTATCTTTTTCATGATGCCTTGTAATCACAGTCCTTTCTTAATAAAATATGTATCGTTTTTTATTATAAGTCTAGTTTACTGAAAAAGAAATATAAGAGTCGTAACGTAATAGAAATGCAAAGAAAATGTCAGAAAATGTGTGAAAATGTAGTATTTTTTCATATAATTCATTTCTTATCTTTCATGAAATTCATTTTTTATGTAATATATATACATAAGAAGATGTAGCGATTATCGAGAATAAAGAACTTCTTGTATAGACTAGGAGTGAATGGGAATGGATTTTGCAACACTTATTGGAATCATTTTAGGAGTATTAGCGGTAGTAGTAGGGATGGTCGTCAAGGGCGCTGACGTAATGGCCTTAGTTAATCCTGCCGCAGCATTAATTATTTTCGTTGGTACATTTGCTGCAGTATGTATAGCATTTCCAATGAATCAACTAAAAAAGATTCCCAAATTATTTAAAATTCTTTTTGGTTCTAATAAAAAAGATTTAAGTTATGAAAAGTTGCTAGAGTTGTTTGTTCATTGGACATCTGAAAGTAGAAAATACGGTATTTTGTCTTTAGAGCAACAGTTAGACAAAATTCAAGATGAATTTCTTTTACGTGGTATGAAATTTGTGATTGATGGCGTATCTGCCGAAGATTTAGAACAGATTTTAGAAGCTGAATTAGAAGCAATTGAAGAAAGGCATGCAAAAGGAGCTGCAATTTTTTCTCAAGCTGGTACATATGCACCGACATTAGGGGTTTTAGGTGCTGTTATTGGTCTTGTAGCTGCACTTGGCAATTTAACTGATATTGAAAAGTTAGGTCACGCTATTTCGGGTGCGTTTATTGCAACGATTTTTGGTATTTTCTCAGGTTATATACTATGGCATCCATTTGCAAATAAATTGAAGCAAAAATCGGCAGCTGAATTAGAGAAAAAACGTTTAATTATTGATTGTTTATTAATGTTACAAGAGGGTACATACCCGTTTATTATGAAGAACCGCATTTTAGGTGCACTTTCTGCAACTGAACGTAAAAAGTTAGAAAAAGGAGCAGAAAAAAATGCGGAGTAAAAAAAATAGAAGACGTAAAAAGAAAAAACACGAAGAACATATCGATGAAACTTGGTTAATCCCTTATTCTGATATGTTAACGTTGTTATTTGCATTGTTCATCGTGTTATTTGCGATGAGTAGTATAGATGCTGCGAAGTTCAAACAGATGGCAGTAGCTTTTCGAAGTGAATTAGCCGGTGGAACAGGAAATAAAGAATTTTTGAGTGATCAAAAGCCGAATGAAGAGAAAGAGTTATCGGCAAGTAGTCTTGAGGCAGAACAAGCAAAAAAACAAGAAGAAGCTAGAGCGAAAGAAAAAAAAGAGATGGATGAATTGAAAGCATTACAAAAAAAGATTGATCAATATATTAATGAAAAACAATTATCCTCTTCTTTTCAAACTAAATTAACTGAAAAGGGATTAATGGTGACAATATTAGAGAATATACTGTTTGATTCGGGGAAAGCAGATGTGAAATTAGAATCTTTAGGGATTGCAAAAGAGATGTCTAGCTTACTTGTTTCAGCGTCACCTCGTGAAATTACAGTATCGGGTCATACGGATAATGTCCCTATTGCCAATGCGCAGTTTGCGTCAAACTGGGAATTAAGTACGCAGCGGGCAGTTAATTTTATGCAAGTATTACTGCAAAATAAAGAATTACAACCAGAAAAATTTAGTACGATTGGTTACGGAGAATACCGTTCGATTGCTCCAAACGATACACAAGAAGGAAAGGCGAAAAATAGACGTGTAGAAGTGTTTATTTTACCTTTAACGAGAAATATGCAATAAAGAGGATGGCGAATGCCATCCTCTTTATTTTGCATCAAATGATTTTAAGTTGTCACGACGGATTGTATCTTTTTCTGCATCTGATTTTTTGAAATCATAATCATATAACGCGCCTTCCCAATCGCCATACATTGGATTAGGGAAAATAATAAATTTCTCACCAAATTGTGCTTTTGAATCTGCTACTGCTTGATTTCGATCTTTTACAGATTTTCCATCAAAACCAGTGAAATCAGATAAGTTATCACCGAAGAATAAGACGATATCATGTGTTTGAGAAATGAGTTCACGGCGTTTTTCTTTTCCTTTTTCTTTCGGATCTTGTAGTAATATGTGTTCTTTCGTTGCTTGAGGAGCACCTACACGCTCAAGATTTTTAATTGTTGCATCTAGTTGGTTCGTTTTACGATTTGAGATGTAGTAAATATCTACACCTTTAGACTCCGTATATTTTAAGAAATCAATTGCGCCTGGAAGGGCTTCAGCTTCAGCCTTATTAATCCAATCATCCCATTTGTAAGGATAGCCTTTTCCTGTCTTTACGCTCATTGCTTGATGAGGACTGTTATCTAAAACAGTTTCATCTAAATCCAGTACGATAGCAGGTTTTTTCTCTGTCCCTTTTGCAAGAATTGCATCGAGCTTTAATTGACCGATATTGTATCCTTGGTAGTAAAGTGCTTTCGTCTCACCAGCTGTTTGATACCATAAATCAGCCATTAATTGCTGGTCTGTTAATTTTGCCTTCTCTTCTTTCACCACAGTTTTCTCTTGTGTTCCTGAACATGCTACAAGCGATGTAGATAGAACCGCTACAGATAATAAAGTGGTAATACCCCTCTTCATTTTCATATGTATCCTCCTTGATGTTAGAAAATCATTTTATATTATATATTAAAATATAAAATTTTTTTATGAACATTTGCATATTGTCTTTTGTATATATAGTAGTATGTCCTATATTAGAAAGATGAGAAAAAATGATGGGAATTATTTTGACAAGTTTAATTGTCGGAATGACAATTATAATTGACAAATACTATGATATTATTTACAATTTTAACTAAATAGAACAAATGATGGATTAAGAGGATGAAGCGTAGTGCTATATTTTATCCTGCATAAACATAGTCTTTGAAAGAGAGTATGAATGATACTAAAGGGGAGGCTTTACACTTTGAGTTTACAAATTCAAAACTTAACAAAAGTATTTGGGGAATCAAAAGCAGTTAACAGCTTGCAAATTTCGTTACCAAAAGGTGAAGTGCTAGGATTACTTGGACGAAATGGTGCAGGGAAAACAACGACAATCAAAATGCTGCTCGGATTATTAACGCCTAATGAAGGCTCTATTACATGGGATGGAAAATCATTTGGGACTAGCGGAGTAACGATTGGATATTTACCAGAAGAAAGAGGTTTATATACAAAAAGTAGAGTAATAGACCAGCTGCGATATTTTGGTAGATTAGAAGGGATGACGAAAAAAGAAGTAGATCTTGCTATTGATCACTGGTTAGGGCGATTAGCAATACCGGAATATAAATTTAAAACGGCAGGAGAGCTTTCGAAAGGAAACCAGCAAAAAATCCAATTAATTGCTGCTCTTCTTCATAATCCTGAACTTCTCATTTTAGATGAACCGTTTAGCGGACTTGACCCAGTCAATGCGGGGATGTTAGCTAGCATTATTGAAGAACAAGTACAGAGCGGAAAGACAATTATTTTATCAAGTCATCGTATGGAACAAGTAGAGGCTTTTTGCCAACATGTATGTATTTTGAAAAAAGGTGAAGCAGTTGTAAAAGGTCAGTTAAGCGATATTAAAAAAGAATACGGTTTCCGTAATTTAACGATTGAAGATACAGAAGAGAATGAGAAGGGATTAGAAGCTATACATGTATCGTATGAAAAGCAACAAGGCCTTCTTTATGTGCAAGTACAAGATGATGCAGAAGCTCTAAAGATTTTACAAAAATTGCAAGAACAAGGTGTTACCCTACGACAATTTAAAATGTTAGAGCCGACGTTAAACGAAATCTTTGTAGAGAGGGCGAAATAACGATGCGTAAATTTTCTCACGTATTTTCATTTTATTTTAGAGAAGCATTTTTATCTAAAAAATCATTAATTACGAGTGCGATTTTATTTTTAGTAGTGTTTGGGATTTTTGCATTTAATCATTTCACTGCTGATAACGATAAAGGAAAAGATAAATTTGCGGTAGTAACTGAAAGCGATACTTATAAAGTGCAAGAAAGTGATGTAACAAAGTTACTTCCGTCTGCTAAAGTAACTGTAGAAAATAAGGATAAATTTAATGAGCTACGTAAGCAAGTGGAAGATGGGGATTTAGACGGTTTATTCCATATTACAGAAAAGAATGGTATTCCAGAAGTGACGTATATGTATAGTGGTTTTCCGAGCCAATCAACGGCTACACTTATGGCAAGTTATTTAAAGGAACAGTATACAGCGGTAATGATTGAAAAAAATAATGTATCTGCAGAAGTAGCCAAACAGTTACAGATGGAAATTCCGTTAAAGCAAGAGGCAGTAAAGGATCATGCATCTTCCTTTGGAATTGGTTATGTTTTCTCGTTTGCCTTATATATGTTTATTATTGTGTTTGGAACTGCAATTGGGATGACGATAGCATCTGAAAAGTCATCTCGTGTTATGGAGTTAATGCTTCCGAAAGTAAAACCATTAACAATGCTACATGCTAAAATTTTAGCAATTGTTTCTAGTGCTTTACTATTACTAGTTATTGCTTCCTTCGGCTTTCTTGTACCATATTTATTAGGTTGGGTAGATTTAGAAAACGCATCTTTAATAGGACTTACACTAGACTTTTCTAAATTGGATGCGGTAGTAATTAGTATGTTCGTTGTATATTTTGTTACGGGCTACTTACTATATGCAATGTTATATGCAGCGGTTGGGGCTGTTGTATCAAAAATTGAGGATGTGCAATCTCTTTCGTTCCCAATTACAATGTTAGGTGTAGCAGCATTTTTCATTAGTATTAAATCATTATTTGATCCTAATAGTACATTAGCTGTAGTTAGTTCATATATTCCATTCTTTACACCTATGGTTACATTTTCAAGACTTGTAGCTGGTGAAGCTGGGGCTGTAGAAATTGGTGTGACGTTAGTAATTTTATTGGTGACTATCGTTATCATCAATATGCTTGCAAGCCGCATTTATGTAAACGGCGTAATGAATTACTCAGACAAAGTGAAATTTAAAGACTTAGCGAAATTTATAAAGCGTCAATAATGAGAGAAAGCATGATTTCCTATTGAAATCATGCTTTTTCTTTATGTATAAATTAAAAATAGTATATAATAATAAGAGTCGTCTTTTAATAGAATGAATGCAAAGGAGGGTGTGCAGATGGGAATTAGTAGTCGTTTTACAGTAGGTGTTCATATGTTAACGTTACTTGCGATTGATCGAAACTCTCGCTGTACCTCTGAATGGATTGCTGGTAGTGTGAATACAAATCCGGTTGTGATTCGTCGCATTACAGGAATGTTGAAGAGAGCAGGACTTGTTGATGTACAAGCTGGTAAAGGTGGTACGACACTTGCTCGTGATTTAGAAGAAATTACATTACTTGATGTATATAAAGCAGTGGAAGTTGTAGAAGAAGGACAGCTATTTTCTTTCCATGAAAATCCCAACATTGAATGTCCAGTAGGAGCTAATATTCAATCAGTATTAGAAATTATTTTAATGCAAGCGCAAGAAGCGATGGAAAACGTACTTGCAAATGTAACGGTAGATCAATTAGTTACAAACTTAAAGTCTAAAATGAAAGAGTAAAAAAGCGAGCATCCTCATAATGAGGGCTCGCCTTTTTTTATTCAGAAATATTGAAAATTCTATTTTTCAGTATTTAAAATGAATTTACTTACGATAGCTGCTACGATACCACCAAGAATTGGTGCAACGATGAATACCCATAGTTGAGAAAGTGCTTCTCCGCCAGCGAATAAAGCTGGTGCGATACTACGAGCTGGGTTAACAGAAGTTCCAGTTAACGGAATACCTAATAAGTGAACTAAAACTAATGTGAAACCAATTACTAATCCTGCTAGAGAAGAACTTCCTTTTTTACCTGTTACAGCAACGATAACTAAAATGAATACGAAAGTTAAAATAAATTCAACTAGAAATGCTCCAGATAAACCAAGAGTTCCAAAACCGTTTTGTCCTAAATTATCTAAAGGTGTTTTAGCAGATTGTAAAATTGTCACCAATGTTGCAGTTCCTAATAAACCACCTAAAACTTGAGCTAATACATAATAACAAAGTTCCATAGCGTTCATTCTTTTGTTGATGAACATAGCTACTGATACTGCTGGGTTAATGTGACATCCAGAAATTGTTCCAATGCTATATGCCATAGCCACAATAGATAGACCGAAAGCCATAGCGATTCCTAATGTTCCAATTCCTTCAATTCCGCCGCCAATGACAGCTACTCCAGTTCCGAATAATACAAGTACAAATGTACCAATAAATTCAGCGATTGCTTTTTTTAACATAATTTACCTCCTATTATTGCACATGAAACGTATTATAACATAGGTTTTAGTATAAATAGCTAATGAAATACTATTCTGATAAGGCGGAATAGGGGGGCAATAAAAAAAGAGTATGGTTCTTTTGTATAGAACCATACTCTTTTTTATGCTGTTTTTTTCTGTTTAACGACTGGAACAGAACGATTAAAAATGCTATTTGCAACCATTCCCAACATAATAATAATCATTCCAAGTAGGGAAAGGCCACCGGGGAATGAACCATTTAAGAAAACAATTTCGCCAAGTACGGTAAAGACCATCGTGCCAGCTTGTGTTGCTTCAACAGCTCCAAGTAGAGCGAAGTTATCTTTTGCTAAGTCAGTAGCAAAGAAAAATGTCATCGTCGCAATCACGCCAGAACATAATGCTAACAAAAATCCTTGCAACATTTGGCTGGATGTTGGAATACCAGTAGTAGAAAATCCGTATATACCAAGTAAAATTGTTATAGGTAGACTTCCTATTGCCATTCCTAATACACGTTGGAACGTATCGAGACGTCCGCCAACAAGTTCCATCATTTTTCGGTTGCCAAACGGATATAAGAAGGCTGCTACTACGACAGGTAAAAAACCTGAAATGAACTGAGTCATTGTAATATGACCTGCTGCAGTCGCTTGCATACAAATTACACCAAGTAAAATAAATAATGCGACATATAAACTACGAAGTGGAATTTTTCCACGTACAAGTTTTGTGCCTGATTTCGTTTCTATTTTAATGAAGAATAATGGTGATAAAAGTAAACCTGCTAATATAGTAACTTGCCAAGTTCCAGCAACGAGCCAAGCCGGAGAAAAGACAGCTGCGAAACTTAATAAAGAATAGAAACCAATACCAGCAACGGAACCCCATCCGATCCAAGCTAATGGATGTTTCTTTAATTCTTCCCATAAACCCCTTAAGTTTTTGCGAAATAAAACGATAAGGAATAAAATAGGGAGAGCAAATAAAAAGCGGAAGGAAGCTGTCCAGGCCCAGCTCGTTCCAGATACATTCATCGCTCTATTAATAATAAAGGTTGCGGAAAAAAAGGCTGATGATAAAAGGCCTAATAAAATTGCGCGCATGAAGTATAGCACTCCTTTCGGAATTTGATAATTATGTATAGTATAATATACTTAAAAATAATAAAAGTAAACTATTTTATACTTTAAGGTGGTTTTATAGATGAAAGAACATGAAGATATGCAAACGAAAGAAGTCATTCAGCAAGTAGGTCAGCTATTAAGACAAATTCGAAATGAACAAAAATTAAGTTTAGAAGAATTAGCTCAAAAAACAGGGGTTAGTAAATTAACATTAGGAAAGATTGAAAGAGGCGAAACGAATCCGACGTTAGCTGTCATTTGGAAAATAACGAAAGGCTTATCGATTCCTTTATCGAGATTGATGGTTGTTGGAGAACCTGTAGCTGTGGCGCGCTGCGGTGAAGGATTTGCAGTAGATGCAGGACAAGCATGGCACTTAGAAACGATGTTCCGTTATACGAAAGAAACAGGGATGGAGATGCACCGTGCTTGTTTAAGATCGAATAGTATATATGAACCAGAAGCTCATCATGAAGGTGCGATTGAGCTTGTAACAGTGATGAAAGGGAAAGTATCGATTCAAGTAGAAAGCGATGTATACGAATTGAATGAGTTTGACTCTATTCAATTTGAAGCAAATAAGAAACATAGTTATAAAAATGAAGAAGATGAAGTAGCAGTATTACATTTAACGATGAAATACTCTTCATGAAAAAATCTCCTATAGATTTTCTATAGGAGATTTTTTGTGCGCTATGCTCAAATAAATGAAAGAATGTTATTAGTAAGAGCGTGGCATAAGTAATAAACAAATGAAATAAACTAAAAACCCCGTCCCAAAACATAAAATAGCAATGACCCAAAGTATGCGAATGAGAGTAGAGCTAATATCAAAATATTCTCCTAAACCACCGCATATACCAAATAGCATTTTATCAGTTTCGGATTTATATAATCTTTTTGACATCTTCCAATCCACTCCTTTTTATGACAAGCTATATACTTCTATTCTATATGGAAATTTATGAGAAGACTATGAGGTTGTATTACATTTTTTTTAGAGAACAGTCGTATTAATTGTCTTAATTTTCAGTGGATATTAAACTTATAGTAAGAGGTAACTTTTAATAAAGGGTGGGGGAATAGAGATGACAGCATATTGGTTGACTAATGTAATGCTTGAATCAGGCTATACGTATGAAGAGGGAAGGATTTCCCAAACAGAAACAGAGTTATGTAGTTTACTCATTGAAGATGGACGAATTAAAAAAATGATAGGAGGAGCTGTTCAAGAGGAAGGGGTACTAATTCTTGATGCTAATCGTTTATTGATTTTGCCTGCTTTCGAAGAGATGCATATTCACATTGATAAGACGTATTATAGTGGTCCTTGGAAAGCTTGTATGCCAGCAGAGAATATTTTCACACGTTTTCATGAAGAAGAGGAAATTTTGCCGAAGCAATTAGCGACTGCTCAAGATAGGGCGGAAAATATGCTAGCGTTATTGCTTCGAAATGGTGCAACGAATATAAGAACGCATTGTAATGTTGATCCAATTATTGGACTTGGTAATTTGGAGGCGACGTTAGCAGCGTTGGAAACATATAAAAATCAGGTTTCTGGTACAATCGTTGCTTTTCCGCAACATGGATTATTGCGCAGTAATTCTGTGCAACTTGTGAAAGATGCGATGCGTATGGGAGCGCATCTAGTCGGTGGTGTGGATCCAGCTACAGTGGATAACGATATTGAAAAATCATTACATACTATTATGGATATCGCAGTAGAATTTAATGCAGATGTTGATATTCACCTGCATGATGCGAATAATCTTGGAACGTTTACAATGAAGAGATTGGCAAGTCTAACAGAAGAAGCGGGATGGCAAGGTCGCGTAACGATTAGTCATGCGCTTGGACTCGGTGGTGTTACGGATAAAGAAGCTGAAGAAGTGGCGGAAAGACTAGCTGCTTTAAACATTGATATTACTTCAACCGTTCCAATTGGGAAACAAGTAATCCCAATTCCGTTATTAGATAAGAAAGGTGTGAAAGTCTCGTTAGGAAATGATAGTATTACTGATCATTGGTCACCGTTTGGAACGGGGGATATGCTGCAAAAGGCAAATCGATTAGCGGAACGTTTTGGATGGAGTGACGAAAGGTCTTTAGGAAAAGCTCTTCGCTTTATTACGGGAGGAAAAGAAACGTTAAACAATGAAGGGAAGCGAACATGGCCGAATGTAGGAGATGAAGCGAGTTTTGTTTTGACGAATGCAACATGTACTGCTGAAGCGGTAGCGCGTCAAACAGAGAAGTGTTTAGTCGTGCATAAAGGAAATATTGTTGTTGGCAGTTTAAATGAGGTGGGATTAAATAATCTTGTGTAAAAGAATCGTTTGACTGTTTTGAGGAGGGTTCTAATTGTGAGTGTAGAACCTTTCTTTTTTATGCTTACAACATATTTTTTTAGGAAAGCTAGAAGGGATGAAAAATTTGGACAATCAACATAATCAAAATCATATTATGGGAACTTTGCAATGGTTTATATTTTTATTAGCGAATTCAATCGCACTACCAATTGTCGTTGGCGGATTATTTCATCTTACGACGGAAGAAATATTTTATTTAATGCAGCGTACATTTTTTGTAGTTGGTATATCTTCTTTTTTACAAGGGTGGCTTGGACATAGACTACCAATTGCGGATGGACCAGCTGGATCTTGGGTTGGAGTATTTACCGTACTCGCATACGCAACTGCCGGGCAAGATCAATTACATAGTACGTTGCAAATTTTAGAATTAGGAATGATAATTTCTGGTGTTATTTTAATAGGGTTAGGAGTCACTGGTTTTATCGGGCGTATTTTATTTTTATTTACGCCGCTTGTGACAGGGACGTTTTTACTTTTATTATGTTTACAATTAAGCGGTGTATTCCTAAAAGGAATGTTAGGAATTACAACTACTGTTGCTCAAATCGATGGATTTACAGCGATAATTGCGTTTAGTATATTTCTTTTCGTTATTATACTATCTAACTTCGGGAAAGGTTTTGTCAAAAGTTATGCAGTTTTAATAGGATTAATTAGTGGCTGGATTCTTTTTCTAATTGCAGGAAAAGTGACGATTCCATCTCAAGTAACTCATTTTGTGCAATTTCCGCAAATATTTGCTTGGGGACTTCCAAAGTGGAATGAAGGTATGGCTGTATCCAGTTTCGTTATGGTATGTATTTTAGTTTCAAATACAGTGGCAGCTATTATAGCGATCAATCAAGCTACTATTCAAAAAGGGACTATTGAACAGAAGCAGTTGAAGGATGGTACGTGGGTTGGAGGGATTTCACATATCATTTCTTCTATATTTTCAACTGTAGGTGTCGTGCCGTTACCAGCAACGGCAGGATTTATACGTTTAACGAAACAAAAATATATACGATCGTTCTTACTAGCATGTCTGTTACTAGTCATAATGTCGCTGTTTCCAAATATTATTCGTTACTTAGCATCGTTACCATCTGCAGTCGCATCTGCGGTTTTAATGGCTTCGTTCGTACAGCTAATTGGAATTGGTTTTCATAATATCAAACAAGTGTCAATGAGCGAACGGAATGTAACGGTTTTAGGAGTTGCTGTATTATTTGGAAGCGGTGTTATGTTTTTACCGTCTGGAGCACTCCAATCACTGCCGTCTGTTATGCAATATATATTCGGAAATGGATTGTTCGTAGGTACAGTTATCAGTATATTACTAGAACAAATATGGCGTACTGAGAAGTGAGTGGATACAAAGAGTGTGCGCACTGTATAAAAGTCTAAAATAACATGTGAAATAAAGCCCATTTTCATTCACCACCCGCACATTTCGTTCATACAATATCTTGACTAAATAAACACCCAACTTACACATACACGGCTCTGGCTTAAGCAAGGAGGGTTATACCAGTTGAAGGAAAAAGCGTATCAATCTAAACCGTTACTCACAAAGAGAGAGAGAGAAGTATTTGAATTGCTGGTTCAAGATAAAACAACGAAGGAAATTGCAGGTGAACTTTTTATCAGTGAAAAAACAGTACGCAATCACATATCAAACGCAATGCAAAAGCTAGGAGTTAAAGGACGTTCACAAGCAGTTGTTGAGCTTCTTCGCATGGGAGAGCTCGAACTATAAAAAGAAAGCCGACTTTTATATGAAGAGTCGGCTATTTTTCTGCCTGTTTCATGTTCTATAAGAATGATAAGAACACTCCATACATAGATAGGTAGTAAGGAGGGGATATGTTGAAAAGGATATTGTTAGTTTCAACAAGCGCTCATGATATGAATGGACACTCGACTGGTTTGTGGCTGGAAGAGCTCGCAGCTCCTTATCATGTGTTTAAAAAGGCTAAGTTCGATGTTGATATTGTATCGATAAAGGGCGGTAGAGTCCCTATTGACAGAGTGTCTATTCCGAACGGTATACCTCGTGAATTTAAGCATGTTGCTTCTTTATTGCAAAATACGAAGCCGATCTCAAATGTTCATTTTTCGGATTATGATGCGGTTTTATTGGGTGGTGGGCACGGGGCAATTGTAGATTTTCCAGGTAATCCATATGTTGCAAATTTAATTGTGAATATGTACAACAATAACCGGATTGTAGCGGCTGTTTGTCACGGAGTAAGTTCTTTAGTCGGTGTGAAAAATAAGGACGGATCGTTTTTTGTTGCCGGTAAGCGTATAACAGGTTATACAAATGATGAGGAAAAAGCTGTACGTTTAGAAAAGCGAGTGCCGTTTTTATTAGAAAGTAAATTGAAAGAAGAAGGGGCTTTGTTTTATGTTGCTCCAAATTTCACGCCGCATGTAGTAGTAGATGGGCGTTTAATTACAGGGCAAAACCCGCAGTCTAGTATGGAAATAGGTAAAGCTATAAGAAGAGCTGTTAATACATTATAGAAAAAGTGCTCGCTACTCACAAAGATAGCGGGCATTTTGCTATAGTGTAAATGAAAAGTCCCTTAAACTAAAAAGATATATTGAGTATAATGACTTCATTTATAATTAATCGTGAATTTGCTATACTATTTTGTATGGACAAAAGGGGAGGCTCTTTTAATGAGAAAAGTTGCGTGTGCAAATACTTATATTAATAAAATAAAGCCCGTTATTAGAAAAACGAGTTTTAGCCAATTGAAAATAGATGAAATTGCGAAATATATGGATATTAGTAAGGCTACTTTATATAAACGTTTTTCTTCGAAAGATGAGATTATTGAAGCGGTGGTAGAAGATTTTATAAACTATCTTCTTGAAGGAGATGCGGATAATCAAGATGAAAGTATGTCTTTTACAGAACGCTTCCAAAAGACGTTTATTCACTCATTAAAATGTGTGACATATATTTCTGATGTCTTTTTACAAGATTTGAAAGAGGCATATCCGCACTTATCTGATCAGTTAGTCGCTGCACAACAAAATCGTAATCATAATTTGCAAATGTTTTTTGAAGCTGGTATGGAACAAGGCTACTTTAATAAAATGAACGCACAATTATTTATGGTACAAGATGATGTGATGTTAAGACGTATTATAGATCATTCTTTTTGTATTCAGTACGATATTACGTTAAAGAAAGCGATACTTGATTTTTATCAATTAAAGAAGTATCAACTGTTTAAACCAGAGTATATAGAAGCAATTGATGATTCTGAAGTTGAAAAAGAAGTCATTGCTATTTTGCAAATGATTTCGTAAAAAAGCAGGTTTTCCTATAGTAATGGAAAACCTGCTTTTTTATTACCTGTTATTTTTTATGTGTTGTAATACTAATTCAGCTACTGGACCACCTGAAGCTGGGTTTTGACCAGTGATAACACGATTATCCTCTATAGCAAAAGCTTCCCAAGGCTGCGGAGCTTTTTCGTAAAGGCCTCCATTTTTAATGAGTTCATCTTCTGTTAAAAATGGGACGAATTGATCTAGTTCGGCTAGCTTCTCTTCTTCGTTTGAAAATCCTGTGACTTTTTTACCGCTAATTAAACGTTTCCCATTACTTAATGTGATGTGAAATAAACCAGCAGCTCCGTGACAAACAGAGGAAACAATTCCGCCATTTTCATAAATGTTGCGGCTAATCATTTGAAGTTCTCTATTTTCTGGGAAGTCCCAAATTACACCGTGACCGCCTGCGTAATAAATCGCAGCGTAGTCTTCTGGATTCACCTCACTCGGTTTCATTGTAGAACCGAGACGATTCATAAATTCTTTCTTTTGATACCATTCCCAATCGATGCTCTCCGCCATTGCTAAACTATGCGGATCAATCGGTGTATAACCACCTTGTGGGCTAACATAATCTACTTCATAACCAGCTTCTTCAACTTTTTTAACGAAATGGACAGCTTCACCAAGCCAAAGACCAGTAGCTCGATTTAAATTTGGATATTTTTCTACGCCCGTTAATACGACTAACATTTTTTTCTTCATCATAATCCTCCTGTAATATTTCTTCTATATAAAAGTTCTTTATTTATTTGGTTTTATCCCGCGTTAACGGACAGTAAACTCCCACCTCAAAATTCAGTTGGAACAAAGAAGTTAGATGGGAGATCAACTGTCCGTAAACGTCCGATTGGTTCAACTAATAATCAGTGGGGGATGAACAAAACCCACACTGATTAAAGTTTCACTTTATTAAGTTAGAAATTGCAAACTTGAATAACCATGTCAGTCCTCCTTATATCGGATTCGAAATTAGTGTATAACAATTTTTGGACAAAGTAAACTAAAAACACTAAATTAGTTTACTTTGTATATTTTTCGTTGACAAACTGTAATGCTAAAACTATGATAGTTCCATGAATATCGAACAACATACATGCTTCGTTTCGAATTCAGTTTGTCGCGCGATGAATGTATACATTTGATGAAGTTGTTTAGTGGTGATAGCGGAGCTAAACAACTTTATATTTCATTTACAGTTACTATAATCAGGAGAGGTGTTACACATGGGGAAAGATATAAGTAACCATTCAAAATGGTTTGTTCTTACACTATGTTTTATCGTTTTATTAGGACCAATGAATGCGGTTTTATTTAATGTAGCGTTAGAAGATATGGCTAACGATTTATCCATTAGTCAATCGAAAGTAAGTTGGGTTGTAGTAGGGTATTCCTTAGTTGTCGGTATTGGTTCGATGATCTATGGGAAGCTGGCTGATCGTTATAGTGTAAAAAAACTATTAATTATTTCAATTATCATATTTGTAGCGGGTTCTATTATTGGATTTATGAATCACTCTTATGCGATTACCATTCTTGCAAGATTAGTGCAGGCAAGTGGGGGCGCGGCGTTTATTGCGCTTAGTATGATTGCAGTGGCAAAATTAGTTGTTCCTGATAAGAAGCCTGGTGCGTTAGCGATGATTAGTTCTTCTATTGCATTAGCAATAGGTATTGGTCCTTTAGTTGGCGGGGCTATTACAAATACACTGGGGTGGCCATATTTATTTTTATTTATGGTTATTTCAGTAGTTGGGATTTTCTTGCTTATAAAATTTATGCCAGAAGAAGCGCAGCATACGGATGAAGCGTTTCATTTTGATTACATTGGAGCGGCGTTATTATTTGCATTCATTACGACTGTTTTATTAGGCGTAAATATTAATAGTTGGCTATTTGTGTTATCGGTAGCTTTCTTATTTTTATTCACGGTTCGTATGAAGAACGCAGAGCATCCATTTATTGATATTGAGTTGTTTACAAATAAACCATTTCTTCGTTTAATAGCGGTCGGATTTATAATGAATGTGGCGCTATGTGCTAGTTTATTATTATTACCATTACTGTTAGGAAGAGAGCACGGATTGTCTCCATTCGTTATCGGAGTTGCATTGTTTATTGCATCACTCTTTGGTATTGTATCTAGTTTTATTACTGGGAAAATTGTCCCTTCGTTTGGAAATGTGAATATGATTTATGTAGCGTCTGTCATTATGATTGTTGGCTTTTTAATTTTAGGGCTTGTTCCGAATGGGAACTTAATTGTTATTTTAGTGGCGATTATTTTAACATTTATGAGTTATTCAGCCATTCAAGTATCAGTAAACACATTTATACCGAAAACATTACATCCAGCTAAAGTTGGAGTCGGTCTTGGTTTATATAATTTAATTAACTTTTTCGGTATGGCATTTGGACCAGCTGTAGCGAGCAAAATTATGGAATCTACAAATAGTTATCGTTTGAATTTTATTTTAATCGTCATGTTAATTTCTGCTCATTTCTTCTTATTAATAGGAATGTCTTCTTTCCAAAAAAAGATGGAGCAATAAATATGCACTTTATCCCACTTTAATGGGCAGTAAGACCCCCACCTCAAAATTCAGCGAAAGCAAAGAAGTTAGGTGGGGGATCAACTGCCCATAAAAGTCCGATTGGTTCAACTAATAATCAGTGGGGATGAAGAAAACCCCCACTGATTAAAGTTTCACTTTATATAGAAGAAACCGACTTTCGTATAGAAGGTCGGTTATTTTTCTGTCTTGCAAATTCTGAAAAAAAGGAGCAAAATAAAAAAGGTCCTAGTCTATACAGGTACAAATGAAAATTTTCATACAGAAGCAGTTTAAGTGAGCGAACGTAAAGTGTGTAAAATATAATGATAAAATAACATGATGAATGAGAAAACGGGTGATGAAGTTGAATAGAGCAATCGGTGTTATCGATTCAGGAGTTGGCGGTTTAACAGTAGCGAAGGAATTAATTCGTCAGTTGCCGAAAGAGCGTATTATATATTTAGGGGATACAGCGCGTTGCCCTTATGGTCCGCGTTCTCGAGAAGAAGTGCGTCAATTTACGTGGGAAATGACGGAGCATTTACTAGATTTAAATATCAAAATGTTAGTTATTGCGTGTAATACAGCAACTGCGGTTGTATTAGAAGAGATGCAGAAACAATTACCAATTCCAGTGGTAGGAGTTATTCACCCAGGATCGCGTACAGCTTTAAAAGTGACAAACACATATCATGTTGGGATTATTGGAACGATTGGAACGGTGAAAAGTGGTGCATACGAAGAAGCGTTAAAGTCTATTAATAACCGTGTTATGGTAGAAAGTTTAGCGTGTCCGCCTTTTGTTGAGCTTGTAGAGAGTGGGAATTTTGAAAGTGAAATGGCGTATGAAGTTGTAAGAGAAACGTTGCAACCACTGAAAAATACTGATATTGATACACTTATTTTAGGTTGTACACATTATCCAATTTTAGGCCCTGTTATTAAAAAAGTAATGGGAGATAAAGTACAACTTATTAGTTCAGGTGATGAAACGGCGCGCGAAGTAAGTACAATTTTATACCATAGTAAAATGTTGAATGAGGGAGAGGAACAAAGTGATCATCTCTTCTTAACAACAGGGAAAATAGGCCTATTTAAAGAAATTGCATCAAAATGGTTCGGTCAACCGATTGAAAATGTGAAACATATTTATTTAGAAAAAGAATAATAGTAGAATTTATATAAGTGAGCTCCTGAGAAATCAGGAGTTTTTTGTTTATCACGCTTTAATGGGCAGTAAGACCCCCACCTCAAAATTCAGCGAAAGCAAAGAATTTAGGTGGGGGTCGGGCTGCCCATAAAAGTCCGATTGGTGAGGGCTAATAATCAGTGGGGGATGGAGAAAACCCCCACTGATTAAAGTTTCACTTTATCCCGCTATTTGCCGGACAGCTAGTTCTAAAACATGAAACAGCTCGTATACATAATAGTACAAACTTAGATTTTAGGGGGGAATGGCATGCCTAAATCCACTTTTAAATGGGTTGTTGGTGCTACTGTGAGCGCTGTTTTACTAACAGGGTGTGGCTTTATAAATCAGGAGAAAGCAACGGAACAAATTGATCCGCCAAAACAAGTTACGTATACAGAGGGTGGAAAGAAAGAAGTAGCTAAGAAAGATAAGCAAGGACAAATGGTAAATAGAGAACTATACCTTGTTGATAAAAATGGTTATGTTGTACCGCAAACGTTAGCTGTACCTACTCCAAAAGTCAATGAGGTTATTCAGCAAACGTTAGAGTACCTTGTGAAAGATGGACCGGTAACGAATTTATTACCGAATGGGTTCCGTGCAGTCATTCCAGCGAATACATCGATGACCCTAAATTTGAAAAAAGATGGGACGGCAGTCATTGATTTCTCTAATGAAATGAAAAACTATGCAAAAGAAGAAGAACGTCAAATTGTTGAGTCAATAGCGTGGACGTTGACGCAATTTAAAGAAATAAAACAAGTGCAGTTCCAAATAAATGGTGAGAAATTGGCGAAGATGCCTGTTGGGGGTACGCCGCTTGGTGAAGGAGTGAGCCGTGCTAACGGTATCAACTTCGATGACGAGCAAGTAGCGGATGTAACAAATACAAAACCGGTTACACTTTATTTTATGGCACAAAATAATAATAAACAGCAATACTACGTACCGGTAACACGCCGCGTTGTAGAAGGAAAAGAAAATGATTATGCAGCAATTATAGATGAGCTTGTAAAAGGACCGATTCATCAGTCGCTTCTAAATGATTTTAATCCAGGAGTTAAGCTTATTACGAACCCGAAATTACAAGATGGAAATCTTACATTAAACTTTAACGAAAATATATTTATAAACCCAGATAAAAATATGGTTTCAAATTACGTATTGAAGTCGTTAGTTTTATCTTTAACAGAAAAGAAAGGCGTGAAAAGTGTTTCTATTGAAGTAAATGGTAAAGCAAATCTTATAGATGAAAAGGGCGGAAAGTTAATAAAACCTGTCGATCGTCCAGAAAACGTGAATACAGGTAGTTTTTAATCGTCAATAATTTGATATACTTAAGTAAGAAAGGGGAATTGCTTTTTGGGTTCCTCTTCTTTTATTGTATACATATCATACATTTAAATTTGGCTATACTAACAAGTAGTTATGAGGAGGTTATTTTTATGCGAGTAGATGGTAGAGAGAAAACAGAATTACGCCGTATACATATTCATACGAATTATTTAAAAAATCCAGAAGGATCAGTATTAATTGAAGTTGGGGATACAAAGGTAATTTGCTCAGCGACAATTGAAGAGCGTGTCCCGCCCTTTATGCGTGGAGAAGGAAAGGGCTGGGTAACAGCTGAATATGCGATGATTCCACGTGCAACAGAACAACGTACAATAAGGGAATCAAGTAAAGGGAAAGTAACAGGACGTACAATGGAAATCCAGCGTTTAATTGGACGAGCATTACGTGCGGTAGTTGACCTAGAAGCACTTGGTGAAAGAACAGTTTGGATTGATTGTGATGTTATTCAAGCGGATGGTGGAACGAGAACTGCTTCTATTACAGGTGCATATGTAGCAATGGTATTAGCGTTTGAGAAGTTATTACAAGCAGAAAAAGTATCTAAAATTCCAGTGAAAGATTATTTAGCCGCAACTTCAGTAGGGATTGTTGAAGAGCAAGGTGTTGTTTTAGATTTAAACTACGCAGAAGATTCTAAAGCAGACGTTGATATGAACGTAATTATGACTGGAAAAGGTCAGTTTGTTGAAGTGCAAGGAACTGGAGAAGAAGCGACGTTTAGCAGAGCGCAGTTAAATGAATTACTTGATGCTGCAGAAAAAGGTATTTTCCAACTGATTGACATGCAAAAAGAAGCGTTAGGTGACATCGTATCTCATATAGAGTAGAGGTGGAAAGTATGAAACAAGTTGTTGTAGCGACGAAAAATATGGGGAAAGTACGAGAATTTGCTGAGTTATTTGAGCGATTTGATTTAGAAGTAAAATCATTACATGATTTTCCTCATATTGAAGAAGTCGAAGAAACTGGTGAAACATTTGAAGAAAATGCGATTTTAAAAGCGGATAGTCTGAGCAAACAGTTGAATGCAATCGTAATTGCAGATGATTCAGGTCTTATTGTAGATGCTTTAAATGGAAAACCAGGCGTGTATTCAGCTCGTTTTGCTGGAGAGCCGAAAGACGATCAAGCGAATATTGATAAAGTATTACAAGAATTAAATGAAGTAGCGTTTGAAAAGCGTAAAGCTCGCTTCTACTGTGCATTAGCAGTGGCTTTCCCTGAAGGTGATAAAAAGCCTGTCATTGTAAACGGGACGTGCGAAGGGTATATTTTAGAACAGCGCCGCGGAGAAAACGGCTTTGGATATGATCCGATTTTTTATGTGGAAGAATATAAAAAAGCAATGGCGGAACTAAGTTCAGATGAGAAAAATGCCATTAGTCACCGCGGACGTGCTCTTCGTAAGCTAGAAGAAAAAATCCCTGAATGGTTTTTAGGAGAATAAGGGAGAGAGATTGATGAAAGCTTTAATCGTAAGCGATAGTCATAGCTCTGTGAAGGAATTACAGCAGTTGAAAGAGAAATATGAAGGAAAAGTAGATGTCATGATTCATTGCGGTGATTCAGAGCTAACGCCTGCTCATGAAGAGCTGCAAGGTTTCCATGTTGTAAAAGGGAACTGTGATTATGCTAACTTTCAAGATGAAATTGTAACTGATGTAGATGGCATTCGTTTCGTAGTTGTGCACGGACATCGTC
Organism: Bacillus cereus group sp. MYBK79-1; assembly: GCF_051915365.1. Lineage (NCBI taxonomy): Bacteria > Bacillati > Bacillota > Bacilli > Caryophanales > Bacillaceae > Bacillus > Bacillus cereus group sp. MYBK79-1. The sequence goes on along the minus strand of NZ_JBQAEO010000002.1, from coordinate 116,419 downwards.
ATAACGTGAAAATGACATTACAAACATTAGCGTACCATGCAGAAGAGGTAGGGGCGCAAGTTGCATGCTTCGGACACTCTCACGTATTAGGTGCGGAATTAATCGACGGCGTATTATTTATTAATCCAGGCAGTATTTTATTGCCACGTCAGCGTGTAGAAAAGACATTTGCTTTATTAGAAATGGATGAAAAGCAAATGGAAGTTCGTTTTGAAACATTAGACGGACAACTAGTTGAACAAGCACTTTTTAAAAGAGGATAAGAAAAATTATCCTCTTTTAAAAAAGGTGTTGACTTTATGTATGGTTATACATATAATAAATATTGTCGATAGGGCAACAGCGCTAACGAAGAAAAATAAAATAACATATGCGGGTGTAGTTTAGTGGTAAAACAAGAGCCTTCCAAGCTCTGGTCGAGAGTTCGATTCTCTTCACCCGCTCCATGTCCCAGTAGCTCAGCCGGATAGAGCATACGCCTTCTAAGCGTACGGTCGGGAGTTCGAATCTCTCCTGGGACGCTAAAAAAACCTTGTTATCTTTTGATAACAAGGTTTTTTGTTTGTCTATAAATTGATGTATGTGCAAGAGGTGTAAAATATAACGTAATATATGATAATTATTATATATTACAGATTGAAGTACATTAAGAAAAGAGCGCCATTTATGCGCCCTATTCCTCTTATTTAATTTAAAGAATCAATAGGTTTATGATGGAACTCAAATCCATATCCAGATTCCCCTAATTAATCACTTAGAATGGTATAAAACTTTTTACCATTCTAGTACGATTGAGCAGCCGTTATCGGAACTTATCCCCGGCAGTGTGTTACAATTAATAGAAGCGGAAAGTGAGAATCTCCAATTGACTGGACGTGTGATTGGCTGGACAGTTTAAGAAGGTTGTATAAAAAAGGGAGATGGCGCAAAAATGGCGAGATCAAATGAGAATGATTTAACGGAGAAGTTGGCAGAAGGTCACCGGAAATATGGTGATGGCAACTTTACAGTACAGAACATCGGTGATGAAACTAACCCAGATTGGACTGTCGTAAAAAATGTGAGGAAGGGATCGGCAGGCATTCGAGAAGAGGAAGATATATTAAGACTGCGATCAAAATATATAAAATAGTGCGGAAATGGGCGGGGCGGGAGTTCAAATCTCTCCTGGAACAAGAAACCCTTGTTATCTTTTGATAACAAGGGTTTCTTGTTCAGTTATTAATAAACTTCTCAAAGACAAAACCATAATCTTTCACATTATATTGTTTCTTCGTATCAACGAGCCAGTTAAAGGCGATTTCGTTCATTTCTTTAAACTGCTCTGCTAAATTTACTTGTGGGTTTGAAATACGGCTGAAAGCGTTAGATGCCATATCTAGACTTTTATGTGCATACTGCAATGTAATATCGTTGTCGTATGAGATTTCTTCTATTTTAAGTAAAGCTTTATATAAATCTTTTAATTCTTCAATATGTTTTTTATGAACATCAATTGAATAATGCTCATCACCCATTTGGAACTTGATTTCTACATCTAAATCAATCGTTCCAGCAGTTTCAAGTGCTACGTTTTTAATTTGATATTTACTATAGCTAAAGCGGCGTAGTGTACGTTTTTTACTTGTTGCGCTTGTGCCATCTAGGTGGATTAATCCTTTGTTTGTGAAACAATATTCATCTGATTTTGATTTAATTAGAAAATAAATTTTCTCCCCGTCTTCATGCATCACATAATCATCAGCATCAACTTTATCGTAATCTTTCGGTGTGATGACAGATCCTACATCACTTAGTCCTAATACATCTGCAGCCATTTTTTTAAACATATATAATCCCCCTTTTAAATTTTTGATTGTACAAAAATATATTAACACGATTTTAATAAAGTGTTTTCTTATAATTAAAAACATTTGAAGGTAAGTTGAGAAAAGTAACGAATGTTATTTAAAAATATGTAAAAAGGTGCTGAGAAAAAAGTTGATTTTGCAAGTGATTATAGAGAAATTCCATGAAGTCCCCTCAAGTGATATAAGTTGTTTTTTATGCCTTTTTTGAAATCTTACAATTCTGTAAGGTAACTGTAAGGAAGTTCGATGGTAACAAATTGCTAATCCTCTATAATGAAGGTAACAACGATAAAACGAGGAGGAAGAAATGATGAAAGGGTTAATCGTAACGGGTTTAACAGTTGCTTTTGGATTTGTAGCGTATGAGAAATTAACGTATGTAGTTGATGTTGTAAAACATTTAATCGCTTAGTAAAAAAACTGCCATGAGAGGGAAAGGGAATGAGTGAATGAATGGAATGGTTATTTGGAATTATAGGTACTTGTAGTGTAGTGTTATTGTTCTTTGTCCCGAGTGGTATACTTAGTTCGACAACGAGTTTGTTCTTCTTAAGTTTGTTTGCTTGTACGATGCTTATTATTATGTTTTTAATGAAGCGAAGTAAACCAATCTTCTATTGTAGCATGATTGTTATGGCAATTATTGTTCTCCAAATTATTACCCTTGTTATATACCCCACTATTATAAAAGCTTTCCATTAATGATGAATCCTCTGCTTTAATTGCTGAGGATTTTTATTTGCGCATTTTTAATTTTTAGTAAGGATTTGTTTATATTGAAATATAAAAATTAAATATTTCTATATTTCAAATAAAGGGTTTTGGGATGTTGTGTTCTTATTACTCATTTGATATATTTACTTTAAAGATAATTAAAATCTAGAAAAAGAGGCGGACGTATGGATAAAAAAGAAAATACGGTCGTATTGTTTCCGCAACTATCAGAGCGATATATTGATGAAGGTTTTTTAGCACTGAAAGAGCGGAAATTCGAAGATGCATTGCGCTGCTTTGAAATATTACGTCAGTATAATGCAGAAACGGAACAAACGGAACTCGCTTCTGTTATTTGTTTGTTAGAATTAAAACATATGGAAGAAGCGAAAGACAAATGTGAACAGTTACTTGAAACAGGGGCTGTATTATTTGGTGATATTCTTGAAACATATGTGACGATTTTAGTTCAAACAAATGATTATGAAGGTGTCATTGAAATCGTTGAAAAGGTTTTGCAAACGAAAGATGTAATGCCTGAGCAAAAGGAAAAATTAGCACAGCTCGCTTTATTTGCAGAAGGTATGTTAAATGAAGTAGATACGTCACTAGTCGATTCGAATTTTGAATTGGATGAGTTTACTAATGAAATGTTTGGAGAAAACTTTGGGCAAAAGCTAAGAGCGATTCAGCAACTTTCGTTAAGAGACTTGGATCTTGCATTACCTGTTTTAAAGAAATTTTTAATAGACGAAAAACAGCACCCTTATTTGAAAACTTCTATTTTATATAAAATGATAGAAAATCAAATAGAAGAAGAGATAGAGGTAGAAAAGTTTGGGAATACGATTAAGGTGATTCCAGCATTTACAGGTCATAATGAGGAGCAATCCGATAACATTATACATACATTATCAAGCCGATTAGAGCAAAAATATCCCGATATATTTGATGCGATGGTTACATATTGGAAAGAATTGCGAATTAGCGTTTTCCCATTCGCTCTATTAATGGATAAAGTGGAGATTTGGGCTGCTGTTTTAGAGAGAATTGGAAGAAAGCGTTTCGGATTGACTATTGATGAAGAAGAACTTATGACAGCGTATAATATTGAATTAGAAGAGTTTCATATTGCCTATCAATGGTTATTACGTGTTGAAAGAGAAGGATATTTGCCCGTATAATTATGAAAAAGAATCGTTCGGTTCTTGAAACGAGCATATTCTATGTTATAATGTAAGGGTTGCAAAAGGCAGAAATCTGCCTGTTTGTAAGAGAAGAGAAGTGTAATTCTCTTACTTAATATGTTTCATATTATTCTCGAACAAAATATACCGTAGTTGTCTTTTAGGCAATTAGTAGATTGGAACATTATATCTGAAAGCTTTTGCTAGAGGATTATTTGTACTTTTGTTATTTCAAAAAAGAGATAATGAAGATTTTAATCTATAGAGGTATGTGCATACATTATTATAGTTGGAGGGAAAGAATAAATGGCTACAAAATGGGAAAAATTAGAAGGTAACGTAGGCGTTTTAACAATCGAAGTTGATGCTAAAGAAGTAAACAACTCTATCGACGCTGCGTTCAAAAAAGTAGTACAAACAATCAACGTACCAGGTTTCCGTAAAGGAAAAATGCCTCGTCCGTTATTCGAACAACGCTTTGGTATCGAATCTTTATATCAAGATGCTATAGATATCATCTTACCAAAAGCATATGGTGAAGCGATTGATGAAGCTGGTATCTTCCCAGTTGATCATCCTGAAATCAACATCGAGAAGTTCGAAAAAAATGCTAACCTTATCTTCACTGCAAAAGTTACAGTGAAACCTGAAGTTAAATTAGGGGAGTACAAAGGTTTAGCAGTAGAAAAAGTTGAAACAACTGTAACTGACGAAGATGTAGAGAACGAATTAAAATCTTTACAAGAGCGTCAAGCTGAACTAGTTGTTAAAGAAGAAGGAACTGTTGAAAACGGTGATACAGCTGTAATCGACTTCGAAGGTTTCGTTGATGGCGAAGCATTTGAAGGCGGAAAAGGCGAAAACTATTCTCTTGCAATCGGTTCTGGTACTTTCATCCCTGGTTTCGAAGAGCAAGTAATTGGTCTTAAATCTGGTGATTCTAAAGAAGTTGAAGTTTCATTCCCAGAAGAGTACCACGCTGCTGAATTAGCTGGTAAACCAGCTACATTCAAAGTAACAATTCACGAAATCAAAACAAAAGAACTTCCTGAGTTAAACGACGAGTTCGCTAAAGAAGCTGACGAAGAAGTTGCAACTCTTGATGAATTAAAAACAAAACTTCGTACAAACTTAGAAGAAGGCAAAAAGCACGAAGCTGAGCACAAAGTACGTGACGAAGTAGTAGAATTAGCTGCTGCTAACGCTGAAATCGAGATTCCAGAAGCTATGATCGACACTGAGTTAGATCGTATGGTTCGTGAATTCGAGCAACGTTTAAGCCAACAAGGTATGAACCTTGAGCTTTACTACCAATTCACAGGTACTGACGCTGACAAGTTAAAAGAGCAAATGAAAGAAGACGCTCAAAAACGCGTAAGAATCAACCTTGTTCTTGAAGCTATCATTGAAGCTGAAAACATCGAAGTTACTGAAGAAGAAGTAACTGCAGAAGTTGAAAAAATGGCTGAAATGTACGGTATGCCAGTAGACGCTATCAAGCAAGCTCTTGGAAGCGTAGACGCTTTATCTGAAGACCTTAAAGTGCGTAAAGCTGTAGACTTCTTAGTAGACAACGCTGCATAATAAAATAACAAGGCGCGATTTTAATCGTGCCTTGTTTTATAAATATAGAAATATATTTATAAAACTTTTCGATGAAGAAGGAAAACTTCCTTTACAAGTCGAATATACATATTTCAAAAGTTTTAAAATTTTTTTATTTGTACATAACTAGTCATATTATTTGTATTTCTCGCCACGTAGTGACATAATATGTATTTACATACGATACATTTATCGTGTACATACGAAGGCAAGAGGTTAGCACTTTGTAAGGGGTGTGAAAATATGTTTAAATTTAATGATGAAAAAGGTCAATTAAAATGTTCTTTCTGTGGTAAAACACAAACGCAAGTTCGAAAGTTAGTTGCAGGTCCAGGTGTTTACATTTGTGACGAGTGTATCGAACTTTGTACTGAAATTGTACAAGAGGAGCTTGCGAAGGACGAAGAAGTAGAATTCAAAGATGTACCGAAACCGGTAGAAATTCGTGAAATCTTAGATGAGTATGTCATCGGACAAGATAACGCGAAAAAAGCACTAGCGGTAGCGGTATATAACCATTACAAACGCATTAATTCTAACAGTAAAATTGATGATGTAGAATTAGCGAAGAGTAATATTTCACTTATTGGGCCAACTGGTAGTGGTAAAACATTATTGGCACAAACATTAGCGCGTATTTTAAATGTTCCATTTGCGATCGCGGACGCAACATCTTTAACAGAAGCTGGATATGTAGGGGAAGATGTAGAAAACATCTTACTAAAATTAATCCAAGCAGCTGATTATGATGTAGAGAAAGCGGAAAAAGGAATCATTTATATTGATGAGATTGATAAAGTGGCACGTAAGTCCGAAAATCCATCAATTACACGTGATGTATCTGGTGAAGGCGTACAGCAGGCACTTCTGAAAATTTTAGAAGGTACTGTAGCGAGCGTTCCACCTCAAGGTGGTCGTAAGCATCCGCATCAAGAGTTCATTCAAATTGATACAACGAATATCCTATTCATTTGTGGTGGAGCGTTTGATGGCATTGAGCCAATTATTAAACGTCGCCTTGGTGAGAAAGTAATTGGATTTGGTGCTGAGAAGAAAAATGCTGATGTAAATGAGAAGCATGTTTTATCTCACGTTTTACCAGAGGATCTTTTAAGATTCGGTTTAATTCCGGAGTTTATCGGTCGTCTTCCAGTTATTGCGAACCTAGAGCCGCTTGATGAAGATGCTCTTGTAGATATTTTAACGAAACCAAAAAATGCACTTGTTAAGCAATTCCAAAAACTATTGGAGCTTGACGATGTTGAGTTAGAGTTTGAAGAAGGTGCACTAATTGAAATTGCGAAAAAAGCAATTGAACGTAAAACAGGTGCTCGTGGACTTCGTTCTATTATTGAAGGCTTAATGCTTGATGTAATGTTCGAACTTCCATCTCGCAAAGATATCGAGAAGTGTATTCTGACGAAAGAAACAGTAGCTGATAATGAACCGCCGAAATTGGTGTTACAAGACGGTACTGTACTTGATACAAAAACATCTGCATAGTGCGATGAAGAAACAGCAATTTTTATAATTGCTGTTTTTCTTTATGTTTAGCTATGTTCCTCCGCGGAAATACTAAGTGATAAAACATTGCGGGAGGAAATAAATTATGAGCTGGACAAATATATTTTTACTTGTTCAACTTGTTTTTGGTGTAATTGTCGGATTATATTTTTGGCATTTACTTCGAAATCAGCGAACACAAAAAGTTTCAATTGATCGAGAATCGAAAAAAGAATTAGAACAGCTTCGTAAAATGCGTGAGATTTCTTTAACAGAGCCACTTGCGGAAAAGGTACGTCCTACATCCTTTTTAGATATTGTAGGGCAAGAGGACGGAATTAGGTCGTTAAAAGCGGCTCTTTGTGGTCCGAATCCGCAACATGTAATTATATATGGTCCGCCAGGTGTCGGGAAGACAGCGGCAGCACGTCTCGTATTGGAAGAAGCGAAACGAAATCCGAAATCTCCATTTCGTACGAATGCAACATTTATCGAACTTGATGCGACAACAGCAAGGTTTGATGAACGTGGTATTGCAGACCCATTAATTGGTTCAGTCCATGATCCGATTTATCAAGGGGCAGGTGCAATGGGGCAAGCGGGTATCCCACAGCCGAAAAAAGGGGCTGTAACAGATGCGCATGGTGGTATTTTGTTCATTGATGAGATTGGTGAATTACATCCAATTCAAATGAACAAAATGTTAAAGGTGTTAGAAGACCGGAAAGTATTTTTGGAAAGTGCGTACTATAGTGAAGAAAATTCAATGATTCCAACGTATATACATGATATTTTTCAAAAAGGTTTGCCAGCCGATTTTCGCTTAGTTGGGGCGACGACACGTTCGCCAGAGGAGATTCCTCCTGCTATTCGCTCACGCTGTTTAGAAGTGTTTTTTCGTGAGTTAGATACAGAAGAGATTCAAAAAGTAGCGAAGAATGCAGCTGATAAAGTGGAAATGCAAATAGGTGAAAATGGTATTGAAATGATCGGGATGTATGCAAGAAATGGACGAGAAGCGATTAACCTTGTACAAATTTCTGCTGGTATGGCAATAAATGAAGAACGTTCTTTTATTAAAGATGAAGATATAGAGTGGGTTGTTCACTCTAGTCAACTTACACCGAAATACGAAAAACGTATTTATCCTATTCCGAGAATAGGTCTTGTAAATGGACTTGCTGTATATGGACCAAATACGGGCGCGTTATTAGAAATTGAAGTAACTGCAATCAAGGCGAAAGATAAAGGATCGGTAAATGTTACCGGAATTGTGGAGGAGGAAAGTATTGGTAGTCAAACGAAATCCATTCGTCGTAAAAGTATGGCGAAAGGTTCTGTAGATAATGTATTAACGGTACTTCGTTCTCTAGATGTGTTGCCAGAAGGATACGATATACATATTAATTTTCCAGGTGGTATCCCAATTGATGGGCCTTCGGCAGGTATTGCTATGGCAACAGGTGTATATTCAGCAGTGCATCGTACGTATGTGAGTAATGAAGTAGCGATGACCGGTGAGATAAGTATACACGGAGAAGTGAAACCTATTGGTGGTGTGTACGCAAAAATAAAAGCCGCTAAAAAAGCAGGTGCTAAGAAAGTCATCATTCCTGCTGAAAACATGCAACCGTTTTTGTACACAATAAAAGGAATTGAAATCATTCCCGTTCGTAAGTTAAAAGAAGTATTTGAGCTAACATTTATGCAGGAAAACATGCATCGAGACCTTGATATACATACTGCTGTGGACGAAACAGATGCACAATCAATGTGAGAATGAACGATAATAAAATTTGCCAGACTTCGTTTAAGTTTGTATGCTTAAGCGGAGTCTTTTTTCCTTTTTATAAGGGAGAAAAAACGAGAGATTTACAATTGCGGAAAATCTCTGCAATTGCATCTAGATGTATTGTAATATAAAATAGTTGAACAGGAGTTTAATTTATTATGGAGGTGCTATGTCTAGTATGAATACGAATGAAAGAATCGTACCCCTCCTACCATTAAGAGGCGTTCTCGTATATCCAACGATGGTTCTGCATCTTGATGTAGGACGTGATAAATCGATACAAGCACTAGAGCAGGCGGCAATGGATGAAAATATCATCTTTTTAGCGATGCAAAAAGAAATGAATATCGATGATCCGAAAGAAGATGACATATATAGTGTAGGTACAGTAGCGAAAGTGAAGCAAATGTTAAAATTGCCGAACGGTACGCTTCGTGTCCTTGTAGAAGGTTTACATAGAGCTGAAGTAGTAGAGTTTATCGAAGAAGAAAATGTAGTGCAGGTTTCTATCAAAACGGTAACTGAAGACGTGGAAGATGATCTAGAAGAGAAAGCTCTTATGCGTACATTACTAGAGCATTTCGAACAATATATTAAAGTTTCGAAAAAAGTTTCAAATGAAACATTTGCAACGGTAGCTGATGTAGAAGAGCCAGGAAGATTAGCTGATTTAATTGCTTCTCACTTGCCGATTAAAACGAAGCAGAAACAAGAAATCTTAGAGATTGTATCTGTGAAGGAACGATTACATACACTTATTTCAATTATTCAAGATGAACAAGAGTTACTTAGTTTAGAAAAGAAAATTGGACAAAAAGTGAAACGTTCAATGGAGCGCACGCAAAAAGAATATTTCTTACGTGAGCAAATGAAGGCGATTCAAACTGAACTTGGCGATAAAGAAGGTAAGGGCGGGGAAGTTGAAGAACTTCGTGAGAAAATTGAACAGTCGGGAATGCCTGAAGAAACAATGAAGGCTGCACTGAAAGAATTAGACCGTTATGAAAAATTACCAGCAAGTTCTGCGGAGAGCGGTGTCATTCGCAATTATATCGATTGGTTATTAGCACTTCCGTGGACAGAAGCAACAGAAGATATGATTGATCTTGCTCATTCTGAAGAGATTTTGAACAAAGATCATTACGGACTTGAGAAAGTAAAAGAGCGCGTACTTGAATATTTAGCTGTACAGAAGTTAACGAATTCATTAAAAGGACCTATCCTTTGCTTAGTAGGACCTCCTGGGGTCGGGAAAACTTCGTTAGCGCGTTCGATTGCAACATCATTAAATCGTAATTTTGTCCGTGTATCCCTTGGTGGTGTACGTGATGAATCTGAAATCCGTGGTCACCGTCGTACGTACGTTGGAGCGATGCCAGGACGTATTATTCAAGGTATGAAAAAGGCGAAAACAGTTAATCCAGTCTTTTTATTAGATGAGATTGATAAAATGTCTAACGATTTCCGTGGAGATCCATCAGCAGCATTACTTGAAGTGTTAGACCCAGAACAAAACCATAACTTCAGTGATCATTACATTGAAGAACCGTATGATTTATCGAAAGTTATGTTTGTAGCAACTGCGAATACACTTTCAAGTGTTCCAGGTCCGTTGCTTGACCGTATGGAAATTATTTCGATTGCTGGCTATACAGAACTTGAAAAAGTTCATATTGCCCGTGAACATTTATTGCCGAAACAATTAAAAGAACATGGCTTACGAAAAGGTAACTTACAAGTACGTGATGAAGCACTTCTTGAAATTATTCGTTATTATACACGTGAGGCTGGTGTTCGTACACTAGAGCGTCAAATTGCAAAAGTTTGTCGTAAAGCAGCAAAAATTATCGTTACAGCAGAACGCAAGCGTATTGTAGTAACAGAGAAAAACATTGTTGATTTACTTGGTAAGCACATATTCCGTTATGGGCAAGCCGAAAAAACAGACCAAGTTGGTATGGCAACAGGATTAGCGTATACTGCAGCAGGCGGTGATACACTTGCGATTGAAGTGTCTGTAGCGCCAGGTAAAGGGAAATTAATTTTAACAGGGAAACTTGGGGATGTTATGAAAGAATCCGCACAAGCAGCGTTTAGCTATATTCGTTCTCGTGCAGAAGAGCTTCAGATTGATCCGAATTTCCATGAGAAAAATGATATTCATATTCATGTTCCAGAAGGAGCAGTTCCAAAAGATGGACCGTCAGCAGGTATTACGATGGCAACGGCACTTATTTCTGCACTAACAGGTATTCCTGTAAGTAAAGAAGTAGGGATGACAGGTGAAATTACACTTCGTGGTCGTGTATTACCAATTGGTGGTTTAAAAGAAAAAACATTAAGTGCTCACCGCGCAGGCTTAACAAAAATTATTTTGCCAGCAGAAAACGAGAAAGATTTAGATGATATTCCAGAAAGCGTAAAAGAAAACCTTACGTTTGTGCTTGCATCTCATTTAGATGAAGTATTGGAGCACGCATTAGTAGGAGTGAAACAATGAAAGTAACAAAAGCAGATATTGTAATTAGTGCTGTTAAACCAGAACAATATCCAGACAGTGATTTACCAGAAATTGCATTAGCAGGTCGTTCAAATGTCGGGAAGTCTTCCTTTATTAATAAAATTTTAAATCGTAAAAAGTTAGTACGTATTTCTTCTAAACCAGGAAAAACGCAAACGTTGAACTTTTTCTTAATCAATGAGATGATGCATTTTGTTGACGTTCCAGGTTATGGATATGCGAAAGTATCTAAAACAGAGCGCGCAGCATGGGGCAAGATGATTGAGACTTACTTTACAACACGTGAGCAATTAGACGCAGCTGTATTAGTAGTTGATTTACGTCACCAACCAACAAACGATGACGTGATGATGTATGATTTCTTAAAGCATTATGAAATCCCAACAATTATTATTGCGACGAAAGCCGATAAAATTCCGAAAGGGAAATGGCAAAAGCATTTAAAAGTTGTAAAAGAAACGCTTGCTGTTGAAATTGGCGATGAAATTGTTCTATTCTCTTCTGAAACAGGACTTGGAAAAGAAGAAGCGTGGAAGGCAATTCATAGAATGACAAAAACAAAAAACGCGTGACGAATGTCGCGCGTTTTTTTATTTACTAAATTTTTTTATCTTACGTTTAATGTAACCTCAATATTACCTCGTGTTGCTTTTGAATAAGGACATACACCGTGAGCGGCTTCTACAAGTTCTTGTGCTTCGGCATGAGAGACGCCAGCAACGTGTACATCGAGTACAGCAGATAGGCCGAAACCACCATCTGTATCTTTTCCGATAGAAACGTGAGCAGTTACTTCTGTGCTTTCTACTTTCATACGTTTTGTACGAATGACAAGTTGTAATGCACTATCAAAACAAGCGGCATAACCAGCAGCAAATAGTTGTTCTGGATTTGTTGCCTCTCCGCCTGCACCACCTAGTGCTTTCGGCATTTTTACATCAAGATTTAATATGCCATCATCTGAAATTACTTTTCCATTTCTTCCACCTGTAGCAGTTACTGAAGCAGTATATAATTTATCCATGTTTATTCCCCTTTTCTATCATTTATTGTTTTCATTGTTTCAATTAGTTTATTTAATTGAATTAATAAAGAACGATATTCTTGTTCTGTAATTCCTAAATTTGTTGCCATTGTTGTCGGCAATGAACAAGCCTTTTCTTTTAAATCTTTACCTTGTTCTGTTAATTCAATACAAACTTTGCGTTCATCTTCTTTGGAACGAACGCGTTTTACAAGTTTTAATGATTCCATTCGTTTTAACATAGGTGTTAACGTACCGGAATCTAAAAATAGACGTTCTCCAATTTCTTTTACTGTTAGTCCGTCTTGTTCCCATAGTACGAGTAAAGTAATGTACTGGGGATACGTAATACCCATCTCTTCTAAATATGGTCGATAAAAGCGGGTAACCTCTTTAGAACAGGCGTAAATAGAAAAACAAAGTTGGTTATCTAGATGTAAAGAATTCTCTGTCATACATAACTCCCTTCTAATTAAGTTGTGCACAATTTAATTTTGTAAAATCAATATAACGAAAAAGAAATACAATGTCAAATACATTGTATTGAGAAAGTTTGTGCTACAATTTGGAACAATCATACATATTTTCCTTCATGATGAAAGAAGATAGGAAAGATGATGTTATAATTCATATGGAATGGTTTCCATCACTTGATTATGAGGGCTTTTTTTGGTAACGTACAAATAGAGTTATTAATTTATAATCATTATAAAGTAGAAAGCCTTTATTATTTTTACTGAATCTCCTTTATTACATACGGAGAATAAATAAAAAATAATCGGTTGTTCACACGATTGTCAGATTCATAAGAGGAAAGTTGTATTATGATAGTAGATAAAGTGATAAAACGGGTGAAGGGGGACATGCTGCGTGCATATTCTTGTTGTTAGTGTAAATTATCGAACAGCCCCTGTAGAATTTCGTGAGAAACTCACATTTCAGGCAGCAGAGCTAGAGCAAGCAATGACTATATTACAAAATCAAAAGAGCGTGTTAGAGAATGTCATTGTATCAACTTGTAATCGCACTGAGATTTACGCTGTTGTCGATCAATTACACACGGGACGGTATTATATTAAGAAGTTTTTAGCTGATTGGTTTCAGCTTGAAATAGAAGAAGTCGCACCATATTTAACTATTTTTGAACAAGATGGTGCAATAGATCATTTATTCCGCGTGACGTGCGGTTTAGATTCTATGGTAGTTGGAGAAACACAGATTTTAGGCCAAATAAAAGATAGCTTTTTAGAAGCGCAACAAGTAAAAGCGACAGGCACAATTTTTAATGAGTTGTTTAAGCAAGTGGTTACGTTAGCGAAACGTGCGCACTCAGAAACGACGATTGGTGAAAGTGCGATATCTGTTAGCTATGCTGCTGTTGAGCTCGGAAAGAAAATATTTGGTGAGTTAACAGATTGTCATGTGCTTATTCTTGGTGCTGGTAAGATGGGTGAACTGGCACTACAAAACTTATATGGAAGCGGTGCTCGAAAAGTAACAGTCATGAATAGGACGTTTAAGAAAGCGGAAGTAATGGCTGAGAAATATATGGGACATGCAAAGCCTTTAAGTGAATTACAATGTGCATTATTAGAAGCAGATATTTTAATTAGTTCAACTGGTGCATCTGAATATGTCATTACAAAAGAGATGATGACAAAGGTAGAGAAAATGCGCTCTGGTCGTCCGTTATTTATGGTGGATATTGCAGTGCCACGTGATATTGATCCAGCGATTGATGAACTAGAAGGTTCTTTCTTATATGACATTGATGATTTGCAAGGAGTAGTGGAAGCAAATCGTGCTGAGCGTTTGAAAGAAGCAGAGAAAATTCAATTTATGATTGAAGAGGAAATTGTTTTATTTAAAACGTGGTTAAGTACACTTGGTGTTGTTCCGTTAATAGCAGCTCTTCGTGATAAGGCACTTGCTATCCAAAGTGAAACGATGGATAGTTTGGAACGAAAAATACCGAATCTTAGTGATCGTGAGAGAAAAGTAATTAGTAAGCATACGAAAAGTATTATTAATCAATTATTAAAAGACCCAATTTTAGTAGCGAAAGAAATAGCTGCTGAAGAGGGAGCAGACGAAAAATTAGCGTTATTTGCAAAGATTTTTGACTTAGAAATGGAAGATGTAGAGAGTTGTGCGGAAGAAGTAGAACATAAAAGAGCATGGACACCATCCGTTCCATCTTTATAATTTGGAAGGATGATCGGATGAGTTTTTTAAATAACAGTATTATTTATCATATTGCAATTATTTTATATGCTTGTAGCATTAGTTTATATTTTATAGATTATTTCCAAAGTAACCGAAAGGCGAACCGATTTGCTTTTTGGTTACTTTCGATTGTATGGGTTCTGCAGTCTATCTTTATGTTACTTAGGGCTACAGATTCAGAAACGAACCCTATATTAACTTTATTATCAGGGATTTATTTTTATGTTTGGCTATTGATTACGATGTCGTTAGTCATTAATCGATTTATGAGAATTGACTTTCTAGTCTTTTTTACAAATGTTGTCGCATTTGGCGTAAGCGCTTTTTCTATTTTTACACCGCTCGGAAAGATGTCGCCGGTACTGGCAGAGCAATTAGTTTCAGAACTTGTATATGTACATGTCGGTATGGCTATTATTTCTTATGCAACTTTCACTGTATCGTTCATTTTTTCTATTATGTATTTATTGCAATATCGCCTATTAAAAAAGAAAAAATGGAATGCGAGATTAAGAAGGTTAGGGAATTTACCGAAGCTAGAATCGATGTCTTACGGATTAAATTTATTTTCTGTTCCATTTTTCTTACTAGCTATTTTATTAGGATGCATATGGGGATATACGAAATTGGACAATTTCCATTGGTATGATACGAAAGTGATCGGGTCTTTTGTTGTTCTATTTGTATATTGTGCTGGCCTATATTTACGAGTTGCAGATGTGTTGCAAGGGAAGAAAATCGTGCAGTGGAATATTGGAGCATTTCTCGTAATGCTAATCAATATTTTTCTATTAAGTAGTTTATCCAACTTCCACTTTTGGTATTTATAATGAGGAGAGAGAATTATGCGCAAAATTATTGTAGGATCACGAAAGAGTAAATTAGCATTAACGCAAACAAACTGGTTTATTGATCAGTTAAAAGCGCTAGGTTTACCATATGAATTTGAAGTGAAAGAAATCGTCACAAAAGGTGATGTTATTTTAGATGTTACTCTTTCAAAAGTAGGCGGAAAAGGCTTGTTTGTTAAAGAGATTGAACATGCGTTACTTACGAAAGAAATTGATATGGCTGTACATAGTATGAAAGATATGCCGGCCATACTTCCAGAAGGATTAATGATTGGTTGTACACCGAAGCGTGTTGACCCTCGTGATGCTTTTATCTCAAAAAGCGGAGTATCGTTTAAAGAGTTAGCAGAAGGCGCTATTTTAGGTACGAGTAGTTTAAGACGCAGTGCACAATTATTAGCTGCGAGACCAGATTTACAAGTGAAGTGGATTCGAGGAAATATCGATACACGTTTACGTAAATTACAAGAAGAAGATTACGACGCAATCATTTTAGCGACAGCTGGATTACAAAGAATGGGCTGGGATAATGAAGTTATTACAGAACATTTAGACGAGACGTTATGTGTACCTGCTGTAGGACAAGGTGCATTAGCGATTGAGTGCCGTGAGGATGATAAGGATTTACTACAGTTGTTAGCGCATATGAATGATGCAGTAACAGAAAGAACAGTGGCGGCAGAACGAGTATTTCTTCATAAACTTGAAGGTGGATGCCAAGTTCCGATCGCTGGATATGCAACTCTTACAGAAAATGATGCAATCGAATTAACAGCTCTTGTCGGTTCTATGGACGGTTCTGTTTTATTGAAAGAGACAGTAGTAGGAACTAATCCAGAGGAAGTAGGATTAGAGGCTGCGGACCGTTTAATTAAACAAGGCGCAAAAGAACTCATTCTTGCTGCAAATAAGGGGCAACAATAAATATGAACGCTCTCGCTGGCAAAACGGTATTAATTACACGTGCCCAGCATCAAGCGAAACAAATGAGTGTAGCGGTGAAAGAAAAGAGCGGAATTCCATTGGAAATTCCGCTTTTGCGTATGGAAGGTATATCTCATAGGCAAATTCAACATATAGAAGGGCAGCTACATTCGTATGACTGGGTTATTTTTACGAGTAAAAATGGGGTAGCTTTTTTTCTAGATAGTTTGAGAAAGAAGCTACCCGCAAAGACTAAAGTTGCTGCAGTAGGTGTGAAAACAAAGTTAGAGTTAGAAAAGCGGGGCTATGAAGTGGACTTCGTTCCAACTTCATTTGTTGCAGAAATATTTGCAGAAGAGTTTGTAAAAAGACTAAGTGGAAACGAATGTATTTTATTTCCGAAAGGGAATTTAGCAAGAGATGTAATTCCAGTTGCACTTCGCGAAATTGGTGTTTCTCTAGATGAGCTAATCGTATATAGTACGAAAGAGAATGTAGAGAAAAGGCAAGAGCTGATAGAAGCGTTAGAAGTAGGGAAAGTAGACATTATTACATTTACGAGCCCTTCAACTGTTACTAGTTTTATTCGTTTACTTGAGGATACAAACTGGAGAGAATGGACAAAAAAATGTACAATTGCTTGTATAGGGCCCATTACGGAAAAAGAGGCGATCCTTTATTTTCCGCATGTTATTATGCCGAAAGAGTACACTGTAGAAGCATTACTACAATGCATTTGTGAATCTATAAAATAAAAGAATGGGGATAGAAATCTATGAACTCTTTACAATTTAATCGTCATCGTCGCTTAAGACAAAGCGGTAATATGCGTGCGCTTGTGCGTGAAACGTTTTTACATACGGAAGATTTTATTTACCCTATTTTTGTATTAGAAGGAGAAAATGTTCGTAATGAAGTGCCTTCTATGCCAGGCGTATACCAAATGTCTTTAGATTTATTGCAAGCTGAAATGCAAGAGGTTGTTGATTTAGGTATTCGTTCTGTTATTGTATTTGGTTTACCTGCTGAAAAAGATGAAGTTGGATCATCAGCTTATTGTGATCATGGAATTGTGCAACGTGCAATTAAGCAAATTAAAGGTGAATTCCCTGAGCTAGTAGTAGTTGCAGATACATGTTTATGTCAATTCACAAGCCATGGTCATTGCGGTGTAATTGAAGATGGTATTATTTTAAATGACGAGTCTCTTGCAGTTCTTGCAAAAACAGCTGTAAGCCAAGCAAAAGCAGGAGCAGACATTATTGCGCCATCAAACATGATGGACGGATTCGTAACAGCAATTCGCCACGCATTGGATGAAAATGGTTTTGGACACGTACCAGTAATGTCGTACGCTGTGAAATATTCATCAGCATTTTACGGACCATTCCGCGATGCGGCGCACGGTGCTCCGCAATTTGGTGATCGTAAAACATATCAAATGGATCCAGCGAACCGTATGGAAGCATTCCGTGAAGCAGAATCAGATGTAATGGAAGGGGCAGATTTCTTAATTGTAAAGCCGGCTCTTTCTTACTTAGATATCGTTCGTGATGTGAAAAATAACTTTAATTTACCAGTCGTTGCTTATAACGTAAGTGGTGAGTATTCGATGATTAAAGCGGCAGCACAAAATGGTTGGATTAATGAAAAAGAAGTTGTACTTGAAAAATTAATTAGCATGAAACGTGCAGGAGCAGATTTAATTATTACGTATCATGCAAAAGATGCAGCAAGATGGTTACAAGAAGGAGGCGCTAAATAATGAAAAAGTTTGATAAATCGATTGCGGCGTTTGAAGAGGCACAAGATTTAATGCCTGGTGGTGTAAATAGCCCCGTTCGTGCCTTTAAGTCTGTTGGTATGAATCCGTTGTTTATGGAGCGCGGAAAAGGCTCTAAAGTATATGATATCGATGGGAATGAATACATCGATTACGTATTATCATGGGGTCCTTTAATTCATGGTCATGCGAATGATCGTGTTGTTGAAGCTTTAAAATCTGTTGCTGAAAGAGGAACAAGCTTCGGTGCCCCAACGGAAATTGAGAATAAATTAGCGAAACTTGTTATTGAGCGCGTACCATCAATTGAGATTGTACGTATGGTTAACTCTGGAACAGAAGCAACAATGAGTGCGCTACGTTTAGCTCGTGGTTATACAGGTCGTAACAAAATTTTGAAATTCATCGGTTGTTACCACGGTCATGGTGATTCATTATTAATTAAAGCGGGTTCTGGTGTGGCGACGCTAGGTTTACCAGATAGCCCTGGTGTACCAGAAGGTGTAGCGAAAAATACGATTACAGTAGCGTATAACGATTTAGAAAGTGTGAAATACGCTTTCAAACAATTCGGTGATGATATTGCTTGTATAATTGTAGAACCAGTAGCAGGGAATATGGGTGTTGTTCCTCCACAACCAGGATTTTTAGAAGGTCTTCGTGAAGTAACAGAGCAAAATGGTGCGTTGCTTATTTTTGATGAAGTCATGACAGGATTCCGAGTTGCTTATAATTGCGGACAAGGTTATTACGGTGTAACACCTGATTTAACTTGTTTAGGTAAAGTAATCGGTGGTGGATTACCAGTAGGAGCATACGGCGGTAAAGCAGAAATTATGCGCCAAGTTGCACCGAGCGGACCGATTTACCAAGCAGGTACTTTATCAGGTAACCCACTTGCAATGGCAGCAGGTTATGAAACGTTAGTACAGTTAACGCCAGAATCATATGTAGAATTTGAGCGTAAAGCTGAAATGTTAGAAGCTGGCTTACGTAAAGCGGCTGAAAAACATGGCATTCCGCATCATATTAACCGTGCGGGTTCTATGATTGGTATCTTCTTTACAGATGAACAAGTTATTAATTACGATGCAGCAAAATCTTCAAACTTAGAATTCTTTGCGGCTTACTATCGTGAAATGGTAGAACAAGGTGTATTCTTGCCACCATCTCAATTCGAAGGTCTATTCTTATCGACAGCACATAGTGATGCAGATATTGAAGCGACGATTGCAGCGGCTGAAATTGCAATGTCAAAATTAAAAGCTTAATTGTTGAAAGAAAATCGCTCTCCATAAGGGGAGCGATTTTTTTTATTCATAAAGTCAGCTTTCCATACATAAATCTGTAATGACATATAGTTTGGGAGGGGGAAAAGAAGTGGCAACAGATCATTCATTACGTTTTTCATTAAAAGAATCTGTTTGGTTCCAAAAAGGACAGGAAGTCGAAGAACTTTTGTCAATTTCGTTAGATCCAGACGTTGAGATAGAAGAGCTTGATCATGAAGTTATCGTGAGAGGGCAATTAGATTTAACGGGAGAGTATGTTGCGCGGCAAGATGATTCGGCTTATTCATTAAGAGATCTATCGCCAGCGAAGTCAATTGATTATGTAGAAACAAGGGAAGATGGGGTTAATGAACTTGTTCATTCCTTCCCGCTTGAAATATCAATTCCGAGAAACCGTGTGAAAGTAATTGAAGAACTATATGTATCTATTGAGGAATTTGATTATGAATTAAAGGAAAATGGTTGCTTACAATTATTAGCGGATATATCTATCACTGGTTTATGTGATGAAGAAAGAATCGAGGATGAAGAGGAAGAAACGGCGTATGCTGAGTTAGAAGATGATTCAGTACAAGAGGATGAAAATAGACCTGCGCCGCACGTAGAAGAACCAGTCTATAAGGAATCAGATGAGTGGGAAGATTACGCATTTGAACCGTTCCAACTAGAAGAAAGAAAAGAGCAGAGAGTAGAAGAAGAGGAAATAGAAGAACATGAATTTGTAGAGCGTGAAGAAGAGAAAGAAACAACGCCGCAATTTGAATTGTTCGGAAGAAAAGATTTCAAGAAAGAAAAAGCGAAAAAACAAGAAGAGCAAGAAGAAGAAACGTATTCACAGCGAGATGAAAATGCGCTGTATTTAACGAAATTATTTACGAAGGAACCGGAAGAAGAATTTACAAAGTTAAGAATGTATTTCGTGCAAGAAGGAGATACGATCGAATCTGTTGCAGAACGTTATGAAACGTCTGTACAAAACTTATACCGTGTCAATCAAACGGAAGATATATATTTAACTACAGGACAAATTATTTATATTCCTGTTTCAAGAGCAAAAACGAAATAAGTGAGTGTTTTCACTCACTTATTTTTCTAAAGGCTATGTTTTGAATAGAAAGGGTTATTCGTATGGATATGGAATTACGAAATCGCTATGAACCCATTGTAAGGCAATATAGATTGGATACACAGCATATGGAAGAGCACGGAAGTGTAACGAAAATTTACACGAATCAAGGTCCGTATGCGCTCAAGAAAATAGAAGGCAGGAAGTTAGAGCGGAATAACTTTCTTCATCATATTCAATATTTGAAGGAGAAAGGTTTTTCAAATTATGTACCTATATACCATGCGACGGATGGAAATTATATTTTAAGTGACGGGACGTATAATTATTATTTAATGCCTTGGTTAGAACGTGCGGAAGGCAACGGCGAGGATAATGATCAATACCATAAAATGTTCCAAACTCTCGGAACATTACATCAAAAAACGGTGAAAGAAGAAACGTATACAGAAGAAGATTTAGAAAAACATTATACAAATATATCCGATCGCTGGGAGAATGATGGTGAGATGTTAGAAGAGTTCCTCGTAGAATCTGAAGCGAAGTGGTATATGTCTCCGTTTGAATTGCAATATTGTACGTACTATCATCATGTAATGAGGGCGCGTGAGTTTGCAACGAAGCAATTAACTGAGTGGAACGATGCGATGAAAGAAAAAGAAAAAACACGTATTACTTTTGTGCATGGTAACGTATCACTTAATCATTTCTTATTTGATTATGAACGGAACGGCTATTTTATTAGTTTAGAAAAATCGAAGTTTGCAACACCGGTGCAAGATATAGTAGGGTTTTATTCTCGGTCTTTAAACACGTATCCAATTGCGCGAAGTGATCGGTTTGAATGGTATCAAATGTACCAAAAAAATTTCCCTTTTACGAAAGAAGAGCAACTACTCATGTTTGCGTATATGACGTATCCATCGCAATTTATTCGGCAAATCCAGTCTTATAAGAAAAGAAGAGAGAGTCGTAATGGGGAAAATGAACTTCTCGGAGTAAAGAGCTTGCAACAATCGCATTGGCTCGTTAGTAATATAGAATATTTCCTTTCGCAATTACAAGCTGCCCAGCAAGGGAACGGATAAAAAGATAAGTAGTGTCTCTACTTATCTTTTTTTTTTCGTTTGCTCGAAAAGACGTAGTATGAAATTTATCTTGACGAATAGGGTTTCGTTTTTTACACTATTGTATATAATAATTAACAATCATATAAATGCCTTGAAGGGGAAGAGTATAACAAGAAACGTCTTCAGAGAGGAGAATCATTAGCTGGGAGATTCTCTAGATAGTTATGTTAGAAGGTAGCCCTGGAGCATCTTTTCTGAACGGAATAGTTCTCATTAGGAAAAGACGGATTTGTCCGTTATCAAATTAAGAGTATAAGCAAATTCTGAATTTGTTTGTAAATAAAGGTGGTACCGCGATGTCCCTCGTCCTTTTTTGGATGAGGGACATTTTTTATTTTAAGGAGGGAAAATAATGTCAAACACGGAAAAGAATTTACCAACTAAATATGATCATATGTCCGTTGAAGAAGGCCTTTATCAGTGGTGGCTAGAAGGCAAATATTTCGAAGCAACAGGAGACGAGAAGAAACAACCGTATACAATTGTAATTCCACCTCCGAACGTAACTGGTAAGTTACACTTAGGTCACGCTTGGGATACAACTCTTCAAGATATTTTAACTCGTACGAAGCGTATGCAAGGTTACGATGTATTATGGCTTCCAGGAATGGACCATGCGGGTATCGCAACACAAGCGAAAGTAGAAGGGAAACTTCGTGAAGAAGGTATTTCACGTTACGATCTTGGCCGTGAGAAATTCCTTGAAAAAGCTTGGGAGTGGAAAGAAGAATACGCTTCTCACATTCGTCAACAATGGGGGAAAGTTGGTTTAGGACTAGACTATTCTCGCGAACGTTTCACATTAGACGAAGGTTTATCTGATGCGGTTAATAAAGTATTCGTTCAATTATACGAAAAAGGCTTAATTTACCGTGGTGAATATATTATCAACTGGGACCCAGCAACACGCACAGCCCTTTCTGATATTGAAGTAATTCATAAAGAAGTTCAAGGTGCATTCTACCATATGAACTATCCATTAACAGATGGTTCTGGCCATATTCGTCTTGCAACAACTCGTCCAGAAACGATGCTTGGTGATACAGCAGTAGCGGTTCATCCAGAAGACGATCGTTACAAGCATTTAATCGGAAAAACAGTTACACTTCCAATCGTAGGCCGTGAGATCCCGATTATTGCTGATGAGTACGTAGAAAAAGATTTCGGAACAGGCGTTGTAAAAATTACACCAGCTCATGATCCGAATGACTTTGAAGTAGGTAACCGTCATGACTTACCACGTATCTTAGTAATGAACGAAGATGGATCGATGAACGAAAAAGCTGGTAAGTATAACGGTATGGATCGTTTTGAATGCCGTAAAGCGTTAGTGAAAGATTTACAAGAAGCGGGCGTATTAGTAGAAATCGAGCCTCATATGCATTCAGTAGGTCATAGTGAGCGTAGCGGTGCAGTTGTTGAGCCTTACTTATCAACACAATGGTTCGTAAAAATGGCTCCACTTGCTGAGAAGGCAGTAGCGCTTCAACAAAAAGAAGAAGAGAAAGTAACGTTCGTACCAGAGCGTTTCGAAAACACATATTTACGCTGGATGGAAAATATTCACGACTGGTGTATTTCTCGTCAATTATGGTGGGGACACCGCATTCCAGCTTGGTATCATAAAGAAACTGGTGAAGTATACGTAGGTACAGAAGAGCCAGCAGATATTGAAAACTGGAATCAAGATAACGACGTACTTGATACATGGTTCAGTTCAGCGTTATGGCCATTCTCAACACTTGGCTGGCCAAATGAAGATGCAGTAGACTTCAAACGTTACTATTCAACAGATGCACTAGTAACGGGTTATGACATCATCTTCTTCTGGGTATCTCGTATGATTTTCCAAGGTTTAGAGTTTACAGGCGAGCGTCCATTTAAAGATGTATTAATTCACGGTTTAGTTCGTGATGAGCAAGGACGTAAAATGAGTAAATCTCTTGGTAACGGCATTGATCCAATGGATGTTATCGAGAAGTACGGTGCAGATGCAATGCGCTATTTCTTATCAACAGGAAGTGCACCAGGTCAAGATCTACGTTTCAGCATGGAAAAAGTAGAATCTACTTGGAACTTCATTAATAAAATTTGGAACGCATCACGTTTCGTATTAATGAACATGGATGATATGAAGTATGAAGAAATCGATTTAACTGGTGAAAAATCAGTTGCGGATAAGTGGATTTTAACTCGCTTAAACGAAACAATCGAAAGCGTAACGCGTAACATGGATAAATATGAGTTCGGTGAAGCTGGTCGTTCATTATACAACTTCATTTGGGACGATTTCTGTGACTGGTACATTGAAATGGCGAAACTTCCACTATACGGTGAAGATGAAGCTGCTAAGAAAACAACTCGTTCAATTTTAGCTTACGTATTAGACCAAACAATGCGTCTATTACACCCATTCATGCCATTCGTAACAGAGAAGATTTGGCAACATTTACCGCATGAAGGCGAATCTATTACAGTAGCAGCATGGCCAACAGTTCGCGAAGATTTACAAGATACAGAAGCTGCGGCAGAAATGCACCTTCTAGTTGATATCATTCGTTCTGTTCGTAACATCCGTGCAGAAGTTAATACGCCAATGAGCAAAAAAGTTCAAATGCAAATTAAAGCAAAAGATGAGGATGTACTTGCTCAACTTACAAAAAACAGCTCTTACATTGAGCGTTTCTGTAACCCAAGCGAATTAATAATTCAAACGGATTTACAAGCGCCAGAAAAAGCAATGACTGCAATCGTATCAGGTGCAGAGTTATTCTTACCGTTAGCTGATCTTATTAATCTTGATGAAGAGAGAGCACGTCTTGAGAAAGAATTTGAGAAGTTCGACAAAGAAGTAGAACGTGTACAGAAGAAACTTTCAAACCAAGGTTTCGTAGCGAAAGCTCCTGCAGCAGTTATTGATGGAGAGCGTGCGAAAGAGCAAGACTACCTAGAAAAACGTGAAGCAGTTCGCCAACGTCTAGCAGATCTTGAAAAGTAAAATATTTTTTAGAGGCTCACTATATTGGTGAGTCTCTTTTCTTTGCGTATAATAGGAGTATAAAGGTTGTCTTTTGAAAGGGGAAAGCATACGTGATACATACATACGAAGAAGCGATAGGGTGGATTCATAGCCGATTGAAGTTTGGTATTAAACCAGGATTAGAAAGAATGAGATGGATGCTAGAAGAGCTCGGAAATCCAGAGCGTCACATAAAATGTGTTCATCTTGCTGGTACAAATGGAAAAGGTTCAACGTTAACATATATGCGCTACATGTTAGAAGACGCAAAGTATAAGGTAGGGACATTTACCTCTCCGTATATTGAAACATTTAACGAACGTATTAGTGTGAACGGGACACCAATTGCAGATGAAGAGATTACTGAACTTGTAAAGATGGTAAAGCCAATCGTTGAAAAACTAGATGAGACGGATTTAGGGGAAGCGACTGAGTTTGAAATTATTACTGTTATGGCAATTTGTTATTTCGGTAAAGTTAATTTCTGTGATGTTGTTTTATTTGAAACAGGGCTTGGAGGGCGCTTTGATTCTACGAATGTTATTCATCCTGTTCTCACGATTATTACAAATATCGGCCACGATCATATGCATATTTTAGGTAATACACTAGGAGAAATTGCATATGAAAAGGCGGGGATTATTAAGTCTGGTGTTCCAGTTATTACTGGTGTACAAGATGAGGAAGCATTGCAAGTCATTCAAAAGGTTGCAAAGGAAAATCATGCAAACTTATACGAGATAGGGAACCACTTTACAGCGTTACATAAACAGTCTAGCGAAGATGGAGAACAGTTCGATTTCACTTGTCCTTTCGCCTTTTTTGAAGATGTGCGAATTTCAATGAAAGGCAATCATCAAGTAGGAAACGCAGCACTTGCGCTTATGGCAGTCATGTATGTGAAAACATATTTATCATTTTTAATTGAGGAAGAAGAAATCCGAACGGGATTACAGGAAGCGTACTGGGTTGGGCGCTTTGAAAAACTGCAAAGTAAGCCAGATATTATTATAGATGGTGCTCATAACCCAGAAGGTATCGAAAGTCTTGTGAAAACGGTAGAATCACATTACAAAGATAAAAATGTAATAGTTTTATTTACTGCCCTTGGTGATAAACAATTGCATAATATGGTAGGTCAATTAGAAACCGTCGCCGATGAAATTATTTTTACAACATTCGCATTTGATCGTGCTATTTCAGCAGGTGAGCTTGCATCGTACTCAAAGAAAGAGTCAAAATTAGTTTTTGAAAATTGGAAAGAGGCAATTGATACGAAGGTTGAAATGATTGGAGAAAATGATGTTTTTATCATAACTGGTTCTCTTTATTTCATTTCGGAAGTTCGAAAATATATTCGCGAGAAAAACTAGATAGTCTTTGCTATCTAGTTTTTTTGTTCTACAAATGAAGCCAAATGCATACATATAAGATAAATATATAGGGTTATTTGGCGAATTCCTCTGACAAATATCTCGTTTTTTTGCGAAGTGAATATGATATGATGCGGACAACGATAAGAGGTGAGGTGTGAGTGTATGGACAAGCAATCACGAACGATCTCAGTGAAAGTGAATGGAACAGAAGCGAAGTATGAGGAGAAGAAGAAAGATGAATTTGAATGGATGGTAGTAGAAAGTGAAAGACCGAAAAATGTTGTTCCGTTTCAAAAAGCGAAATTAGTGTCTGCGGAAAAAAAACGAAAGAAGTGGAGCAATACGTTAATTGCAATCGTTGCAACTGCAATTGTTATTGGTACGGCGTTTGGGATGGGAATGCTACAGTTACTTACAGGACAGGGGGCGACAGGAGGAAGCGGAGTAACAGCTTCGAAGCAGATACAAAATGAAGAATCAAAGGTGGGTGGAACGGCGGAACAAACACCAGCACCGAATGAGGGAAAACAAAAAGCACAAACAGGAACGTCATTAGATCCAATGAAATTATTTTATGTTCAAGGAGGGGTTTATTCTTCCGAAGAAAAGGGACAGGCCGCTCTTGAAGAGTGGAAAGGTAATGGAGGCGTTGCAGCTTTAAAACCGAGCGGTGATAAGTATGCATTAGTTGTTGGTATTGCTGGCGATGAACAGGGCATAAATCAATTAATGACGCAGTATAAAAATGATAATGTCTCCGTATTGAAAAAGAACTGGGATATAACAGATAAAGTGTTACTTAAAGAGGATAAAGAAGTTGGTGCGTTCTTAACAAAAGTACAGCCATTATATACTCATTTAGCAAAATATGCTTCTAGCGTACAAGCTAGTGCAAAAAGTAATGCAAAAGATATAGGTGCGATTGAAAAAGAGTGGAAAGCAATTGAAAAAGAAGGGAAAAGTATGAAGCAGGAAGAAGCAAAGAAATTGTATATGTATACGTCAGTAGCTGTACAAACAGTGAAGGATGGAAAAGGTGATAAGGAATCTTTGGCGAAATTAAATCAAGTTATTATTGATGGTATACTTTCATATGAAAAAATTGTTTCCCAAAAGGTGAATTAATAGGATAATGAAATGACGAAGGAAGAAGTATAGGTACTTCTTCCTTTTCTTATGAATTTAGAGCAAAGTGCTTTCTCTATGGCAGGACTATAATCGTATTTTAGTAAAGAAGTATTATTTTGCTTAGAGAAAATAATATTTCTATCATTTGTGGACAAACTATTCCTTTGATACGATTGATATAAATTGTTCTGCTTCATGTGAGAAAGGAAGGAGAAAATATGAGAAAAATTATTTTAGCTTCAGGATCACCTCGCAGGAAGGAATTGCTTGAGTTAGCTGGTGTACCATTTAAAATCGTTGTAAGTGAAGTAGAAGAGACGATTGGTGCGTACTCATCACCTTCGGATATCGTTATGTCCCTTGCCTTGCAAAAAGCATCTGCGGTAGCAGAAACGAATAGTGATCACGTTGTGTTAGGTGCAGACACAATTGTTACGTATGATTCGCGTGTTCTTGGAAAGCCTTCTAATGAGGCTGAGGCGAAAGAGATGTTACAATTATTATCAGGGAAAACACATGAAGTGTATACTGGTGTTGCAATTATAGCAAAAGATAAAACAGTCACTTTTTATGAGCGTACAGAAGTTACGTTTTGGGAATTAACAGAAGAGGAAATTGACGCATACGTTGCATCAAAAGAGCCTCTTGATAAAGCAGGAAGTTATGGAATTCAAGGTAAAGGATCTATTTTTGTTCAACATATTCAAGGGGATTACTATAGTGTAGTCGGTTTACCAATTTCACGTCTTGTTCGGGAATTAAAACAATTTAATAATGATATAACCCATGCGTAAAATTGCATGGGATTTTCTTTGAGAGAACAAATAAAGGGGTGGAGAAATGAACGGTATTCGTGATGTTGCCAAAGAAGAACAGCCACGGGAGCGTTTATTGTTAGAAGGAGCTGGAAGTTTATCGAATCGGGAGCTTCTTGCAGTGTTACTCAGAACAGGTTCTAAAGAAGAAACAGTTTTAAAGTTATCAGATAAAATTTTACATCACTTTGACGGTTTACGTATGTTGAAAGATGCAACGTTAGAAGAGCTTGTCAGTATACATGGGGTTGGCATTGCGAAGGCAACCCAACTTATGGCTGCTTTTGAACTCGGTAGAAGAATGGTGCGTTTAGAATATCAAAATAGATATAGCATTCGAAGTCCAGAGGATTGCGCGAGATATATGATGGAAGAAATGCGTTTCCTGCAGCAGGAGCATTTTGTATGTTTATATTTAAACACAAAAAATCAAGTTATACATAGGCAAACAATTTTCATTGGAAGCTTAAACACATCAATTGTACATCCACGGGAAGTTTTTAAAGAAGCGTTCCGCCGTGCAGCAGCCTCTATCATATGTCTTCATAACCATCCCTCAGGAGACCCCACGCCGAGCCGAGAAGATATTGAAGTAACAAAACGCTTAGTAGAATGCGGCCGGATTATCGGAATTGAAGTGCTTGACCATATTATAATAGGCGACCATAAATTCGTGAGTTTAAAGGAAAAAGGTCATATTTAAGACTATGCTTTTTACTTATTTTGTTTTATAATGTGATTTATGAGTTTTTTGTAGAAATTTATCTACAAGAAGGATAAAGATATAAAAAACGTACTGTTTTTATAATATAAAGTAAGAAAAAATGAGTCCGTGAAAACAAGAAAGGAAGATAAATAATATGTTTGGATTTGGTGGCTTTACTCGCGATCTTGGAATAGATTTAGGAACTGCGAACACGCTTGTATATGTAAAAGGAAAAGGTGTAGTTTTACGTGAACCTTCAGTAGTAGCGTTACAAACTGATACGAAACAAATTGTTGCTGTAGGTAGCGATGCAAAACAAATGATTGGTCGTACACCAGGAAACGTTGTGGCACTTCGCCCAATGAAAGACGGTGTAATTGCTGATTACGAAACGACAGCAACAATGATGAAATATTACATTCAACAAGCTCAAAAATCAAATGGATTCTTCTCACGTAAGCCTTACGTAATGGTATGTGTACCATCTGGTATTACAGCTGTAGAAAGACGTGCAGTAATTGATGCGACTCGTCAAGCTGGTGCTCGTGACGCTTATCCAATTGAAGAACCATTTGCAGCAGCAATTGGTGCAAACTTACCTGTTTGGGAACCAACTGGTAGCATGGTTGTTGATATCGGTGGTGGTACAACAGAAGTTGCAATTATTTCTTTAGGTGGTATTGTAACAAGTCAATCAGTTCGTGTTGCTGGTGATGATATGGACGATTCAATCATTCAGTACATTAAGAAAAGCTACAACTTAATGATCGGTGAAAGAACAGCTGAAGCATTAAAATTAGAAATCGGTTCTGCAGGCGAGCCAGAAGGTATTGAGCCTATGGAAATTCGCGGTCGTGATTTAGTAAGTGGTTTACCAAAAACAGTACTAATTCAGCCAGAAGAAATTGCAGATGCATTAAAAGATACAGTAGATGCAATTGTAGAATCTGTTAAAAATACGTTAGAGAAAACTCCACCTGAATTAGCGGCAGATATTATGGACCGTGGTATCGTATTAACAGGTGGCGGAGCATTACTACGTAATTTAGATAAAGTGATTAGTGAAGAAACAAATATGCCAGTTCTTGTTGCAGAAGACCCATTAGATTGCGTAGCAATTGGAACGGGTAAAGCATTAGACAATATCGATCTTTTCAAAACTGCTGCTCGATAATATTGCAAAATAAAAATCAATGAAATTAAGAGGGTGTGAACGTGCCACAGTTTTTCTTAAACAAAAGATTAATTGTTTTGTTAGTTAGTATTATTCTTCTCGTGGCATTGATTGGAATCTCATTGAAAGAACGGAACAGTTTAACATGGCCAGAGCAGTTTGTTAAAGACACTGTCGGTGTTGTAGAACGTGTATTCCAAAAGCCAGCGAAATACGTAGCTGGATTCTTCGAAAATGTAGAGGATGTAAAGCGCACGTATGAAGAGAATAAAGAATTAAAAGCAAAATTAGATAATTATGCAGACCTATCAGGGAAAGTAAAACAATTAGAAGATGATAAAAAGAAGTTACAAGAGTTAACTGGTAAAAAAGAGTTGCCTAGTGATTATACTGAAATTCCATCTACTGTCGTTTCTCGTAACCCAGATAAATGGTACGATTTAGTTGGAATTGATAAAGGGGCACAGCAAGGAATTAAAAAAGATATGGCTGTAGTGACTTCACAAGGTTTAGTTGGACGAGTGAAAAGTGTATCTCAGTTTACATCATCAGTAGAATTGCTAAGCTCTATGAGCCGAACAAATCGTGTTTCTGCTATCGTACAAGGGAATGAGAAAATCTTTGGATTAATTGAAGGTTACGACAAAGAAAAGCACTTACTTCTTTTCACAAAGATTGGCTCTGAAGCTAAGGTAGATAAAGATCAACTAGTTGTAACATCTGGACTTGGTGATATTTTCCCGAAAGGTCTTGTAATTGGAACGATCGTTGATGTTCAGCCGGATCCATACGGCTTAACAAAAACAGCTTATGTAAAACCGGCCGCTGATTTGAATGACGTAGAGCATATTATGGTTGCTAAACGTGCAACGCCTTCAGCGCCATTAGAATAGGAGGGGGAGAAGAGATGATGAAGATTCTAAAAAGAGCAGCTCTTCCTCTTTTGCTCCTTTTTGTTTTTCTATTTGAAAATATGTTTGCTACTATTGTTCCAACAGAGGTTTTTTGGAAAGACAGTATAGCAGCACCTCATTTCTTTATAATTGTGTTATGTTTTATTACTGTGTACTATAGTCCGGTCCAAGGGATTTATTACGGACTATTATTTGGTTTCTTATTTGATACCGTATACACAGAACTTGTCGGTATATATATTTTTGCGTATCCGATTTTAGCTTATTTAGTTTATAGTGTGATGAAAGTACTACAATTGAATTTATTTATTGTTGCTTCTATCGTACTAGCTAGCATAGTAGCACTAGAGTATTATGTGTATGGATTTTTAACTTTGTTAGGACGTACTCATATGTCAGCGTATGTCTTTTTCACAGATCGTCTCCTGTCTACTTTATTGCTAAATGCAATTTTCTTATTGATAGTTTGTTTCCCACTGAGACGATATTTAGTGCGTCTTTCAAAAGCGATGGAAGAAAAAGAAAAAAGGATTTTCTAATTTTATGTCGAATTGAATCGGTGGGGTGAACTTTAGTGGAAGAAAAAAAGCAACAAAATGTAACAATAAAAGGGACAAAAGACGGAATAACGCTTCATTTAGATGATTGTTGTTCATTCTCTGAACTGTTAAAGGAATTGGATGAAAAGCTTTCTACTCATTACTATGAAGGTGATGGGCGCTCTTTAATTGAAGTGCATGTGAAAGTGGGAAATCGTTATTTAACAGAAGTCCAACAAGAAGAGATTCGTACGTTAATTCGTAATAAAAAGAATCTTGTTGTGGATTCAATTGAAAGTGATGTTATAACGAAAGCGGAAGCAATAGCTTGGAAAGAAGAAACAGAAATTGTCCCTATTTCCAAAATTGTTCGCTCTGGACAAGTTTTACATGTAAAAGGAAATTTATTGTTAATTGGAGATGTTAATCCAGGCGGAACGGTTATCGCTGGGGGGAATATTTTTGTCATAGGATCATTAAGAGGAATTGCACACGCTGGGTATTATGGGGATTCGGATGCTGTAATCGCTGCATCTGTTATGAACCCGATGCAACTTCGAATTAGTGATGTGGCAATGCGGGCTCCGGAAGAGAAAGAAGACGGAGCGGAGGCGGCAGAATGTGCGTATATTAATGAGAACAATCACATTGTTGTCGATCGACTGCAACTTCTCACTCATCTTAGACCTAATTTAACAAAGTTAGAAAGGGGAATTGTATAGCTGTGGGAGAGGCAATAGTAATTACATCTGGAAAAGGCGGAGTAGGTAAAACTACAACGTCTGCGAACATTGGTACAGCCCTAGCGTTATCTGGAAAGAAAGTGTGCTTAATTGACACAGATATCGGTCTTCGAAACTTAGACGTAGTAATGGGGCTGGAAAATCGTATTGTATTTGATCTTGTTGATGTCGTTGAAGGGCGTTGCCGTTTACCTCAGGCTCTTATTAAAGATAAGCGTTTTGATGATCTTTATTTATTACCTGCAGCACAAACGAGTGATAAATCAGCGGTAACACCTGAACAAATGGATGAATTAATACAAGTATTACGTCAAGATTATGATTACATATTAATTGATTGTCCTGCGGGGATTGAGCAGGGATTTAAAAACGCGGTAGCTGGTGCGGATAAAGCAATCGTTGTTACGACGCCAGAAGTATCCTCAATGCGCGATGCGGATCGTATTATCGGGCTTTTAGAAAAAGAGGATATTGAACCACCAAAACTTGTTATTAATCGTGTGCGTAGTCATATGCTTCATGAGCAGGATATGTTAGATGTTGATGAAATCGTACGTACATTGTCAATCGAGCTTCTTGGTGTTGTCGAGGATGATGATGAAGTTATTCGTGCTACAAATACAGGTGAACCTGTAGCGTTGCAACCGAGCGGAAAAGCAGCGTTAGCTTATCGTAATATTGCAAGACGCTTGTTGGGTGAGAATGTACCATTGCAAGCATTTGGACAAGAAAAGTTATCGGTATTTACAAAGGTGAAAAACTTCTTTGGAATCCGTTAAAAGCACTTCGCACATATGCGAAGTGCTTTCTTTTTTCTTCGCACGAATATCTTCCTTTCTTAGCTCATACATATGTACAAACTGTATACAACTGTTTCTATTTAAATTAGCTTAACGAAAGAAAGGAGACAGTATGAAGAATAGACGTGTAGAAGAAATTAAAAAACGGATTGCGAAAAGGAAGGCAGAGCAAGAAAGGATGGAGGAAGAGCAGTATTTTGCTGGAGGGAATTTTGATAGTGAAACAGTATTTATTGAAGATGGAGAAAAGGAAATTCATCCTTTATTTCGAAAAGAAGTATTTTTCTTCAAAGTTTTGTTATCAGCAATATTAGTTCTTTCTGTCGCTATTTTATATAAGAATGCACCCTCTTCGTTTGACGGTGCTAAAGCTGTTACAGAAAAAGTGATGAAAGAAGAATTTCAGTTTGCTACTGTAGCGAAATGGTACGAAAAGCAGTTTGGAAAACCGCTCGTATTTTATTCACCTACTGAGAAAAAAGAAGGAACCGTTCAGCAAAAAGATTATGCAATTCCTGCTTCTGGAAAGGTGATGCAAGGGTTTCAAAAAAATGGCCAAGGTGTATTTGTTCAAACAGCTACAAATGCAACTGTTGAGTCAGTGAATGAAGGGCTAGTTGTTTTTGCAGGCAAGAAAGAGGAACTTGGTAATACAGTTCAAATTCAGCATGCAGATGGAACAGAATCATGGTATGCGAATTTAAATGACATGTCAGTGAAATTATATGATTACGTTTCAAAGAAACAAAAAATTGGAACGGTGAATAATGATGCAAATAATAAAAATGGTAAGTTTTATTTCGCGATAAAAAAGAATGAAAAATTTATTGACCCGATTCAGGTGATTTCATTTGATTAAATATAGAGAAGTTTTAACGAAGATTTCTGTGCATCCGTTGTTTTGGGTTATTATTGTCATCGGTATTTTTACGGCACGTTTTAAGGAGTTACTACTGTTATTTTGTATCGTTCTCATTCATGAACTTGGGCATGCGTTTGCGGCGGCACATTATAATTGGCGTATTAAAAAGATTCAACTTTTACCGTTTGGTGGTGTGGCTGAGCTTGAGGAACATGGGAATAAGTCATTGAAAGAGGAGCTTGTTGTTGTAATTGCAGGACCTATTCAACATATTTGGATGATGGCAGTAGGTTATATATTGTTTGAAACTGGTTGGCTAGGTGCGGATTTATATTATTTCTTTATGTGGAATAATATAATTATTTTAGCATTTAATTTACTGCCTATTTGGCCGCTTGATGGCGGGAAAGTATTGTTTAACGTATTATCATATCGTTTTCCTTATTTACAAGCACATGAAAAGATGATGAAATTATCATGTGTTTTTTTTAGTGTAATACTAGTGTGGCAGTTACTTTGGAATAGTAACAATATTATGATGTGGGTACTACTCCTATTTTTAGCGGTGTCGTTATATCAAGAATGGAAACAAAGACGTTATGCCTTTATGCGTTTTTTATTAGAACGATATTATGGGAACAAAAGAGGAATTGAAAAGATTGCACCCATTGAAGTGCAATCAGAAGATCATTTATATAAGATCTTCACAAAATTTCGTAGAGGGTATAAGCACTCTATTATCGTCCATGGAAAATATAAAGAACATTATACATTGGATGAAAATGAATTGCTTTATGCGTATTTTACTGAAAAACGAACAACTTCATCTGTCGAAGAATTAATCGGTTAGTGTTGACGATAGCACTAACCTTTTATTATTGTAAAAGCAAAGAAGATTATAAAGCGAGGAAAGAATTTTGAAAACGTTATATATGAACTACGCAGGATCGGAAAAACGCGTTGCAATTGAAGAGAAGAAAAAAATTGTTGAATTTTTATGGAAACGAAATGAAGAACAAGAGATTGTTGGGCATATTTATGTTGGACGTATCGTAAGAACGATTGCTGGAATGAACGCAGCTTTTGTAAACATCGGTTTAGAAAAACATGCGTATCTTTCATACGATGATGTGCCGTCTTCTTATCGTATACATGAAGGGCAGGCAGTACTCGTACAAGTTGTGAAAGAGGCAATTGATACGAAAGGACCGAAATTGACAGCGAACATAGAATTTACCGGGAAATATGTCGTTTATATGCCATATGATGAAATGCGTGCCGTTTCTCGGAAAATAAAAAACAATAAAAGAAGGCAGCAATTACTCCAAATTGAAGTAGAAGGGACAGGTGGGTACATTTTCCGTTCTGCTTCTGAAAAAGGAGAAATTGAAGAAATACAGGCTGAAATGCAAAGATTACAGCAGCTATATGAAGAGTTAAAAAGAAAAGAGGGCCAAGGAAAGGCACCGTTACTACTTCATCGACCGGCGACCTTTTTAGATCGTGTATTTCAAGAGAATCCAATTGAAACGATTGAAAAAGTAGTTGTAGATACAAGAAGTATTGTAAAAGAATTAGAAGAAAAAGTCGGAAAAGAAAAAGTATCTTTTTATAATGAAAAATCTTCAATGTTTAACCATTTTGGAATAGAGCGTGAGATCGAGAAAGCACTTCAAAAAATAGTGTGGCTCCCGAATGGTGCGTATTTAATTGTGGAACAAATGGAGACGATGACTGTAATTGACGTGAATACGGGCAAGTTTACTGGAAAACAGAATTTACAAGACACAGTCCTTCGTACAAATGAGGCGGCAGCTGAAGAGATTGCACGACAATTAAGACTGCGCGATATTGGCGGTATGATATTAATTGATTTTATTAATATGAAAAGAAGAGAAGATAAAGAAAAGGTAAGAGAATGTCTCATGGCTGCTATACAAAATGATCGCACATATACAAGGGTACTCGGATTCACAGAGTTAGGGATTTTAGAGATGACACGTAAACGTAAAAAACATTCTTTACGCGACGTATTACTAGAAGAATGTGTACCTTGCAAAGCGACGGGGTATGTGATGTCATATGAGACAATTGCGTATGAGTTAGAGAGAGAGCTAATTACATATGGCGATATAGAGGATGAGGCAGTATTAATCGCTGCACCTAAAGAATTACAAAAACAATTTTTGCAAAAAGAATTACAAAAAAATATTCCATTTGAAATTTATTTCAAAGATGATATGATCGAAAAGTATGCAATTGTCCGTTTTGGAAGTAAAAAAGAAATTGTAGAACGGAAAAAATAGTTATTAGAACATTTATTGACAACCGTCTATGATTCATGATAACATCTTTATGTTATAGTTTATAGCACCTAAACGGCTATATGCTACAACCGCACAAGACAGGTTCCCTAAAGACATTTATGTCTACCTCGTTTTTGGCGAGTCTTAGTAATTAAGAGGAGGTGCAAGTATGTACGCAATTATCGAAACAGGTGGAAAACAAATTAAAGTTGAAGCTGGTCAAGCAATCTACATTGAAAAATTAGATGTTGAAGCTGGTGAAACTGTTACTTTTGACAAAGTTCTTTTCGTTGGTGGCGAAAACGTTAAAGTTGGTAGCCCAGTTGTAGAAGGTGCAACAGTTACTGCGAAAGTTGAAAAACAAGGTCGCGCTAAGAAAATCATCGTTTTCAAATACAAAGCGAAAAAGAACAATCGTAAGAAACAAGGTCATCGTCAACCTTACACTAAGCTAGTTGTTGAAGCTATCAACGCTTAATTCAGGTTAACATGATT
This sequence comes from Bacillus cereus group sp. MYBK79-1, assembly GCF_051915365.1. Lineage (NCBI taxonomy): Bacteria > Bacillati > Bacillota > Bacilli > Caryophanales > Bacillaceae > Bacillus > Bacillus cereus group sp. MYBK79-1. Next base: position 80,074 of record NZ_JBQAEO010000002.1, on the reverse strand, counting down.
AAAATTACGATAAGTCGCACGAAATTAGGAAGTATCCAATCATTTAAAATGACTGGACATGCCAATTATGCGCCACATGGACAAGATCTTGTCTGTGCTGGAACTACAGCGGTTGTGTTTGGTTCTATAAATGCAGTGGAAGAACTTTGTAATGTGCAGGCAACTATTGAACTCGGAAGTGATGGCGGATTCTTAACGTATGAATTGCCTAATGATTTAGACGTTCATACAGCAGAAAAAGCACAGATACTTTTAGAAGGATTGGTTGTTTCGCTTAAGACGATCGAACTTGATTACGGAAAGTATATCCGTTTAATAGAAAAAGTGCAGGAGGTGTAACGTATGTTAAGATTAGATCTTCAATTTTTCGCATCTAAGAAAGGTGTAGGTAGTACAAAGAACGGTCGTGACTCTCAGTCAAAACGTCTTGGTGCTAAACGCGCAGATGGTCAAACGGTTTCAGGTGGTTCAATTCTTTACCGTCAACGCGGTACAAAAATTTATCCAGGTGTTAACGTTGGTCGTGGTGGCGATGACACTTTATACGCGAAAGTTGACGGCGTAGTACGCTTTGAGCGTCTTGGCCGTGACCGCAAACAAGTGAGCGTATATCCTGTTGCTCAAGAAGCATAAGAACTCACGGAAAACTCTAACCTGAGTGCAGGTTAGAGTTTTTCTATATTAAGGGGTATCTAAATGAATGAAAAATGGACAATTATAGATGCATTGCGTCATTCAAGACATGATTGGCTCAATCGTATGCAGATGGTGAAAGGAAACCTTTCCCTTGGAAAAGTGGAAGAGATTCATAGTCTCATCGATCGTTTTGTCCAAGAAGCGAGACAAGAATCCAATCTGATAGGGCTATCAATGCCTTTATTTTCAGAGTGGATTTTAACATATAATTGGAAACAGCAGCCGTGCTTATTGGAGTACGAAGTATTAGGGAAGTTACATAACTTATCTCACTTAGATGAGACTGTATGTATATGGACGAATCAATTTTTCTCAATACTTCAGCATAGTTTAGACGTATATGTTGAAAATTATGTTTGTATCACAATTGAATGTGACGCGGAGAATGCTCGTTTCTTTTTTGATTTTCGTGGTAAGCTAACGAGTGTAGAAGAACTACAGAATTGGCTTGCGAACCAAAACAATAAATGGTATTCCATTTCTTATACAGTACGAGACGAAGAAGTCTCAGTTATATTACAACCAATTGAAAAAAGTGTGGTGAAATAATGTTTGTAGATCAGGTCAAGATATATGTAAAAGGCGGCGACGGTGGTAACGGAATGGTTGCGTATCGTCGTGAGAAGTATGTACCTAAAGGTGGCCCAGCAGGTGGCGACGGTGGTAAAGGTGCAGATGTTGTTTTTGTTGTTGAGGAAGGCTTACGTACATTAATGGATTTCCGCTACCAACGTCATTTCAAAGCTGATCGTGGTCAGCACGGAATGAGTAAAGGACAGCACGGTCGTAAATCTGAAGATTTAATCGTAAAGGTTCCACCGGGGACAATAGTAAAAGATGAAAAAACAGGTGAAATTCTTGCCGATTTAGTAACGCATGAACAAACAGCTGTAATCGCAAAAGGTGGCCGCGGTGGCCGTGGTAACTCACGTTTCGCAACACCGACGAACCCAGCGCCAGAAATCGCTGAGAACGGGGAACCAGGTCAAGAACGTGATGTCACGCTAGAACTTAAAGTGCTAGCAGATGTTGGACTTGTTGGATTCCCAAGTGTAGGTAAATCTACATTATTATCTGTTGTATCATCAGCGCGTCCGAAAATTGCAGAGTATCACTTTACAACAATCGTTCCAAATCTTGGTGTTGTTGAAACTGGTGATAACCGCAGCTTCGTTATGGCTGACCTTCCTGGACTAATTGAAGGCGCACATGCCGGCGTCGGACTTGGACACCAATTCTTACGTCATATTGAGCGTACACGTGTAATCGTGCACGTTATCGATATGTCTGGTTTAGAAGGTCGTGAGCCATATGAAGATTATGTAACAATCAATAGTGAACTAAAAGAATACAATATGCGTTTAACTGAGCGTCCGCAAGTTGTTGTTGCAAACAAAATGGATATGCCAGGTGCAGAAGAAAACTTACAAGCATTTAAAGAAAAATTGGGAGACGAAGTAAAAATCTTCCCAGTCTCAGCTGTAACGAAACAAGGTGTTCGTGACTTACTATTTGAAGTAGCGAACTTATTAGAAACAACACCAGAATTCCCAATGTATGATGATGTGGAAGAATCTGAAGCAAGTGTAATGTACAAATTTGAATCTGAATCTAATTTTGAAATTACACGCGAAAGTGATGGCACATTTGTTATTTCTGGTTATGATATTGAGAAAACATTCAAAATGACAGACTTCTCACGTGATGAATCTGTACGCCGATTTGCTCGTCAAATGCGTGGAATGGGTATTGATGAAGCCCTTCGTGCACGTGGTGCAGTAGACGGAGATATTGTAAAAATTCTTGAATATCAATTTGAATTTATCGATTAAGACTGCCGAAATATGGCAGTCTTTTTTTATTGCAAATGTCTGATTCATATAGGAAAAAATACCCACTAATTAAATTTTCAATTTATAATAGAACAAGGAGTGGTTTTGGAAGAATTTTTTATGGGGAGAAAACGAACATGTATAAAATATTAATTGTAGAAGACGATGAAAAAATCGCGGGGATATTAGAAGAGCATTTAGAAAGGTATGGCTATCAGTCATTTAGAGCAAGTGATTTACGACATATAAAAGATGAGTTCGTAAAGGTAAATCCACATCTCGTGTTACTTGATATTAATTTACCGTATTTTGATGGTTTTTATTGGTGTCGTCAAATCCGCAGTGTATCGAATGCACCAATTATTTTTGTTTCTGCAAGAACAGGGGAAATGGATCAAGTAATGGCAATTGAAAATGGAGGTGATGATTACATTACGAAGCCATTCCATTTAGATATTGTAATGGCAAAGGTGAAAAGTGCACTTCGCCGTGGGTATGGTGAGTATGCCTCTGTTGCTGAGAGTGATTGTTTAGGTGTAAATGGACTGTTGTTATTCCCATCACAACACATCGTTGAGTGGCAGGGGCAACAAACGGAGCTGACCAAAAATGAATTTTACTTATTAGAGTGTTTAATGAAACAAGCAAATCAATATGTAACGCGCGAAGAATTGTTAGAAGCCCTGTGGGATGAAGTAGCCTTTGTTGATGATAATACATTAACTGTAAATGTAAAACGTGTAAGGAAGAAACTAGAGGAGCTAGGCATTAAAAATGCGATTGTAACGAAACGTGGATATGGTTATGCGCTTCTTACAGAGTGGGGAGAAGGGCATGAAGGTTAAAAATTACCTCATGGACCGCTTTTCTTTAATTCTTTCCTATATCGTTAGCCTTTGTTTATTTGGGCTCGTTTTGCAGCTGCAAAGTCTTTTAGAAAAGCGATCCATTGATTGGAGTACGTGGTTATATGGACTTTTATTAGGGACAGTTGTATTTACGGTATACCTCATTTACGATTATCGAAAACGAAGTATATTTTTAAAAAGAATCGAAAAATATGTTGCCAGCGGAAATACCTTACACGACTCTTTACTTATTGATACTTCTTATACGTCAGAGCAAGAGATGGTCGTTGAATCATTTACGTTATTAAGACAGCAATATATGAATGAAGTTCATAAACAACATGCGAAAGAACAGCAGCAAATGATATTTATGAATCAATGGATTCATCAAATGAAAACACCAGTATCTGTTATTGAATTACTATTACAGAAGTTTGGTAAAGAACATCGTGAAGCAAGAGCAACAGTTGAAAGTATTCGTGAAGAAAATAATCATATATTAAATGGTTTAGATTTAGCGTTACATATGGCAAGGTTAGAGCAGTTTGCGAAAGATTATAAAGTAGAAGTAGTAAATGTGATAGATATTGTTCGAGGTATTATTAATGAAAATCGAAAATCCTTTATTCAATCGTCTGTATTCCCGAAAGTAATGTTTGAGGAAGATACTTGTATGGTTGCATCTGACAGAAAATGGCTCAGTATTGCTATAGGTCAAATTGTTGTAAATGCAATTAAGTATACGAAAATTTCAGAAGCAGAGAAAAAGGAAATTCAATTTCAAATTGAAGAGAAAGACCAAAAGGTGTTATTACATATTAAGGACAATGGAATCGGTATTCCAGAGCAAGATGTAAAGCGTATATTTGATCCATTCTTTACGGGAATAAATGGCCGTAAAACGAGAGAAGCGACTGGAATGGGTTTATACATTGCGAAGGAAATTTGCGATAACTTACATCATGGAATGTATGTGCAATCGGCTGAAGGGGAAGGGACAACATTCACGTTCCAATTTGCAAAAGATGAAGAATATCATACATTAATGAGAAAAATGACAAAACTGTAAGATAACAAAACGTTTTGTAAGGGAAATCACTCGTTTCTTTTTCTTATTTTTCTTATAGTAAATGTAAGAAGAAAACACAGAGGGGGATTAGAAATGAGTGTTCTTGAAGTAAAAGGATTAACGAAGGTGTACCAATCAAAAGGTTCAGTAGCGACGACTGCTTTAAACGATATAAATTTTAAAATAGAAGAAGGCGAATTTGTAGGGATTATGGGTCCTTCAGGAAGCGGGAAAACAACGCTTTTAAATTTATTAGCAACAATCGATAAGCAAACTTCAGGTCATGTGCTTGTAAATGGCGAAGAAATTAATCAAATGCGTGCTGCAAAATTAGCGGAGTTTCGCCGTACACATTTAGGGTTCATTTTCCAAGATTTTAACTTACTTGATACGTTATCGATTAAAGAAAATATCATTTTACCACTTGTAATGGCGAAGAAATCTGTAAATGAAATCGATGCAAAAGTGCTTGAGATTGCAAAGTTTTTAAATATCGAAGAAATCTTAAATAAAAAAGTATATGAAGTATCAGGCGGACAGCAACAACGTGCAGCAGCAGCGAGAGCAATTATTCATGAACCGACGTTAATTTTAGCGGATGAGCCAACTGGAAACTTAGATTCGAAGTCAGCAAAATCATTAATGAGTGCGTTGCAAGATTTGCATGAACAAAAGAAAGTGACGATTGCAATGGTAACGCATGATCCGGTAGCGGCGAGTTATTGCGAACGTATTCTTTTCATTCGCGACGGAGAAATTTTCTCAGAAATACATAAAGGAAGAACGAAACAAGCCTTTTTCCAAGAAATTCTGGACGTACTTGCGATGCTAGGAGGAGAATATCATGAACTTTCGCCAGCTCGCGCTTAATAACGTAAAAGGAAATTGGCGTAATTATAAAGCTTTCCTTATTAGTAGCTGTTTATCGATTGTCGTATTTTTCATGTATGCTTCCTTCATTTATCATCCAGATGTCGTAAGCGGTAATATTAGTATGAGGGATATGATCTCAAAAGGGCTAGAATCGATGAACTATATCGTAGTCATCTTCTCAGCACTCTTTATTTTATATGCAAATTCAACATTTTTACGAGCAAGGAAAAAAGAATTTGGTCTACTAACATTAATAGGCGGAACGAAATCTCAACTTGGCCGAATGATTATATTAGAACAGCTTATGTTAGGTAGCATTGCCATTGTAGTAGGTATTGGGCTTGGCATGCTTTGTTCAAAATTATTTTTCCAAGCATTAAGCGTTATATTGAAAATAGATAAAACACTTCCACTCGTATGGAATAGTAAAGCAGTTTTGATTACAGCGGGTGTATACTTTATTCTATTTTTAATCCTATCATTGTTTAGCGTTTGGACAGTAGGACGCTTGCAAATTATTGATTTATTAAGAGAAGCAAGAAAACAAAAAGTAGAACCTTTTGCATTTACATGGTTATGTGTAGCGGGGATAGGATGTATTATTGTTGCATATGTACTTAGCTTCCAAGTGACATTTATGAATTTTATCATTCTGTTTTTACCGATTGTAGGGCTGACGATAGGCGGAACTTATTTGCTGTTTACACAAGGTAGTACAGTCGTATTAAAGGCGTTACAAAAACGAAAAAAATCTTTTTATACATATCCAAATATGTTCGTACTTAGCAATCTTATTTATAAAATGAAAGATAATGCTCGTTTTCTATTTGTAATTTCTATCATTACGGCCGTTGTATCTTCAGCAGTTGGTACACTGTACGTATTTTTTGAGGATATGAGTTATAAGGCAGTAACTAGTACTCCGCATGCTATTTCGTATGAGGAAAAAGGCATTCATACGCATAATGTCATCAAAGAAGGAAAAACAAAAGAATTAATAAAAAAACACGGGTTTGAAAATGCGCGAGAAGTAACGTACGTAAAACTTCCTGGAACTCAAAAAATCACGATGTTTAACAGTGAACATGAAGTGCCAATGGCGATTGTTTCAGAAAAAGAATATAACGCTGAAGTACGTAAACAAAAGAGAGAGCAAGTTAGAGAAGTTCATAATGCACCAGGTAGTGCAACGATGGTCATCATGGATATGGTGAACGATATGATGAAGATAGATCTTGCGAAACCGTATGAATTTAAAATTAACGGACAAACGCAGTCTGTTCAACTGAATAAGCCAACTTCATTTTCTGTTTTTAATGATAGTGAATATCTCATTGTGAATGATCAAGATTTTGAGAAATACGCAAAACTCGTACCAGATGAAGAAAAGACGAAATATTACGGTTATTATATAGAAGACTGGAAAAGTACAGAAGACCTTGTGTTAGATTTGAAAAAGGAAATTGCACCAGATAAGCAAGCGGAATTAAATAACTCGGTGCTCACTTATAAAAATATAAGGGAATCAGGAGCAATTACGATGTTTATCGGTTTCTTTGTAGCGGTACTGTTCTTCTTCTTCGCTTGTAGTATGACATACTTTAAATGGTTTAACGATAAAGAACAAGATCGTATTCAATTTAAATCATTAAAGAGAATTGGTATGACAGATAAAGAAGTTCGTAAAATTGCAATTCGACAAATGGGTGTTATCTTCTTTATCCCAATTTTAATCGGTGCAATTCATAGTGGATTTGCTCTTCATACGTTAGGAAAAATGCTTTATATCGATTTATGGAAATCAGGTGCGATTGTAATTGGGGCATACATTGTAGCTTCTGCGATTTACTTTATGATCGCGCAAAGGGGATATTTGAAACACGTGCAAAGCTAGAGAAACCTCTAGCTTTTTGCCTATGTAGTAAGTTATAGGGGGACGATAGATGAACATTCGGCAACTAGCGCTGCAAAATATAAAAGGAAATTGGCGTAATTATAAAGTGTTTTTCTTAAGTAGTTGTTTTGCGATATTTGCGTCTTTTGCATACATGTCTGTCATTGTACATCCGTATATGCAGGAGACGATGTGGTATCAAAATGTACGCTGGGGACTTATCGTATGTAATGTTATAATCATCTCTTTTTTCGTCATATTTATTTTGTACTCCACTTCTATTTTCATAGAGGCACGTAAGAAAGAATTAGGATTATATATGTTAATGGGAGCAACGAAATCTAACGTAATAGGAGTGATTATGACCGAGCAAATATTGATCGGGGTATTTGCTAATATTTTCGGTATTGGGCTTGGTATGATCTTTTTAAAGCTCTTTTTCATGGTGTTTAGTATGTTACTGGGGCTTCCGAAAGAACTCCCCGTTATATTTGACGTGAGAGCAATTGGAGGAACGTTTATTGCGTATATGGTCGTATTTGTTGTCTTATCTTTTATAAGTGCTTTACGAATATGGAATATAAAAATCATTCGGTTATTGAAAGAATTTCGAACAGATAAAAAAGAGAAGAAAACATCAATGTGGCTTTGTATATTCGGCTTTATTTGTTTAGGGATAGGATATGCGTTAGCGTTACAAGCGACGATACCAACGATAGCGTTATACTTTTTTCCTGTTTCTATACTTGTCTTTTTCGGAACGTATTTTTCTTTTACACATGGCACTGCTCAAATATTAGAAATGATAAAACGAAATAAAAAGATTATGTATACATATCCGTATTTATTTATAGTGAATCAATTGTCACATCGAATGAAAGAAAATGGTCGCTTTTTCTTTCTGATGTCTATGGCAACGACGTTTGTAGTTACGGCAACGGGTACGGTGTTTTTATATTTTTCTAGTATGCAAGATATGTGGCGGGGCGGGGGCGTGCACTCATTTTCTTACATAGAAAAAGGTACTTCTTCTCATGAAGTCTTTGCGGAAGGCACGATTGAACAATTATTGCATCAATATGGGTATGATGACTTTCAATCTATGAGTTTTGTTGGAGTTTATGCATCCTTTCAGTCTAATAAAGGAGAAACAACAATAGCACCGCTTATAAAAGAAAGTGAATATAACCAAGAAGCGAGGAAACAAAAACAGAAAACATATCGTCCTAAAAAAGGTACAGTGACACTTGTTTATTATAATAAATACAATAATTCGAATGTATATAATCAAAAAGAGATTCAATTGCAAGTAATGAATCAAACATATTCATTCGTATTTAATGGTCAGAAGGAAGGGGTACAATTTAACTATCACCCTTCGCACATTAATGGTCTGTTCTTCGTCATGAATGATGAAAACTTTGACAGTATAGCAAATCAGGTTCCTGATTCTGAAAAGATGATATATAGAGGCTACACATTACCAAATATCGAAAAGACGAAGAAATTAAATGAAGATTTACGGAAACATATGAAACAAGATAATAATAATGCGTTTCGAAGTAATATGGAGTTATATGTAAATATGAAAGAAGGCGGCGATATTACTCTATTTGTAGGCTCATTCATTAGTATATTATTCTTTCTTACTTCATGTAGCATCGTATATTTTAAATGGTTTCATAATATTTCATCGGATAGAAAGCAGTACGGTGCACTCTCTAAACTGGGAATGACGAAGGAAGAAGTTTGGAAGGTTTCTCGCTGGCAATTGTGTATGCTATTTTTTGCGCCAATTCTAGTTGGGAGTATGCATAGTGCAGTTGCGTTATATACGTTTCATAATACGATCTTTATGGATGGTTCATTAAGAAAAGTAGGCTTGTTTATTCTGTATTATATCGCTGCATGCATCGTTTATTTCTTTTTCGCTCAAAGAGAATATAGGAAACATTTAGACTAGCGAATGCTAGTCTTTTTTTAATATTCCAAATTTACATAGAAGAATATAAAAAAGTATGGTATAACAGTAAGAAAACGAAAAAGAGGGGAAAAGACGATGATTCGAGTAGGATATTTAGGACCAGAAGCAACATTTACAAATATGGCGGTGAGTCGTTTTTTTCCGGAAGCAGAGCATGTACCGTATCGAACGATTCCAGACTGCATTGATGCAGCTGCAAATGGAAATGTAGATTATGCAGTGGTACCACTAGAAAACGCCATAGAAGGTTCAGTGAATATAACAGTTGATTATCTTGTACATGAGCAACCACTTTCTATTGTAGGAGAAATTACAGTACCAATTCAGCAACATCTACTTGTACATCCGCAGTATGCAGAAGTGTGGGAAGAAGTATATGCGGTGCATTCTCATCCGCATGCTATTGCGCAGTGTCATAAATTTTTAAATGAAGAATTAAAAGGGGTAACCGTCCGAGATATGACATCAACCAGTGCCGCTGCGCAATATGTGAAAGAACATCCTGAAGAAAAAATCGCTGCCATTGCAAATGAAGCAGCTGCAGAAAAATACGGATTAACGATTGTAAGACGTAGTATTCATACACATAAAAATAATCATACACGCTTCCTCGTGCTCCATAAGAGAAAGAAAGCAATACTCCCAAATAACGGAGAAAACCGCGGAGAGAAAACGACGCTTATGATAACGTTACCTGCTGATTATGCAGGGGCACTATATCAAGTGTTATCAGCTTTCGCATGGAGAAAATTAAATTTATCAAAAATCGAATCGCGTCCGATGAAAACAGGTCTTGGAAATTACTTTTTCTTAATCGATGTCGATAAAGCATACGATGATGTATTATTGCCAGGTGTAACGATGGAACTTGAAGCACTCGGTTTTTCTGTTACTGTGCTGGGGAGCTATTCTTCTTATTGGTTGTAAGGGGGAGCTAGGTTATACCGTGTGATAGATAAATAAAATCCCACCTATAGATGGTGGGATTCTTTATTTTAACTTCGCAAGACGATCTTCTAACTGACCACGCCAAATATCAGCTAGTGCTGGAACAGCAAGAATCTTTTCAATGCCATCTTTATCTTTTCTATTATGAAAATAAATTTCGTTAGAGAACAAAACAGATACATTGCTCGGTTGACGTTCTAGTAATGTAATTTTAGAATCTTTACGTACAGTATCTTCTTGAAGAACGCGGCATAGGTAACCAGTAAATCCAGTTGCTACAATGCGCGGCAGTATGCCAGGAATACCAAGGCGTTTTGAAATCGTGCTACAAGGTACTCTTGCTTGTGTGACCTGAATGATTGCTTCACCTAGTTGATATGTATCTCCAATGCAAACATCACGCTCTAACATATTTGTTACGGTAATGTTTTCGCCAAATGTGGAAGCTGGAAGCGTTGTTTGAAATTCTTCTTCCCATAGTGCGTAATGCTCGTGTGGGTACACACAAACTGCGCGGTCAGGTCCCCCGTGGTGTTTTAAATCCGCTACGTCATCACCACGAAATCCATCTTTTGAGAGAAAAGCTTCTTCTGCAAGTTCTTTACATATACCAGTAATCATTTCTTTATCTTCGCTATATTTCATTTGTTTCGGTTTGCCAATGCTAAAGTGAACGAGTTCAATTCCCATTTTTGATCCCCTTTACAATTGATTACAATATTATAGCATTAAAAAAGCACAGAGAATGATAAAAAACTCTGTGCTTTACATGAATTAGTAAACGAGAAATCCTGCTTTATCTAGTGCCTCACAAGCAGCGTCTAACTTTTCTTTTGAATCTGCCTCAATTGTATGTAAGTGAATACCATCTGTTAGTTGCGAAAGATAGGAAGCATTTGTGTTTTCGATTTTTTGTAAATATTGCTCTACATCAAAGCGATTACTTACCATGATGGATGCTGTTAAGTCACCGTATACAGGGTGCTCAACTTTTACATCTTTAATCGTAACGCCGTGATCAACAAGCATTGTAAGTTCTTGACGTACTTCCGCTGGTTTATGTTGGCATACAATTACGCGTTCAAAAGCTTGTTGTTTCTCTTGTGGTTTTAAATATAAATATCCTTGAGCAGTTGCAATAATTGGTTCGTTTCGTGCTTTAAGCAAGGAAATATCTTGCACGATAACTTGTCGACTTACATTTGTTTTTTTCGATAGTTCATTCCCAGATAACGGTTCATTTGCAGCGAGAAGCCACTGAAGGATAAGTTGTCTTCTTTCTTCACCTAAAATCTTTTTTTGGTCATTTTGTTTCATTATGATTTAACACCTCTATAAAATTGATTTCCAATTGTGTGTAGTGCATGAATAGTAGTATCAATTTGATCTTTCGTTGTTTGTTGTCCGAAAGAGAAGCGGACATATTGTTTTGCCTCTTCATACGTTTTTCCAATTGCAAGCATTGTTTTCGAAGGTTCTTGTTTACCGACTTGGCAAGCACTTCCGGTAGAAATGGCAATACCGTGGCGATTACATTCTAGCATTGTATATTGACCTTCTATTCCTTTTATTGTAACCCCAATAATATGTGGTAAACAAGAAGTAGAATGTCCTTCTACTTGAATTTCTAGAGGAAGTGCTTGTAATCGTTCTAAAAAGTAGGATCGTAACTCTTTAAAACGTAAGTTTTCTTCCTGCTGACTTTTTAATATATTCTCAGCAGCTGTTAAAAAAGATGCGATGCCAGGAACGTTCACTGTACCTGGGCGAAACCCCTTTTCGTGAGAAGTTCCTGGAAATATTTGTGCCCAGCGAACTTGCGGATTTATATAGCAAGCGCCAACACCTTTTGGTCCGTAAATTTTATGTGCTGAAACAGAAAGACTATCAATCCCCATCTCAAAAACATTGATAGGAAGCTTACCAAATGTTTGCACACAATCGGAATGAAATAAAACGTTATATTTTTTTAAAAGTGCCCCGATTTCTAGGATGTTTTGGACGGTTCCGATTTCAGAGTTTCCATGCTGTATACTTGCTAGAACAGTATTCTCTGTAATTGCTGTTTCTAAATCATCTAAATGAATTCGCCCATCTTTATCAACAGGAATTTCAGTAATTGTATACCCTTCTAATTGTAAGGATTGAAAATAACTTCGAATGGATGCATGTTCCATAGGTGTCGTAATAATATGCTTCTTATTTCGGGCATTTAGAAGAGATTGAATCGCAAGATAGTTAGATTCCGAGCCGCCGCTCGTGAAGAATACCCCTTGTTCTTTTCCTCCAATCATATCAGCAAATGTTTTTCTGCAAACTTGTAATAAAGAAGAAGCTGTTCCTCCAATATCATGTAAACTTTGCTCATTTCCGAAGTATTGCGATGCTGCTTTTATATATGTTTGTAATGCTTCCACGCTCATAGGTGTAGTAGCTGCATAGTCAAGATATATCATCATGTAAGGTCCTCTCTCTAGTAAGAGTTACATTTCTATTATTTTTTAAATGGTAGTGAAAATAAGAATTATAAAAAAACTCTTGTCATTATTTTAAAACTATGTAAATATAGGTGTCAAGACAGTTGAAAAGTGTAAAGTAGGAGGCAACAATTATGCCAAGTGCAGATGTCTTAATTATTGGAAGTGGCGTTGCGGCACTTCGTGTTGCGAAAGAGATTTGTCACGAAAAGAATGTGATTATTATCACAAAGGAAACGAACCGTAATAATAATACATATTTAGCGCAAGGCGGAATTGCCGCAGCGGTTGCTACATATGACAATCCAAATGATCATTTTGAAGATACGTTAGTAGCAGGGTGTCATTATAACAATGAAGAAGTGGTTCGTTATTTAGTCAAGGAAGGACCGAAAGAAATAAATAATCTCATTGAAAATGGAATGAAATTTGATGGAGATGAAACGGGTCCTCATCTTGGAAAAGAAGGTGCACATCGAAAGCGTCGCATTTTACATGCAGGTGGCGATGCAACAGGAAAGAATTTATTAGAGCATTTCATTCAAGAAGTAGCTCCGCACGTTACGGTAGTGGAACAGGAAATGGTGCTCGATTTTATTATAGAAAATGATAAATGTGTTGGAGTTTTGACACGAAATAGTGAAGGGAAACTGAAGCGTTACGTTGCAGATTATACAGTGTTAGCAACAGGTGGAAGTGGCGGTTTATACGCTTTTACTTCTAACGATAAGACAATTACGGGTGATGGACTTGCGATGGTATACCGCGCAGGCGGGGAGCTCGTAGATTTAGAGTTTGTACAATTTCATCCAACAATGTTATACGCGAACGGGCGATGCTGCGGCCTCGTCTCTGAAGCTGTCCGTGGTGAAGGAGCTGTCCTTATAAATGGAAAAGGGCAGCGTTTTATGATGGATATACACCATGATCACGATCTCGCTCCCCGTGATGTAGTGGCAAGAGCGATTCATGAACAGTTTTTGGCGGGTGAAAAAGTGTATTTGAACATCGAGTCTATCCAAAATTTTGAAGAACGTTTTCCGACTGTATCATCATTGTGTAAAAAGAATGGTGTCGATATAAATATAAAACGTATTCCGGTCGTACCCGGTGCTCATTTTCATATGGGCGGCGTGAAAACGAATTGTGATGGGGAGACGTCCATTCCAAATTTATATGCGGTCGGTGAAGTAGCTTGTAACGGTGTTCATGGAGCAAATAGGTTAGCCAGTAATTCATTATTAGAAGGTCTTGTGTTTGGAAAAAGAATAGGAAAACATATTTTAACGAAAGCGGCAAAAGACGGATTGAACAACTTCGCTGAGAAGGAAAAGAAATTTATCGTTCTGAATCATTTGCCGGCGAAAGAAGAAATACAAGAATGCATGATGAAATATGTTGGGATTGTGCGAACAGAGCAAAGTTTATCTTATGCAAAGAGATGGCTTAGTAAGTACGGTGTTCGAAATATGATATTACAACATGATGCTCTTACAAATGAAGAGATAACGCTTATTAATATGGTAACAGTCTGTGAGCTTATAGTCGTATCAGCTTTGCAAAGAGAAGAGAGTATTGGTGGTCATTACCGAAGTGATTATCCAGATAGAAATAGCGTGAAAAAAGAGATCGTTCGAATGAAAAGAAAACTACAACTTGTGTGATGAAGGGAAGAGGGGCTTTATGAACACGATAAAAGTGAAAGAAGCATTAAATCGATTTTTTCTAGAAGATATAGGAGAAAGAGATGTAACATCTCAGCTTATTTTTCCAGACAATTTACTTTCAAAAGGAACGTTTCTTGCGAAGGATACAGGTGTCTTTGTGGGGCGTTTAGTAATTGAAGAAGGATTTAAATTAATTGATGAAAGAATTGAAGTAGAGCTCCATAAAAAAGATGGAGATCTTGTAGAAAAGGGCGAAATAATAGCAACTGCGCAAGGACCAATTGCTTCGTTATTAACGGCAGAGCGCGTTATATTAAACGTTATCCAGCGTATGAGCGGGATAGCTACGATGACACATAAAGTCGTTCTTGCTTTAAATAGCAGCCATACACGTATTTGCGATACGCGAAAAACAATGCCGGGTCTACGTATGTTTGATAAGTATGCAGTCGTGTGCGGAGGCGGATTTAATCACCGTTTCGGTTTATATGACGGTGTCATGATTAAAGACAATCATATTGCTTTTGCTGGTTCTATTACGAAAGCTGTTACATCGGTGAAAGAAAAATTAGGGCATATGGTGAAAGTGGAAGTGGAAACAGAAACAGAGGAGCAAGTGAGAGAAGCTGTAGCTGCTGGTGCGGATATTATTATGTTTGATAACCGTACACCAGATGAGATTCGAGAGTTTTCAAAACTTGTACCAAGTGCCATCGTTACGGAAGCATCAGGAGGCATTACAATTGAAGATTTATCGAAATACGGAAAAACAGGGGTAGATTATATTTCACTTGGAGCGTTAACACATTCAGTGAAAGCACTTGATATTAGTTTCAACATAGAGGTGTAAGGAAAGTGGCTTAGAGGGGGAGAAAGGGATATGAGTATTTTAGAAAAAGTTCAACCGATTGAAACGATGTTACCAGAGCATTATTACACGATGACAATAGAAGATATGGAAAAGCGCGTTCGTGAAATTAAAGAAAAAATGGGGAAAACACTATTTATTCCAGGACATCATTACCAAAAAGATGAAGTGGTACAATTTTCTGATGCGGCAGGAGATTCACTTCAGCTTGCACAAGTTGCAGCGAGTAATAAAGAAGCAAAATATATTGTATTTTGCGGTGTACACTTTATGGCAGAAACAGCAGATATGTTAACGACAGATGATCAAATCGTTATGTTGCCAGATATGCGTGCAGGGTGTTCGATGGCAGATATGGCAGATATCGAACAAACAGAAAGAGCGTGGAAAGAGCTCAAAAAATTATTTGGAGATACGATGATTCCGTTAACGTATGTTAACTCTACAGCTGCAATTAAAGCGTTTTGCGGTCGTAATGGCGGAGCGACAGTAACTTCCTCTAATGCAAAACAAATGGTATCTTGGGCATTTACACAAAAAGAGCGCCTTGTCTTTTTACCGGACCAACATTTAGGAAGAAATACAGCGTACGATTTAGGTATCCCGTTAGATAAAATGGCAGTATGGGACCCGCATACAGATTCATTAGAGTACGATGGAGATATAGAAGAAATTCAAGTGATTTTATGGAAAGGACATTGTTCTGTTCATCAAAACTTTACAGTGAAAAACGTTGAGAACGTACGGAAAAATCATCCAGATATGAATATTATCGTACATCCGGAATGTTGCTATGAAGTTGTAGCTGCTTCGGATTACGCAGGATCAACGAAATATATTATTGATATGATTGAAGCGGCATTACCTGGAAGTAAATGGGCAATTGGTACAGAGATGAATTTAGTGAACCGAATTATTCAGCAACATCCAGATAAAGAAATTGTTTCACTTAATCCATTTATGTGTCCGTGTTTAACGATGAACCGAATTGATCTGCCGCACTTATTATGGGCGCTTGAAACGGTAGAAAGAGGAGAAGAAATTAACGTTATTAGCGTTGATAAACAAGTGACCGAAGAAGCGGTTCTTGCATTAAATCGTATGTTAGAGCGTGTGTAAAGCAGCGGGATTCCCGTTGCTTTTTTCATACATATAATCATAACGAGAACAAAATGGGCATACATTGTTTTGAAGAAATCATTGCGATTTTTTTGATGCTTATTCCACTTCGAACTAAATTGGAAATAGAAGAAGTGTTAAAAGTGAAAAGAAGTTCACGTTATTTAGAAGGTGTTACTTCATGAGGTTTGTTACTTATAGATAAGTTATACAGGAGGGGGAAAATTTGAAAATTCATATCGTGCAAAAAGGGGATACCCTTTGGAAAATTGCGAAAAAGTACGGAGTGGATTTTGATACGTTGAAAAAAACAAATACACAACTTAGTAATCCAGATTTAATTATGCCAGGTATGAAAATTAAAGTGCCATCAAACAGTGTTCATGTAAAACAGCAGGCTGGAGCAGGTTCAGCACCTCCAAAACAATATGTAAAAGAAGTGCAACAAAAAGAATTTGCAGCAACGCCAACTCCGCTTGGAATAGAAGATGAAGAAGAAGTTACGTATCAATCAGCACCAATTACACAACAGCCTGCTATGCAACAAACACAAAAAGAAGTGCAAGTAAAACCGCAAAAAGAAGTACAGGTAAAACCACAGAAGGAAATGCAAGTGAAGCCGCAAAAAGAAGTACAGGTAAAGCCACAAAAAGAAGTGCAAAAAGAAAAGCCAATTCAAATAGAAAAACCAGTTGAAAAACCGTCTGTTATTCAAAAACCGCCTGTTATAGAAAAACAAAAACCAGCAGAGAAAGAAAATACGAAGTTCTCAGTAAATGTTTTACCACAGCCGCCGCAACCACCAATAAAAGCGAAAAAAGAATATAAAATTTCAGATGTAATTAAAAAAGGAAGCGAGTTAATTGCTCCTCAAATTAATAAGATGAAACCTAATAACGTCATTTCTCCGCAAACGAAAAAAAATAACATTGTATCACCGCAAGTAAAGAAAGAAAATGTAGGAAACATAGTGTCACCGCAAGTGAAGAAAGAAAATGTAGGGAATATCGTGTCACCGCAAGTGAAGAAAGAAAATGTAGGAAATATAGTATCACCACCACAAGTAAAGAAACAAAACGTAGGAAATATCGTGTCACCGCAAGTGAAGAAAGAAAACGTAGGAAATATTGTGTCACCACAAGTAAAGAAAGAAAATGTAGGAAATATTGTGTCACCAAATGTATCGAAAGAAAATGTAGTGATTCCGCAAGTTATACCGCCAAATATTCAAGTACCAAATATCATGCCAATCATGGATAACAATCAACCACCAAACATCATGCCAATCATGGATAACAATCAACCACCAAACATCATGCCAATCATGGATAACAACCAACCACCGAACATCATGCCAATCATGGATAACAATCAACCACCAAACATCATGCCAATCATGGATAATAACCCAATACCAAACATCATGCCGATAATGGATAATAACCAAATGCCAAATATGATGCCAATCATGGATAACAATCAACCACCGAATATCATGCCAATCATGGATAATAATCAAATGCCAAATATGATGCCAATCATGGATAACAATCAACCACCGAATATCATGCCAATCATGGATAATAATCAAATGCCAAATATGATGCCAATCATGGATAATAATCAAATGCCAAATATGATGCCAATCATGGATAACAATCAACCACCGAATATAATGCCAATCATGGATAATAATCAAATGCCAAATATGATGCCAATCATGGATAACAATCAACCACCGAATATAATGCCAATCATGGATAACAATCAACCACCGAATATAATGCCAATCATGGATAATAATCAACCACCGAATATGCTGCCATATCAAATGCCATACCAACAACCTATGATGCCGCCAAATCCGTATTATCAACAACAAAATCCATATCAAATGCCGTATCAGCAAGGAGCGCCGCTTGGACCGCAATATACATCTATGCCAAATCCAAATATGATGCCAATGGATAATAATATGCCGCCGCTCGTACAAGGTGAGGAAGATTGTGGATGCGGAGGAGAAAGTAGACTATATAGTCCACAACCAGGCGGTCCGCAATATGCGAATCCTTTATATTATCAACCAACTCAATCGGCATATGCACCGCAGCCAGGAACGATGTATTACCAACCAGATCCAGCAAATGTATTTGGAGATCCAGTTTCAGAAGAAGAGGACGAAGAGGAAGTTTAAAAAAGGTGGGAGTATTCCCGCCTTTTTTGTATGTAGAGTCGTTCTGGAAACGGAAGATTTACATCAAATGTTAGAAAATCCCCAGTGAAATATTAACAGTGTAAAAACCTTCTCTGTTACTCATCATAAGAGGGAGCTTTTCAGAAGAGAAGCTCATTCTAACAGAGGGGGTTTTTGTATTGAATACGAAAGTAAAAGTGATTGCTGCTTCTTTGTTAGTTACCAGTGCATTAGCTGCATGTGGTACACCGAAAGATAACAATGCAATGGATGGACGTAACTACAATTACGACCGTACATCTTATAATGATACACACCAGTATCGTGATAATGTAACGCGTAATGATCGTTATACAGATTATGTAACATATAGAAATGGTCGTAACGGTACAGGATATAACAATTATTACCGTGATGTAAATTACAACGGGCAAATTGCGAATCCGCATCCAACTCGTAATATTACAATGAACAATTCATACATTAACAATGATGGTAAAACAGCAGAAAAAATTACAAATCGTGTGAAACGTATGAATAACGTAGACCGTGTGTCTACCGTTGTATATGGAAACGATGTGGCGATTGCGGTAAAACCGCGTAATCCAGTATCGAATGAAACGGCACTTGCAAATGAAGTTCGTCAAGCTGTTGTAAATGAAGTAGGAAACAGAAATGTGTATGTCTCTGTAAGAAATGACATGTTTACTCGTGTCGATGCAATGAGCACACGACTGCGTAACGGTACAGTTACAAACGATTTCAACCGTGACATAACAAATATGTTCCGAGACATCCGTTACGGTTTAACTGGCACTATGCGATAGCAAAACAAAAGAGGAAGGGCGAGCCCTTCCTCTTTATTCATCGTCATCTTGTAAACGACGTTTTTTAATGAAATAACTAACGGAATAAGAACCTAAAAAGCATATGAAGAGAATACCACCTGTTAAAATAGCTTCAAACAGGGGTCTTTCTGGACTGAAAATAATATAAATAATAGCCATAACGATTCCTACAATAAGAGAACGTAAAACAATTTTGTAATAAGGAGTTAATTTTATTTCCTTTTCACTTTCTTCTACATCAATTGAAACACTTAACTGTAAATAACTAAGTACGATACTCGTAAGAATAAATAATAGCCAAAATGGAGATTTCGTAATTTGATCCATTCCTTCAGTGAATCCGATATAGCCTAAAATTCCAATTATACCAAGTGATTGAAAAAGAAAGGCAATACGTACGTTTTTTAACGTTTGCAGAATGAGGCGTTCATCCTTTATTTTTTTCACAATATCCATCTCCTGTTTATTATGATTTCGCTGTTATATTCATTGTAACATATATATTGCATTTATCAATTTATAATTTACATACGATTCATTTGGATGAAAGAGGAAATGAATTATTTTTATAAACATGTTGCACTTATACTTTATTAATGTTATATTAGCAAAGCGATGAGCTAATTTACGTAAGACGAGAGATATGCTTAAGTGCTAAACACGCGAATGTGGTCGCCTGGTCTCTCGCCGTAAACGCATCAAGACGCCTGCTTTGCAGGCGTCTTTCATTTTATATAAAAACAAATGCTAATGCAGATAAGTATAAAACTTTATCTGCATTTTTTTATTTTCGAGAGAAATGTAATATGGTCATTTATATGGATAAAACCCCCATTTCCGGAAAAGCTACTAATGAAAGTTTGATCTTGCCTAAAAGAGGTGAACGGAAATGAAATGGATACTGATTGCGATGCAAGCTTTCGTTATGATGTTTTGTTTCGTTTATGAAACGAATGTGAAGGCGGAAGGACCAGTACCAGAAGTAACAGAAAAAGAGCCGGAAGTTACAATTTTATTAGAGCGAATGTATGTTGATGGAGAAGTAAGCGAGGAAATATTTACAGAAAAAGTGGCGGACTTAGAAAAGTTTTTACAGCAATATAAAGAATGGCAGCTTGTTGATCGTGATGATGTACAAATCGTATTACAAAAGAAAGTTGATGATATTTCTCCGTTATTAAAGACAAGCGGTTATTTTGGCGTGTCAGAGGAAGGGATATTACAAATTTTTAAAGGTGTACCGAAAAGTGATAATGCGATTCATTCCTTCTTTCAAATTGATATGAAAAAGCTAGAGAGTTATGAACGGGCGAAGTTGAAGCGTGGTATCCGTATTAAGTCAAAAGAAGGATTCGTGAAGACAATTGAAAAAATGAAACAATACGCAGTGCAAAATAAGAAAAAAAGCAGCTCATGGTGAGCTGCTTTTTTATTACTTATTCTTTTCCAAAATTTGTTTTGCGATTTCATCAATTAGCATGTCTTTTCCGATTGGATTGAATGCTTTCGTATTGAAGACTTCATTTGACACTTCATATACGTGATTATTTTTTACCGCTTTATTGTCTTTCCAAACGGCACTATTTTTGTAGTCTTCGTACACTTTATCAGCTTCGCCGCCGAAGTTTACAATAAACATTTGATCCGGCTGGAATGCAACAAGACCTTCTAGTGATACCTGCGCCATCGTTTGTTTTAAATCTGTCCCTTTTGTTGCAGGGAGTTTTAAGTCGTTAAAGATGATGTCACCGTATCCGAAGCTACCGTATACACGGAAGTTTTGTGGTGTAACTGCGACGAACATAAAGTTCTCATCTTTTGTTTTCTCTTTTATCTTTTTAGATAAAGAGTCTGCCTTTTTATCGTAGTCTGCAATCCATTTGTCTGCTTTCTTCTCTTCGTCAAATAGTTTACCTACTTCTTTAAACTTACCGCGCCAGTCTTCTAAGTTTGTTTCTAAAACAACTGTCGGTGCAACCTTTTCTAACTGATCATAAATCTTCAATTGACGATTATTTAAAATAATTAAGTCTGGTTTTAAAGCAGTAACAGCTTCTAAATCAACTTTAGGTGCCCAGTACCAACCTACTGCTTTTACACCATCTAATTTTTCTGTTAAGTGATTTTGGATTTTATCTTTATATGTGTTTGCTGTACCAACAGGTTTGTGTCCAAGAAGTAATAACTCTTCTGTTGATCCAGATAAGTCAACAATTCTCTTTGGATTTACTGGAATTGTAGCTTCCCCTTTAGCATGTTTTACAACTTTTGTTTTCGGTTGTTCTTTCGCTTTTGATTCTTCTTTTTGAGAAGAGCAGCCAACGATAGAAAGAACAACTAGCATAATAGTAAATAAGATAAATAGCTTCTGTTTCATCCTGATGTAACCCCTTTAATTAGTATTGATAATCATTATCGACTTCTGTATATTAAGGTGCTTTATACTTTCTGTCAATGGAAAATAACAGAAGTTTTAAACGGAGAACATTTGTTGGGGCAGTCTCGCTTTTCTATCATTAAATATGTTAAAATGGAATACATGATTTAAGAGGGAGAGATCGTATTTTGTTTGAATATGTTACAGGTTACGTGGAGTATGTAGGGCCGGAATATGTCGTAATTGACCATAATGGAATTGGTTATCAAATTTTCACACCAAATCCGTATGTATTTCAAAGAAGTAAGCAAGAAATCCGTGTCTATACATATCATTATGTGAGAGAAGATATTATGGCACTTTACGGGTTTAAAACCCGTGAAGAGCGTTTATTATTTACAAAGTTGTTAGGTGTGTCTGGTATTGGACCAAAAGGTGCTCTTGCAATTTTAGCTTCTGGTCAAACAGGACAGGTCGTTCAAGCGATTGAACATGAAGACGAGAAGTTTTTAGTGAAGTTCCCGGGCGTCGGAAAGAAAACAGCGCGCCAAATGATTTTAGATTTAAAAGGAAAACTAGCTGATGTCGTGCCAGATGCATTTGTTGATTTATTCTCAGACACAGAACGTTTTGATGAGAAGAAAGGTTCATCAGCTGAGCTTGATGAGGCGCTGGAAGCTCTGCGCGCACTTGGATACGCAGAACGAGAAGTTTCTCGCGTTGTACCAGAGTTATTAAAAGAATCATTAACGACGGATCAGTATATTAAAAAGGCACTTAGTCTTTTACTAAATGGTAAGAGGTGAGTATAATGGACGAACGTCTCCTTTCAGGGGAATCTGCATATGAAGATTCGGATTTAGAATATTCATTACGGCCACAGACGCTCCGTCAGTATATTGGCCAAGATAAAGCGAAACATAATTTAGAGGTGTTTATTGAAGCGGCGAAAATGCGTGAAGAAACGTTAGATCACGTGCTTCTATATGGACCACCAGGGCTTGGTAAAACGACGCTTGCCAATATTATTGCTAATGAAATGGGCGTAAATGTTAGAACAACTTCAGGGCCAGCAATTGAAAGGCCAGGAGATTTAGCAGCTGTATTAACAGCGCTTCAGCCAGGGGATGTATTATTTATTGACGAAATTCATCGCTTGCATAGATCGATTGAAGAAGTGTTATATCCTGCGATGGAAGATTTTTGTCTTGATATTGTAATTGGAAAAGGGCCGTCAGCACGGTCTGTACGTTTAGATTTGCCGCCATTTACATTAGTTGGAGCAACGACACGTGCGGGAGCATTATCAGCACCGCTGCGTGACCGTTTCGGTGTACTTTCGAGATTAGAATATTACACAGTAGATCAGCTTTCTGAGATTGTTGAACGTACAGCAGAAGTATTCGAAGTTGAAATTGATTCGTTAGCTGCACTAGAAATTGCAAGACGTGCTCGTGGTACACCTCGTATTGCGAATCGTCTTTTAAGACGTGTACGTGATTTCGCGCAAGTTCGTGGTAACGGAACGGTTACGATGGAAATTACACAAATGGCATTAGAGCTACTGCAAGTAGATAAATTAGGTTTAGATCATATTGACCATAAATTATTGCTTGGTATTATTGAGAAATTCCGCGGTGGCCCAGTCGGGTTAGAAACGGTTTCGGCAACAATCGGAGAAGAATCTCATACGATTGAAGATGTGTATGAGCCGTATTTATTACAAATTGGCTTTTTACAACGAACGCCAAGAGGCCGAATCGTAACGCCGCTTGCATATGAGCATTTCGGAATGGAGATGCCAAAAGTATGACGGAGATGCCGAAATTGCTTATTACAGCAGGTATCTTACTCATCGTTGTTGGCTTAGCTTGGAAGTTCATTGGAAGACTTCCAGGCGATATTTTTGTGAAAAAAGGTAACGTTACCTTTTATTTTCCTATCATTACATGTATTGTGATAAGTATTGTATTATCTTTTATTATGTATATAATAAATCGATTTAAATAAGAAATAGGTGGATATAGTTATGGATATAAATCTGTTTGATTTTCATTTACCAGAAGAACTTATTGCACAAGTCCCATTAGAAGATCGTGAAACATCAAGATTAATGGTGTTAGACCGTGAAACAGGTGACATTGAGCATAAACATTTTACAGACATTCTTTCTTACTTACATGAGGGAGATTGCTTAGTATTAAATGAAACGAAAGTAATGCCTGCTCGTTTGCATGGTGTGAAAGAAGATACAGGTGCACACATTGAAGTACTTCTTTTAAAACAAGAAGAAGGCGATAAGTGGGAAACGCTTGTTAAGCCAGCGAAACGCGTAAAAGAAGGAACTGTTCTCTCTTTTGGCGAAGGGAAATTAAAAGCAACTTGCATAGGAACTGCAGATCAAGGTGGACGTCAGCTTGAATTTTCATATGACGGCATCTTCTATGAAATTTTAGATGAACTTGGGGAAATGCCACTTCCTCCATATATTAAAGAGACGCTAGAAGATCGCGATCGCTATCAAACAGTATATGCGAAAGAAATCGGTTCAGCAGCAGCGCCGACTGCAGGACTTCACTTTACAGAAGAGTTACTGGAGAAGTTAAAACAAAAAGGCGTCGAGTTAGCTTTCATTACACTTCACGTAGGGCTTGGAACATTTAGACCAGTTTCTGCCGATACGATTGAAGAACACCATATGCACGCGGAATATTACCATATGTCTGAAGAGACAGCGGCATTATTAAATCGTGTGAAAGAGAGTGGTGGACGTATTATTACGGTAGGTACGACTTCAACTCGTACGTTAGAAACAATTGCGACAGATCATGACGGTAAGCTTTGTGCTGCTTCTGGCTGGACAGACATTTTTATGTACCCAGGTTATGAATTTAAAGCAATTGATGGTTTGATTACAAACTTCCATTTACCGAAATCAACATTAATTATGCTTGTAAGTGCATTTGCAAACAGAGATAATGTACTTCATGCTTATAATGAAGCAGTAAAAGAAAAATATCGTTTCTTTAGCTTCGGTGATGCAATGTTCGTTGCATCTCACGCTAAAATGGGAAACAAATAAAAGGAGTAAATTATGACAGCAATTCGTTATGAATTTATTAAAACTTGTAAACAAACAGGTGCCCGTTTAGGACGTGTACATACGCCGCACGGTTCATTTGATACACCAACGTTTATGCCAGTTGGTACACTTGCAACAGTTAAGACAATGTCACCAGAAGAGTTAAAAGCAATGGATTCTGGCATTATTTTAAGTAATACGTATCATTTATGGCTACGCCCAGGTCACGAAATTATTCGTGAAGCAGGCGGTTTGCATAAATTTATGAACTGGGATCGTGCAATCTTAACGGATTCTGGTGGTTTCCAAGTATTCAGTTTAAGTGACTTCCGTCGTATTGAAGAGGAAGGCGTTCACTTCCGTAACCACTTAAATGGAGATAAATTATTCTTATCACCAGAAAAAGCGATGGAAATTCAAAATGCGTTAGGTTCAGACATTATGATGGCATTTGATGAGTGTCCGCCATTCCCGGCTACTTTTGAATATATGAAGAAATCTGTAGAACGTACAAGCCGCTGGGCAGAACGTTGTTTAAAAGCGCATGAACGCCCACAAGATCAAGGTTTATTCGGTATTGTACAAGGCGGAGAGTTCGAAGAACTTCGTCGTCAAAGTGCAAAAGACCTTGTTTCAATGGACTTCCCTGGTTACGCTGTAGGTGGTTTATCTGTAGGTGAGCCGAAAGATATTATGAACCGTGTACTTGAGTTTACAACACCACTTCTTCCAGATAATAAGCCACGTTACTTAATGGGAGTAGGTTCGCCTGACTCATTAATTGATGGTGCAATTCGTGGTATTGATATGTTTGACTGCGTACTTCCAACTCGTATCGCTCGAAATGGTACATGTATGACAAGTGAAGGTCGCCTTGTTGTAAAGAATGCGAAATTCGCAAGAGACTTCGGTCCGCTTGATCCAAATTGTGATTGCTATACATGTAAAAATTACTCTCGTGCGTACATTCGTCACTTAATGAAATGTGATGAAACGTTCGGAATTCGTTTAACGTCTTATCACAACCTTCATTTTCTGTTAAACTTAATGGAGCAGGTGAGACAAGCTATTCGTGAAGACCGTCTTGGCGATTTCCGCGAAGAGTTCTTTGAACAGTATGGCTTTAATAAACCGAATGCTAAAAACTTCTAATACATAATTTAAAAGGAGGAACAAAAGATGAATCCAGGTATGATGAATATCGTTATGATCGTTGCGATGTTTGCGATTTTCTATTTCTTATTAATTCGCCCGCAACAAAAGCGTCAAAAAGCAGTTGCTCAAATGCAAAATGAGTTAGCAAAAGGTGATGCTATCGTAACAATCGGTGGTTTACACGGTACAATCGAATCAGTAGATGAGACGAAAATCGTTATTAAGTCTGGTGGTTCACACTTAACTTTCGATCGCAATGCGATTCGTGAAGTTGTGAAAAACTAATGAGGAAGGCCCTGCATGAAATATGCAGGGCCTTTTTTAGTTATTTTGTTTTGACATATTTACCCCGAAAACCCCACCGAGTGTACTCGCACCCATTAATGCTAATTGATAAAGTAACTGGGAGTTCGATAAAGTTTGAGAGAAGCCTAAATAGTTAACTAGAAAAACAAGTATAGCGAATGTAAGACCTGTTGTGAAACCTACTAGCCAACCTTTCCCTTGTGCTTTTTTGCCGGCAGTAAATCCGGATATAAGCATAGATAAAAGAGCTAGTATAAAAATAGTAATGGCTAATGTCCCTTCAGTCATATCTGTAAACTTTAATAAAAGAGCCATAACCATGCTAATAATTGATGCAAGAATTAATAAGGTAATAATACCAAAGCCGATTGCAGTTGATAATTTTTTCGTTCCACCCATTTATACATTCCCCCTTTTTAATACAAGCATATTTTCCTTTTGCCTAAGTTAGACTAGTTTCTTTTTGATAGGGGAGTCTATACGTAAAAAAGGAGATGTAGAAATGGAATGGGTATCAATCATTGGCCGGACGATGCTTTTGTATATCATCATATTAATTATTTTTCGTCTTATGGGTAAACGTGAAATTGGAGAGCTAAGTGTATTAGATTTAGTCGTGTTCATTATGCTTGGCGAAATGGCTGTAGTCGCAATTGAAAATACCGATAAATCACTTTGGCACCAATTAGTTCCGATGACTTTTCTGATGTGCATACAAATCATTTTGTCAGTCGTTTCACTAAAGTTTCAGCGATTTCGGCATTTAATAGAAGGTGAACCGGCGATTATGATAAATGCGGGGAAAATTGATGAAAAGAAGATGAGAAAGCAACGTTATAATATAGATGATTTAATGATGCAATTAAGGGAGCAGGGAGTTGGAGATATCCGAGATGTAGAATACGCTATTTTAGAACCATCTGGGAAGTTATCTGTCTTTCAAAAACAAAAAGGTAAACAGGATGCATTGCAGTTTACTCTTCCTCTTATTATTGATGGAGAAATTCAATCGAATCATTTACAAATGATTGAACATACAGACGAATGGCTCATTGGCAAATTAAAAAACATAGGTTACAACGATATCAAACAAATTTTATACTGCAGCTTTCAAAATGGACAATTTTTTGTTGATTTGAAAGAAAACTAGAGGCTTACTATATGAAATAGTAAGCCCGTTTACTTCAAAAATGAAAGTTTTCGAATGATTGGAAGTCGGCTTAACTCTTCTTTTCGAATGAGTTTGAAAGTGAAGAGGAGGACAATATAAACGATTGTTGTTAAAGTGATTTCCCATAATGTTTGTACGCCGAGTGAATGAGAGAAAATCATATATTTATGAAGGTAAAAACCGAAAGAGCCTGCAATACCGATAGCAAGTCCACCGAAAATATAGTCTTTTGCGTAAATGGTAAATGTAATTTTCTTTAAAACAGTAGCGTAATGAAGGAATGTTACCGTTACTATATTTGCAGCGATAGCGAGTGCAACCCCCATCATTTGAAAATCTGGCCTTGAAGCTAGTACAAAAATAACGATTAATTTCACGATAGCGCCAATAAATGTATTCATCATCGCCGCACGTGCTAAGTTTAAAGCTTGTAAAACAGAGGTAAGTGGACTTTGGAAATAATGAAATAAAAAACAAGGTGCAAGAAGCTGGATGAATGCTGTTGCACTATCCGATCCATACATAAGAGTTAAAACAGGAGAAGCAAATACATATAATATAACGACTGACCATCCACCAGTAATTAATGAGATTCTAAGAGCTTGTTGTAAGCGGTGTTCAACTAATTTATGTTGTCTTTTTGCCATAGCTTCACTAATAGATGGGACGAGTGCTGTAGAAAGAGCGTATGTAATAAAGGCTGGCAGTGATAGAAGTGGGAATGCATAACCGTTTAATATACCGTATTGCTGGGTTGCGACAGAGGCAGCAACTCCGGCAATTGCTAAGCTTTGCATAACAACGATAGGTTCAAAAAAATAGGAAACGGAACCGATTAAACGACTTCCTGTAGTTGGAAGGGCAATATCCATAAGAGAATAAAATGTACCCTTGCTTTCCTTTACAGTAGTGAAAAATCCAGAGCGTATAGATAAATGTTTTTCGCGCTGAAATAAAGTGAGTAAAAATAATAACGATGCAACTTCACCGAGAACGGCTGATAACATAGCGCCGGCTGCAGCATATTCTACGCCGTAAGGCAAAAATAACTGGATGCATACAGCGATGATTGTGATGCGAACAACTTGTTCTATAACTTGGGCGTAAGCGCTCGGTTTCATATTTTGTTTCCCTTGGAAATAACCGCGTAAAACAGAAGAAACGGCAATAACAGGAACGACAGGTAAAATGGCCATTAATGGATAATACGTTCGTTCATCCGTTAATAATGTTTTTGCTAAAATAGGTGTGAGGAGCATAATTCCAATTGTTAAAATGATACTAATAACGGATGTAACAGCTAATGATACTGTTAATATTTTTTTAACTCTTTGTTTATCGTTCACAGCTTCAGCTTCAGCTACAAATTTTGCGATTGCGACAGGAAGGCCGATTTGTGTTAATGTAATTGCTAGAATGAATGTAGGAACGGCCATCATATAAAGGCCAACGCCTTCTTCCCCTAAAATACGTGCCATTACAATCCGGTTAATAAATCCAAGGATTTTGGTAATAAAGCCGGCTATCATTAAAATAAATGCGCCTTTTAAAAAGCTTTGTCTCGTCATGGTCTTCTCCTACCTTCTCAAAATCAGTGGAATGATTTACAATAATTTATATGCACGTATGAGACAAGAATGACAAGCATTTAAGAGAGTGGAGTATGAGAGTGCTCTTGAAAGTAGTTATTGCTGTCCATTAGAGCGGGATTAAAAGCGACTTTTCGTGCTGAAATAAGAAGGAGATGTTATATATGTTAGATAGAGAGGCTTTGGTAGAATCGTACCGCGGACAGTTACAAGTCGTTTTAGAAAGTAAAGTAGAGGAGTTCCACATGTTCGGTTATGATCGAGTAACAGATAATGACATTTGGAAGTTTCTTAAAACGAAAAAGTGGAAGAAGATAGACAGTGATGTTAGATTGTATGAATTAGTTAATGACGTATTAACAGTAAGTACTAATGAATATATGACTTATTTAACTGTTGAAGCATATCAAGCGCCACTTTGGTCGTTTGATGAATATGAAAATAAATAACCGACTGCAATTGGTTTGTTCTTCCTTTTGCAGTATAATGATAGGTATTGATAATGAGGAAATAATTATGTCTAAGATTATATATAAAGGGGGTAGTGAAGAGAGAAAATAAATAATGAAAGTGTAGGTATTGTGAAAAACATATCGACACAGCTAGTGATGAACTAGCAAAATTATAGAAAGGAAGTCTACTAACTAGGCGTATGCACACGTGTAAAAGTGAATCGTAAGAGATTTATTTAAAGTGTTAGTAGCAGAAAGAGGGTACATATGGCAAAGCGTGGTACGAGAATTGCCGCCTTTTTCCTCATCGTTTTATTAATCGGTGGAGTCATTGGTGCGGCAGGAAAAGACATAGCAAAAGGAATTAGTTTAGGACTAGACCTTCGCGGTGGTTTTGAAATTCTTTATGAAGTAAAACCGGCCAAAAAAGGTGATAAAATCGATCGAGACGTACTTGTAAGTACAGTAGGCGCTCTTGAAAATCGTGTCAATGTTCTCGGTGTAAGTGAGCCGAACATTCAAATCGAAGGGCAAGATCGAATTCGCGTACAGCTTGCTGGTGTACAAGATCAGCAAAAAGCACGTGAAATGTTATCAACACAAGCGAAATTAACATTCCGTGATGTAGATGACAACCTTCTTATGGACGGAACGGATTTAAAAGGCGGCGGAGCGAAGCAAACATTTGATGATAAAGGTCGTCCAAGTGTTGGACTTGCGTTAAAAAGCGCTGAAAAATTCCGTGGAGTAACAGAAAAGATTTCAAAAATGCCACCACCAACGAATTTAATGATAATTTGGCTTGATTTTGAAGAAGGAAAAGATTCGTATAAAGCAGAATCAGCAAAACCAAATCCGAAGTTTTTATCAGCAGCAACAGTAGAACAAGTATTTAACCAAGCTGAAGTATCTATCGTAGGTGGAAACTTCACAGTTGAAAGTGCGAAAGAACTTTCATCTTTATTAAATGCAGGTGCACTTCCTGTTGATTTAAAAGAAATGTATTCAACATCTGTTGGAGCGAAATTTGGTCAACAAGCATTAGAGCAAACGATTTTCGCTAGTGCGATTGGTATCGCTCTTATTTTCTTATTTATGCTTGTATTCTACCGTTTACCAGGAATTGTAGCGGTTATTATGTTAGGGTTATACATTTTCGTTACATTACTTGTCTTTAACTGGATGCATGCAGTTCTTACGTTGCCAGGTATTGCGGCGTTAGTGCTCGGGGTAGGTATCGCAGTTGATGCGAATATTATTACGTACGAGAGACTGAAAGAAGAGCTGAAAATTGGTAAGTCAATGATGTCAGCATTTCGTGCTGGTAACCATCGTTCATTAGCAACAATTCTAGATGCGAACATTACAACACTTGCAGCAGCTGGTGTACTATTCGTTTATGGTAATAGCTCTGTAAAAGGATTCGCAACAAGCTTAATTGTAAGTATTTTAGTTGGTTTCATTACAAACGTATTCGGTACTCGTTTCTTATTAGGATTACTTGTAAAGAGTCGTTACTTCGATAAAAAACCAGCATATTTTGGTGTAAAACAAAAGGATATTATTCCATTAACAAAAGGTGTAGTACATCCACCAACGAAATTTGATCGTATTAATTTCGTAAATGTCGGTCATAAATTCCTTATCTTCTCGATGGTAGTTGTAATTGCAGGTGCAATTATTTTACCAATTTTCAAATTGAATCTTGGTATTGACTTCGCAAGTGGTACACGTATCGACTTACAATCAAAACAATCAGTTACTGTGGCTGATGTTCATAAAGATTTTAAAGAATTGAACATTGATGTGAAGGAAGAAAATATTGTACCGACTGGAGATGACAATAAAGGATTCGCAGTTCGTACATTAGGTGTTCTATCAAAAGATGAAATTGCGAAAACAAAAACATTCTTCCACGATAAATATGGTACAGATCCAAACGTAAGTACAGTTTCACCGACAATCGGTAAAGAGATTGCACGAAATGCATTTATCGCAGTATTAATTGCTTCTGCGGTTATCATTTTATACGTAAGTATTCGATTCCGATTTACGTATGCATTATCTGCCGTACTTGCATTATTACATGACGCATTCGTTATGATTGTTATATTTAGTATTTTCCAGTTAGAGGTAGACTTAACGTTTATCGCTGCGGTGTTAACAATCATCGGTTATTCTATTAATGACTCAATTGTTACATTTGATAGAAACCGTGAATTATACAAACAGAAAAAACGAGTTCGCGATATAAAAGACTTAGAAGAAATCGTAAATGCAAGTATTCGTCAAACGCTTGGTCGTTCGATTAACACCGTATTAACAGTGTTATTCCCGGTAATTGCGTTACTTATCTTCGGTAGTGAGTCATTACGTAACTTCTCGTTTGCGTTACTTGTCGGATTAGTTGTAGGTACGTACTCTTCTGTTTTCGTTGCTTCTCAAATTTGGTTAATGCTTGAAAATCGTCGTTTGAAAAAGGGCAAAAACAAGAAAAAGGTTGAGAAAGTAGAATCTGAACCGCAAGTATAAAAAAGATGATGTCTCTTTATGAGGCATCTCTTTTTTCGTTTGTGGATACAATAAGATAGCAACTTTTTAGCAGAAGGAAGATGGAAGAAAGTGGTGATGTTATCGCTGTTTTTGTTACAATAAAGTGAAACTTTAATCAGTGGGGGTTTTCTTCATCCCCACTGATTATTAGTTGAACCAATCGGACTTTTATGGGCAGCCCGACCCCCACCTAACTTCTTTGCTTTCGCTGCATTTTGAGGTGGTGGTCTTACTGCCCATTAAAGTGGGATAAAAAGATAGGTTAAGAAAAGAAGGGATTTTAATTATGGAAAAAGATGAACGTTTTAAACAGGCCGAGTTTGGTGCTATTGTCGGGATCGTTGGTAATATTATATTAGCGATTGTAAAGGCGGTAATTGGCTATATTGGGAACAGTAAAGCACTATTAGCGGATGCCGTGCATTCTGCATCAGATGTAATTGGTTCGCTCGCTGTACTGTTTGGATTGCGAGCAGCAAAGCAGCCGCCTGATGAAGATCATCCGTATGGTCATGGTAAAGCGGAATCGATTTCAGCAATTATTGTTGCAGTATTGTTATTTATTGTGGGAATCGAGATAGCGATTTCATCTATAAAAGCCTTTTCACAAGAATTAGAACCACCGAAGGGAATTACGATTTTTGCTGTTGTTCTTTCGATTGTCGTAAAAGAAGGAATGTTTCAATATAAATTCCGATTAGGGAAAAGGGTAAATAGTGATGCAATTATTGCAAATGCATATGAGCACCGTTCGGATGTATTTTCTTCAATTGCAGCTTTAATCGGTATTTGTGCAGCAATTCTCGGTGGTAAGTTTGGGTTAGATTGGCTTGTATATGCCGATCCAATTGCAGGATTATTTGTTTCACTTCTTGTTGCGAAGATGGCGTGGAGTATTGGAGCAGAAGCAATACATGCAACGCTTGATCATGTTCTTCATGAGGAGGATGTGATCCCGCTAAGAGAAGCAGTACTTCAAATAGATGGCGTGAAAAAAATCGGCTCTTTATATGCAAGGGAGCATGGTCATTACGTTATTGTCGATATTAAAGTTTCTGTAGATCCATACATTACTGTAGAAGAAGGGCACCGCATTGGAAAGCATGTGAAAGAAACGCTTATGGAACAAGATAACGTACAAAATGTGTTTGTACATATAAATCCGTATTCTCCAAATTAAATATCATTAACATTTTGGTATATAGATATTGCATCGTAGTTTGCATGATATTGTCACCCCTTAATCTGTCTTGTATAATGAACAGGTTAAGGGGTGATTTCGTGTTACAACCGAAGACGCGTTGGAAAGAAAAAGAATATAATAATGAGCGAGTGAGTGAATTAGCAAGTAAATTACAATTATCACCACTTGTCGTTTCGTTATTCCTCGGTAGAGGACTAGATACAGAAGATAAGATTTTAGATTTTTTAAATACAGAAAATCAAGAATTTCATGATCCATTTTTATTAGAAGGAATGGATAGAACGGTAGAACGTGTAAATAAGGCAGTTCAAAATGGAGAACAAATATTAATATTTGGTGACTACGATGCGGACGGAGTAAGTAGTACGACTGTGTTATATCTTGCTTTGCAAGAATTAGGTGCAGATGTCGAGTTTTATATTCCAAACCGTTTTACAGAAGGTTATGGGCCAAACGAAGAAGCATTTCGTTGGGCACATAGCGCAGGGTTCTCACTAATTATTACTGTCGATACTGGTATCGCAGCAGTGCATGAAGCGAAGGTAGCGAAGGAACTTGGGGTAGATCTTATTATTACAGATCACCATGAGCCGCCACCAGAATTGCCAGAAGCACTTGCAATTATTCATCCGAAATTAGATGGCGGTGTGTATCCGTTTCACTATTTAGCTGGTGTAGGTGTTGCGTTTAAAGTTGCACATGCACTATTAGGCCGTGTACCGGAACATTTATTAGAAATTGCAGTGATTGGTACAGTAGCCGATTTAGTATCACTTCATGGTGAAAATAGATTGCTAGTGAAACGCGGTTTAAAACATATGCGCATGACGAAAAATATTGGATTAAAGGCGCTATTTAAAGTTGCTAACGTTTCGCAAAGTGAAATTACAGAAGAGAGTATTGGCTTCTCACTCGCACCGCGTATTAATGCAGTTGGACGTTTAGAAGATGCTACGCCGGCTGTACATCTTTTATTATCAGATGATCCAGAAGAAGCAAAAGAGCTGGCTGAAGAAATTGATGAGCTGAACAAACTGCGAAAAGATATTGTAAAGCAAATTACAGAAGAAGCTATCGCTGAAGTGGAAAATAATTTTCCGCCTGAAGACAATAAAGTACTAGTGCTTGCAAAAGAAGGGTGGAATCCAGGTGTAATTGGAATTGTCGCTTCTAAATTAGTTGAACGTTTCTATCGTCCGACGATTGTATTAAGTATTGATCCTGTAAAAGAAACAGCAAAAGGTTCAGCACGTAGTATTGCAGGATTTGATTTGTTTGCAAACTTGTCAGATTGTAGAGAGTTATTGCCACACTTCGGAGGGCATCCGATGGCAGCGGGAATGACGCTACATATGAATGATGTAGATGAATTACGCCGCCGCTTAAATGAACAAGCGGATACAATTTTAGCGGAAGAAGATTTTATTCCAATTACATCTGTTGATGTCTTTTGTAAAGTGGAAGATGTAACACTTGCAGCAATTGAAGATATGCAAAAGTTAGCGCCATTTGGTGTTGGAAATCCAAAACCACGTATTGCAGTGAAGGATGCAGAGCTAGAAAGTATTCGAGCAATCGGATCCGACGGTTCTCATTTGAAAATGGCTCTTCGTGATGGACAAGCAACACTGGACACAATCGGATTTGGTTTTGGTGCGTATGCGAAAGAAATTTCTCCAGTTGCAAAGGTATCTGTAATAGGGGAAGCATCTATCAATGAATGGAATAATTTTAAGAAGCCGCAATTAATGG
This sequence comes from Bacillus cereus group sp. MYBK79-1, assembly GCF_051915365.1. Lineage (NCBI taxonomy): Bacteria > Bacillati > Bacillota > Bacilli > Caryophanales > Bacillaceae > Bacillus > Bacillus cereus group sp. MYBK79-1. The sequence goes on along the minus strand of NZ_JBQAEO010000002.1, from coordinate 45,116 downwards.
TACAAGATATTGCGGTAGAGGCGTGGCAATTATTTGATTGGCGTAGTATGCGTAACGTAGAAGCGAATGTAGCAGAACTTCCGAAAGAAAAAATAACGATGGTGTATTTTTCTGAAGAGGTATTGAATAAATTTTCTTTAGAAGACTATAAAGAGCATATTATGCATGCATCAGAAGTAACTCATTTAGACGATCAATACATCGTGTTACTTGATTTGCCAAAAGGAACAGATGAATTACGAGATTTATTTAAAGTGGGGTTCCCGTCGCGAATTTATACGCTATTTTATCAAGAGAATAATCATTTATTTAGTACTGTTCCAACGAGGGAACATTTTAAATGGTACTACTCATTCTTGAACCAAAAAGCACCATTTTCTTTAAGACAATATGGAGAACAACTATGTCGACATAAAGGTTGGTCAAAAGATACAGTAAATTTCATGACACAGGTGTTTTTTGAGTTAGAATTTGTTACAATAAAAGATGGCGTCATTTTTATGGCAGACAAAAAACAAAAGCGTGATTTAATTGAATCGAACACATATCGTGAGAAAATGAACCACTTACAATTAGAAAAAGAATTGGTTTATAGCACATATCAGCAACTATATACATGGTTTGAAACGATTCGTAATCATAAAGAAGTAGAACAGTTAGGGTAAAGGATTTGTATTTACAAACCTTTTAGATCTGAGGAGGATTCAGAAATATGGATTTCAAGCAACATATCGCAATTGTACCGGATTATCCAAAAGAAGGTATTGTATTTAAAGACATTACACCGTTAATGAACGACGGTAAAGCATACAAAGCAGCAACAGATGCAATCGTTGAGTATGCAAAGAAAAGAGACATTGACGTTGTAGTAGGGCCAGAAGCACGTGGCTTTATTATCGGTTGCCCAGTTTCTTATGCACTAGAAGTAGGTTTTGCACCAGTTCGTAAATTAGGAAAATTACCACGTGAAGTAATTACAGTTGACTACGGTAAAGAGTATGGTAAAGATGTTTTAACAATCCATAAAGATGCAATTAAGCCAGGTCAACGCGTATTAATTACAGATGATCTATTAGCTACAGGTGGAACAATTGAAGCGACAATTAAGCTAGTTGAAGAACTTGGTGGAGTTGTAGCAGGAATTGCATTCTTAGTAGAGCTTACTTACTTAGATGGTCGTAAAATGTTAGATGGTTACGATGTATTAGTATTAGAAAAATACTAATCACTATATAGGTAAAACTACGGTGATAAAAAGTACCCGTGAATCTCTTGGAGAGGAGCGGGTACTTTTGTATAATTGCACAAAAAAATAAGGTGAAATGTCAGTAAAATCTTTTCCTTTTCACAATTCACAATCATTAGGTTATAATGATAGAATATAATTTATTCTACTTAATTAAGATAAAGTCAATTTTCAATAAAAGGTGATTCGATGGCAAATGAGCAGGTACTAACAGCTGAACAGGTACTCGAGAAAGCAAGTCAATATTTAGCAGATGAAGATATTGAGCTAGTGGCACGTGCCTATGAATATGCACGTGATGCGCATAGCGAACAATACAGAAAATCGGGTGAACCGTACATTATTCATCCAATTCAAGTTGCAGGTATTTTAGTTGATTTACACATGGATCCAGCTACAGTATCAGCAGGTTTCTTACATGATGTAGTGGAAGACACAGAAATTACATTAGAAGATATTGAACGGGAATTTAATAAAGAAATTGCTATGCTTGTCGACGGTGTGACAAAGCTCGGAAAGATTAAATATAAATCTCATGAGCAGCAACAAGCAGAAAACCATCGCAAAATGTTTATTGCAATGGCTCAAGATATTCGAGTTATTTTAATTAAACTAGCTGACCGTCTTCATAACATGCGTACATTGAAACATTTGCCTCAAGAGAAGCAGCGTCGCATTGCGAATGAAACGTTAGAAATCTTTGCACCTTTAGCACATAGACTCGGAATTAGTACTATTAAATGGGAGCTAGAGGATACGTCACTTCGCTATTTAAATCCACAGCAATACTATCGTATTGTAAATTTAATGAAGCGTAAACGTGCAGAGCGTGAAGAATATTTAGACGAAGTAATGACTGGTATTCGTGAGAAATTAAAAGAAGTTGCAATTCAACCTGAGATTTCTGGAAGACCAAAGCATATTTACAGTATTTATCGTAAAATGGCACTGCAAAATAAACAGTTCAATGAAATTTACGATTTATTAGCTGTACGTGTCGTTGTAAATAGTATTAAAGATTGTTATGCAGTACTTGGAATTATTCATACGTGCTGGAAGCCGATGCCAGGTCGTTTTAAAGATTATATTGCGATGCCGAAAGCAAATCTATATCAATCTCTTCATACGACTGTAATTGGACCGAAAGGCGATCCGCTTGAAGTGCAAATTCGTACGACAGAAATGCATGAGATTGCAGAATTTGGGATCGCGGCGCACTGGGCGTATAAAGAAGGAAAAACAGCAGAAACAACAGGTACATTAGAGAAGAAACTTACATGGTTCCGTCAAATATTAGAATGGCAAAATGAAGCTTCTAATGCAGAAGAGTTTATGGAGTCATTAAAAATTGATTTATTCTCTGACATGGTATTCGTCTTTACACCGAAAGGCGACGTAATGGAATTGCCACTTGGATCTGTTCCGATTGACTTTTCGTATCGCGTGCATTCAGAGATTGGAAATAAAACAATTGGTGCAAAAGTAAACGGCAAAATGGTGACGCTTGATTATAAATTAAAAACTGGTGACATCATTGAAATTTTAACATCGAAACATTCGTATGGACCAAGTCAAGATTGGGTGAAACTTGCTCAAACATCTCATGCAAAAAATAAAATACGTCAATTCTTTAAGAAGCAACGTAGAGATGAAAATATTGAAAAAGGCCGTGAACTTGTTGAGAAAGAAGTGCGTAGCCTAGAGTATGAGATGAAAGAAGTGTTAGCTCCTGACAATTTAAAACGTGTTGCTGAAAAATTCAACTTTGCAAATGAAGAAGATATGTTTGCAGCAGTTGGATATAATGGCATCACTGCATCACAAATTGTTACGCGACTAACGGACAAGTTCCGTAAGCAACGTGAAGAAGAAGAGATTGTTGAAGTTAAAGAAGTTCGTAAACCGATGAAAATTCGAAAATGGGATTCTGGCGTTAAAGTAAGTGGTGCGGATAATTTACTAATTCGCTTATCAAAATGCTGTAACCCAGTACCAGGTGATGATATCGTTGGTTATATTACGAAAGGCCGAGGCGTATCGATTCACCGTCGTGATTGTGTAAATGTTCATACAGAAGAAGCTGTAGAACGTTTGTTAGAAGTAGAGTGGGAAGGTAGCCCTGAAAAAGAAATTGAGTATAACGTTGATATTGAAATTTCAGGTTACGATCGCCGTGGTTTATTAAATGAAGTGCTGCAAGCTGTTACAGAGACGAAAACGTACATTTCGGCAGTTTCTGGTAGAAGTGACCGTAATAAGATGGCGACAATTAATATGTCAATCTCTATTCGTAACTTACAGCACTTGAAAAAAGTAGTTGAGCGCATTAAACGCGTTCCAGAAATTTATGCAGTACGACGCATGATGCATTAATAGGGAGTGTAGAAAAGATGAGAGTTGTTTTACAACGATCAAAAGAAGCGTCTGTCACAGTAGACGGTGAGATCGTAGGACAAATTCCGTTCGGTTTAACATTACTAGTCGGCATTACGCATGAAGATACAGAAAAAGATGCAACCTACATTGCAGAAAAAATTGCGAACTTACGTATTTTTGAAGATGAGAGCGGAAAGATGAACCATTCTGTACTTGATGTAGAAGGACAAGTTCTATCAATTTCGCAATTCACATTATATGGGGATTGCCGCAAGGGAAGACGTCCAAACTTTATGGATGCTGCCAAACCTGACTATGCAGAACGTTTATATGATTTCTTTAATGAGGAAGTTCGTAAGCAAGGATTGCATGTAGAAACAGGGACGTTCGGAGCAATGATGGATGTTTCTTTAATCAATGATGGTCCGGTGACCTTAATTGTGGATAGTAAATAGTGTTACTTAAAAAGAGGGGATGATATCATCCTCTCTTTTTTATATATTGTTGTATGTTTTGTTCATTTATCCCGCTATTTGTGGACAATCCCCTGTGGATTAAAGGTTCACTTTCTTTGGCGTTAATAGCTTTTTTGTTTATGTATAACTATCTGATCAATATGGAACAATAAAAAGTAAAACATCCATATTGAATGTGAGGGATATACGTATGCGTATGAATGAAAAAGGGCACTCTGTTACAAATGGTGCAAATCAACTGTTTAACGTGAGTTTTCATGATTTTATTTCGAAAGAGCAAAACAATACTTCAATGGAGCTTGCTTCTGAGTTTGGAATTTCTCTTCAAGATGTAAAGCGTCTAAAGAAGCAAATTGAACGCTCTTAGAGCACTTGACAATCCTACTCAACAAACGTATAGTAATTTTATATTTACATATGAATATAACCGTTGATAGAGAAGAGTAAATGAGACACACATGGAAAGAGAAGAAATGTCTTAGGCTGAAAACATTTCTACATGATGACTAATTGAATGACACTCTAGAGGTTTCAACTTGAACGGCATATATGCTTAGTAGGGATGAACGCACATTTAAGCGTTATTAAAAAAGTGGAAGCATACGTGCTTCAATTAGGGTGGCACCACGGGTATAATACTCTCGTCCCTACTGTTCAAACAGTAGGGGCGGGAGTTTTTTTATTTTTATTAAGATTAAAACAATTTGAGGAGGAACTGAATATGTCTATTCAAATCCCACGCGGAACGCAAGATATTCTTCCAGGCACTGTTGAGTTATGGCAGTATATCGAAGGGCAAGCACGCGAAATTTGCCGTCGCTACAATTATAAAGAAATTCGTACACCAATTTTTGAACACACTGAGCTATTTTTACGTGGTGTTGGTGATACGACAGATATCGTACAAAAAGAAATGTACTCATTCCAAGATCGTGGAGAGCGCAGTTTAACATTACGTCCAGAAGGTACTGCACCTGTTGTACGTTCTTACGTTGAAAACAAAATGTTCGGTGATGCAACACAACCAACGAAATTATACTATATCGGTCAAATGTTCCGTTATGAAAGACCGCAAGCAGGTCGCTATCGTCAATTCGTACAATTCGGTATTGAAGCAATCGGTAGTAACGATCCTGCAATTGATGCAGAAGTAATTGCACTTGCTGTAGAGTTTTACCGCGGCATGGGCTTGAAAAATATTAAAGTTGTATTAAACAGCTTAGGTGATGCAGCGAGCCGTCAAGCACACCGTGATGCGTTAATCGCACACTTCGAGCCACGTATCGGTGAGTTCTGTTCGGACTGTCAATCTCGTTTAGAAAAGAACCCTCTTCGTATTTTAGATTGTAAGAAGGACCGTAACCATGAATTAATGGGAACAGCACCATCTATTACAGAATACTTAAACGAAGATTCAGCAGTATACTACGACAAAGTTCAAGAATTATTAACGATGATGGATGTTCCATTTGAAAAAGATCCGAACTTAGTACGTGGTTTAGACTACTACCAACATACTGTTTTTGAAATTATGAGTGAGGCAGAAGGATTCGGTGCTATCACTACATTAAGCGGTGGTGGACGTTATAACGGACTTGTACAAGAAATCGGTGGACCAGAAATGCCAGGTATCGGTTTTGCGATGAGTATTGAACGTTTAATTATGGCGCTAAAAGCTGAAAACATCGAATTACCAATTGAACATAGTATCGATTGTTATGTTGTAGCGCTTGGTGAAAAAGCGAAAGACCATGCTGCGAAAGTTGCGTTTGATCTTCGTAAAGCTGGATTATCAGTTGAAAAAGATTATTTAGATCGCAAAATGAAAGCACAATTTAAATCAGCAGATCGTCTAAAAGCGAAATTTGTAGCTGTATTAGGGGAAGATGAGCTAGATAAAGGCATCATTAACTTAAAAGATATGACAACAGGCGAACAAGAAGAAGTAGCATTAGATGTATTTGCTTCATACGTAGCAGAGAAATTAATATAGGGGGAACTTACAGTGGCTGAAAGAACACATGCATGTGGAAAAGTAACAGTAGAAGCAGTTGGGCAAACAGTTCAATTAAAAGGTTGGGTACAAAAACGCCGTGATTTAGGTGGATTAATCTTTATCGACTTACGTGACCGTACAGGTATCGTGCAAGTTGTATTTAACCCAGAAACATCAAAAGAAGCGTTAGAAATAGCAGAAACTATTCGTAGTGAATACGTATTGCACGTAGAAGGTACAGTTGTTGAGCGTGGTGAAGGCGCAATTAATGACAATATGGCAACTGGTCGTATTGAAGTACAAGCAACGAAAGTAAACGTATTAAATGCAGCAAAAACAACGCCAATCATTATTGCTGATGATACAGATGCATCAGAAGATGTGCGTTTAAAATATCGTTATTTAGACTTACGTCGTCCTGCAATGTTTAACACATTCAAAATGCGTCACGACGTAACGAAAACAATTCGTAACTTCTTAGACACAGAAGAGTTCTTAGAAGTGGAAACGCCAATTTTAACGAAGAGTACACCAGAAGGAGCTCGTGACTATTTAGTACCAAGTCGTGTACATGATGGTGAATTCTATGCATTACCACAGTCTCCACAATTATTTAAACAGCTTCTTATGGTCGGTGGATTTGAGCGTTACTATCAAGTAGCACGTTGTTTCCGTGATGAAGATTTACGTGCAGACCGTCAACCAGAATTCACGCAAATCGATATCGAAGCTTCATTCTTAACACAAGATGAAATTTTAGATATGATGGAGCGCATGATGACGAAAGTTATGAAGGATGCAAAAGGTGTAGAAGTGAGTGCACCATTCCCTCGTATGAAATATGCTGATGCAATGGCTCGTTACGGTTCTGATAAGCCGGATACACGCTTTGAAATGGAACTAACAGACCTATCTGAATTTGCAGCAGGTTGTGGCTTTAAAGTATTTACAAGTGCTGTAGAAAGCGGCGGACAAGTAAAAGCAATTAATGCAAAAGGTGCTGCGAGCAAATACTCTCGTAAAGATATCGATGCATTAACTGAATTCGTGAAAGTATACGGTGCAAAAGGCCTAGCTTGGCTTAAAGTGGAAGAAGACGGTCTAAAAGGACCAATCGCGAAATTCTTCGGTGAAGAAGAAGCAAACGCGTTAATGGCTACATTAGAAGCTACTGCTGGCGACTTATTACTATTCGTAGCAGATAAGAAGAGCGTTGTTGCAGATAGCTTAGGTGCACTTCGTTTACGTCTAGGTAAAGAGCTTGAGTTAATTGACGAAAGTAAATTTAACTTCCTATGGGTAACGGATTGGCCACTTCTTGAGTACGACGAAGATGCAGATCGTTACTTCGCAGCTCACCACCCATTCACAATGCCATTCCGTGAAGACGTTGAGCTATTAGAAACAGCACCAGAAAAAGCACGTGCACAAGCATATGACCTTGTATTAAATGGTTATGAGCTTGGCGGTGGATCACTTCGTATTTACGAGCGTGACGTACAAGAAAAAATGTTCAAAGCACTTGGATTCTCACAAGAAGAAGCACAAGAACAATTCGGATTCTTACTAGAAGCGTTCGAATACGGTACTCCACCACACGGTGGTATCGCATTAGGTTTAGACCGTCTTGTTATGTTACTTGCAGGTCGTACGAACCTTCGTGATACAATTGCATTCCCGAAAACAGCAAGCGCAAGCTGCTTATTAACAGAAGCTCCAAGCCCAGTTGCAGAAGCACAGCTTGAAGAGCTGAACTTAAAATTAAGCTTAAAAGAAGAGAAGTAAGAATAGGGTCTAGATGGTTATACTAATACCATCTAGGCTTTTTTTGAGAGGAAGTTTAAAAGTCCGGTTTAGATAACTGTCGCATCTCATCGTTACGTATGCTAGTCCGGTGCTCGAGTAGTACTCCTACACTGCGCTCCTCCTAGCATACGTGCCTCGATCTGCTCGGTTCTCTAAATCCTCCTTTTAAACGTATATTGAAAGGGTTGTTTAAAAAGTCCGGTTCAGATGGCAGTCGCATCGCGTCGTTGCTTCGCCAGTCCGGTGCTCGAGTAGTAACGCTACACTGTTGTGCTCCTCCTGGCTTCAGCGCCTCGATCTGCTCGGCCCTCTGAATCCTCCTTTTTAAACCTGTATTTGGGAAGAAATAAAAGTCGGTTTACACTATGTTTTTATGCTCGAAATATGTATTTTTAGGAATTCTATAACTTTTTCTATACAAATAGTCGGAAAAACGCTAGAATACATGGTAGACCATTTTTGTAATAGGAGTGTAGAGCTGAATGTTACATCAATTTTCACGTAATGAATTAGCCTTCGGTAAAGAAGGACTTGAAATATTAAAAAATAGTACAGTCGGTATTTTAGGAATTGGCGGTGTAGGATCATTTTCGGCAGAGGCGTTAGCGCGTTCTGGCGTAGGGCGTCTCGTATTAGTTGATAAAGACGTTGTAGATATTACAAACGTAAACCGTCAAATTCACGCGTTAGTATCTACTGTAGGACGTTCAAAAGTAGAATTAATGAAAGAGCGTATTGCAGACATTAATCCAGAGTGTGAAGTAATTGGACTAGAAATGTTTTATACTGATGAAACATATGAAGAGTTCTTCAAACATGGCTTGGATTTCGTAGTAGATGCATCTGATACGATTACGTTCAAAATTCATTTAATTAAACAATGCTTACGTCGTAAAATTAAAATTATCTCATGTATGGGTGCGGCAAATAAAATGGACCCAACTCGTTTCCGTATTGCAGACATCTCTAAAACACATACAGATCCAATTGCGAAAGTAATTCGTACGAAGCTTCGTAAAGAGGGTATTAAAAAAGGTGTAAAAGTTGTCTTCTCTGACGAAAACCCAATCGTAATTCGTGAAGAAGTACGTAAAGAAATCGTACCAGACGAAAATGCAAAAATTCGTAAAGCGAAATTACCACCTTCATCAAACGCATTCGTACCATCTGTGGCAGGCTTAATTATGGCCAGTCACGTTGTACGTGAACGCATTAAAAATGTAGAAGTGAAACGCGTAGGGCAAGAATAAAATAAAAGCATATATCCATTTCGGATATATGCTTTTTGTATGTATTAAAGAAATAGGGATATTTGCATTACTACTAGTTCAAATGTAAGTAAGGCTAGTAAGTAATGATCATATTTGTCTGATTTATAACCTGAGGTCTTTTTTAAACTATGAATGGTAAAAAGGCCTAACGTTAGAACGAGAATACCGAGTGTTATTTTGAAGGCTACTAATGAAATGGCAATCAGCTCCTTTCAATCGTATATGTTTATAGTAACATTTAAGTAAAAAATATCCAGTTGATTCAGGGAGTTCTTTGTATAGCAGGTTTGCTTATTTTGTAAGTATTTGTCGGTAAATCGATATTCCTTGTCGAATAGTCGATATAATTAAAAAATCGTTGATATATTGTAAGTTACGATAGATATATTCGAAAAATCGTCGATATAATTTCATTTAGCAATACGCTATCAACCGAAGAAACAAAAAAAGGATGTCACTTAGCCGGAAAATTGGGCTAGGTGACATCCTTTTTAATTCTCTGCAGAATATATAATATCTAAATTTCCATTTTGATCTGTTTTGAAAATTGGAGCAATCTGTTCTTCTTGTTCTTCAACTGAAACGAGTTTTCGGGCACGGTCCATAATTCTAACAAGCATTGCATAATCTTCTTCGATTGCTTGTTGCTTTTTTGAGAGTACCGCTAATTTTGCTTCCAGTTCATGATTCGTCTTTTTCAAGGACGTGAGCTGAGCTTGTAATACATCATTTTCAGTTTGTAACTTTGCGAGTGAAGGGTTGGTATGCTCTAAGTTTTGCAAAAACGAGATGACGTGTTGCATTGTAAGATCCTGCTTGTTTGGCATAATATCTTCTGAAAACTCGGCATCGATTACAAGTTGTTTCGTTTTCGTGAAATGCTCTTTTTCTATTTTAGCTTCAGAGCGTTTTAATTCTTTACGTTGTTTTTTTGCAAGTTGCACCGCATCTTCGTAATTCGGTCTTACTTCAGCATTCCATCTAAATCCGCAAGCTGCTGAAGTGCGGTTTAATGTATCGCCGACTTCATCGAATGCTTTTATTTGTGTACTGCCGCTGCGAATATGTCGTAAAACAGTTTCTGCTAAAAGGAGATCGTCTTCTTTTGTCCATGCATCTTGACGTGTTTTCATAAGCGAAGCCTCCATAATGGTGAAGTTTTCGCTTATGTTACCCTTTATTTTTCGTTTTATTCGAACTTTGTAATCTTTCATATACAGTAGAAAGTGCCTGCTCAAATTTCCCTGTCGTTTTCGGTTTATAATATTGTTTGTTTTTTATTTTATCAGGTAAGTATTGTTGTTGTACCCAGCCATTTGGTTGGTCGTGTGGATATAAGTATCCAATGCCTCTTCCAAGTGATTCTGCACCTTTATAATGACTATCTTTTAAATGACTTGGAATGTCGCCTGTTTGACCGTTACGTAAATCGTGTAATGCAGCATCAAGTGCTTTATAAGCTGAGTTTGATTTTGGTGATAGGCAAAGCTCGATAACAGCATTTGCAAGTGGTATGCGTGCCTCTGGGAAGCCAACTCGTTCAGCGGATTCTATAGCTGCTAGTGTACGCGGTCCGGCTTGCGGGCTAGCAAGTCCGATATCTTCATATGCCATAATAAGAAGACGTCTACCAATACTTTGTAAATCACCAGCTTCAATAAGACGTGCTAAATAGTGAAGTGCTGCATTTACATCACTTCCGCGCACCGATTTTTGAAATGCCGATAATACGTCATAATGAGCATCTCCACCTTTGTCGTGAACGAAGCTCTTTTTTTGCAAGCATTCTTCTGCAATTTCTAGCGTAATTTCCGCAGCTTTGTCATCTGTTGTAAAGCTAGATAAAACAGCTAGTTCAAGTGCGTTATAAGCGGAACGCATATCTCCGCCTGATGCATTTGCAAAGTGATGTAATGCTTCAGGCGTAACAGTTACATCATATTCCCCAAGACCTTTTTCTTTATCTTCAAGTGCTCGTTTTAAGCCAACTAAAAGGTCATCTTCTGTTAATGCGTGTAATTCGAAGATTTGACAACGACTTCGAATAGCAGAATTAATAGCATGGAACGGATTACTCGTCGTTGCACCAATTAAGGTAAGGAGTCCGCTTTCTAAATGAGGTAATAGAAAATCCTGTTTTGCTTTATCTAGACGGTGTACTTCATCTAAAATCAAAACGAGGTGTCGATGCATCTTTGCTTCTTGTACGACAACTTCCATATCTTTTTTATTATGAGTAACAGCGTTTAATAGGCGAAAAGGGGTTCCAGTACTTCCTGCAATTGCGCTCGCAATGGATGTTTTTCCAGTGCCTGGAGGACCGTATAAAATCATAGATTGAAAATGATTTGCTTGCACCATTCGCCATAAAATCTTTCCTTCACCAACTAAATGTTGTTGTCCGATAATTTCTTGAATATTTGTAGGGCGCATTCGATGTGCGAGTGGTTGTTTCATTTTTACCGTCTCCCTTAAAGTATAATCTCTTTCTATCGTATCATTTTTTTTAGTGGAATTTGAAAGAGGATGCTGTTTTGTGGGAAAAATGAATATAAAAATTTTCATTTTTCTTTCAATTGTAATAATTTCCGAGTTTTTCAATGTGATTTTATGTTATCATTTTGATACACAAGTTGAAATTTCTTATAATACTATATTATGCTATAATTTCATAGGATTTTAAATTGTGTTCTTTTATAAATAAGATATAACCAATAGAAGTGAAAATTTGAAAAGAGGTGCAAAATAGATGAAGATTTCAACGAAAGGCCGTTACGGCTTAACAATTATGATCGATCTTGCAAAAAAGTTTGGTGAAGGTCCAATTTCCTTAAAATCAATTGCGCAGGCACATGATTTATCGGAACATTACTTAGAGCAATTAATTTCACCACTTCGTAACGCTCGTCTAGTAAAGAGTACGCGCGGGGCATATGGCGGATATGTATTGTCAGATCAGCCAGCTAACATTACAGCTGGGGATGTAATCCGTGTATTAGAGGGTCCAATTAGTGTTGTAGAAATGATAGAAGAAGAAGAACCAGCACAACGTCAATTATGGATGCGTGTTCGTGATGCGGTGCAAGAAGTGTTAGATAGTACAACGTTAGAAGATTTAGTACGTTATGAGGAAGAAAATCACGGGGGCTATATGTTTTACATTTAATTCCTTGTGAAACGATTTGGAAAGAAGGAGATTTAATGGAACGCATTTACTTAGATCATGCTGCGACATCTCCGACTCACCCAGAAGTGGTCGAAAAGATGATTCCATATATGACAGAAGCATTTGGTAACCCGTCTAGTATTCACTTTTATGGACGTCAAACTCGCCATGCAGTAGATGAGGCGAGACGCTTGTGTGCACGTAGCATTCATGCGAATCCGAATGAAATTATATTTACAAGCGGTGGTACAGAAGCTGATAATTTAGCACTTATAGGTGTAGCACGTGCGAACCGTCATAAAGGTAACCATATTATAACGACGCAAATTGAACATCATGCAATTTTGCATACGTGTGAATTGTTAGAGCGCGAAGGGTTTGAAGTGACATATTTACCTGTTGATAAAACCGGATGCGTTCAAGTTTCTGACATACAAAAGGCATTAACAGAAGAGACGATTCTCGTATCCGTTATGTTTGGGAATAATGAAGTTGGGACAATGCAACCAATCGCGGAAATAGGGAAGTTGCTAAAAGAGCATCAAGCTTATTTTCATACAGATGCGGTACAAGCTTACGGATTAGTAGAAATAGATGTGAAAGAGTTCGGCATTGATTTATTATCAATTTCAGCTCACAAAATTAACGGGCCAAAAGGTGTCGGGTTCCTATACGCTGGTGCAAATGTGAAATTTGAACCGTTATTGATAGGCGGGGAGCAAGAAAGAAAACGCCGTGCTGGTACTGAAAATGTACCGAGTATCGTTGGTTTGCAACATGCAATTTTGCTAGCTGAAAAAACTCGTGAGCAAAAAAATGCCCAATATGAAGATTTTAAAGATATAATGGTATCTGTCTTCAAAAATGAAGACATTACTTTCGAGGTAAACGGAAACTTAGAATATCGCTTACCACATGTGCTTAATATCAGTTTTACAGGAATGAACATTGAACCGTTCCTTGTGAACTTAGACTTAGCTGGCATTGCAGTGTCAAGTGGTTCGGCGTGTACAGCTGGTTCGATTGATCCATCACATGTATTAGTAGCGATGTTCGGAAAAGACTCCGATCAAATACGTTCATCCGTACGCTTTAGTTTCGGACTTGGAAATACGAAAGAGCAAATTGAGAAAGCGGCGTACGAAACAGTGAAAATCGTGAAGCGATTAACACAAAATTAGCATGGGAGGTGACATGATGAACAAACTACCTCAAGAAACACGCGTTGTCATCGGGATGTCCGGTGGCGTCGATTCATCTGTAGCAGCTCTTTTATTAAAAGAGCAAGGTTATGATGTAATCGGAATTTTTATGAAAAACTGGGATGATACAGATGAGAATGGTGTCTGCACAGCAACCGAAGATTACAATGATGTAATTGAAGTGTGTAACCAAATTGGTATTCCGTATTATGCAGTAAACTTTGAAAAACAATACTGGGATAAAGTATTTACGTACTTTTTAGATGAATACCGAGCTGGTCGTACACCAAACCCAGATGTAATGTGCAATAAAGAAATTAAATTTAAAGCATTTTTAGAGCATGCCATTGCGCTTGGTGCTGATTATGTAGCAACAGGTCATTATGCACGCGTTGCTTATATGGACGGCGAATATAAAATGCTTCGCGGCGTTGATGATAATAAAGACCAAACGTATTTCTTAAATCAATTAAGCCAAGAGCAATTATCAAAAACAATGTTCCCGCTTGGTGAACTGAAGAAACCACAAATTCGTGAGATGGCGAAAGAAGCTGGTTTAGCGACAGCGGCGAAGAAAGATAGTACTGGTATTTGCTTCATTGGTGAGCGTAACTTTAAAGATTTCTTAAGTAACTATTTACCAGCACAACCAGGTGTAATGCAAACATTATCTGGCGAAGTGAAAGGAAAACATGACGGTTTAATGTACTATACAATTGGACAACGTCATGGCCTTGGTATTGGTGGTAACGGTGATCCGTGGTTTGCTGTTGGGAAAAACTTGAAAGAAAACATTTTATATGTTGATCAAGGATTCCATAACGAGCTTCTATATGGTGATGAAGTTATTGCTACGAATATCGGCTGGGTAAGTAATGGAGCGAAAGAAAAAGAATTTAAGTGCACAGCGAAATTCCGTTATCGTCAAGAAGACAATAAAGTAACGGTTCAAATCGTTGATGAAAATACAGTTCGTATTCTTTGTGACGAGCCAATTCGTGCAATTACACCAGGACAAGCAGTTGTTTTCTATGATGGAGATGAGTGTTTGGGCGGTGCTACAATTGATGAAGTATACCGTAGCGGTAAGAAATTGGATTATTTAGGATAAAACGAGAAGCCTCTGCCGATTCGCGGTTAGAGGTTTCTTTTACATAAAGCGATTTTTCGTTCGCTTGGAAAATACATTCTTTGTTATAATTTGTTGTAGAGGTGAAGGACATGTCAAACAAACTTGAAACAGGTATTCAATATATGCAAGAAGGAAACTGGGAAGAAGCTGCTAAAAATTTCACAGAAGCAATTGAAGAAAATCCGAAAGATGCGCTTGGATACATTAATTTTGCGAACTTATTAGATGTACTAGGTGATAGTGAAAGAGCAATTTTATTTTATAAACGTGCATTAGAGTTAGATGATAAATCTGCGGCTGCTTATTATGGATTAGGAAATGTGTATTACGGTCAAGAGCAATTTGCAGAGGCAAAGGCTGTATTTGAACAAGCGATGCAAGCGGGATTACAATCAGCGGATGTAACATTTATGTTAGGTATTACACATGTACAACTTGGAAATGATCGTCTTGCACTGCCGTTTTTACAAAGAGCAACAGAATTAGATGAAAACGATGTAGAAGCTGTGTTCCAGTGCGGACTTTGCTTTGCACGATTAGAACATATTCAAGAAGCGAAACCTTATTTTGAAAAGGTATTAGAAATGGATGAAGAGCATGCAGATGCGTATTATAATTTAGGTGTTGCGTACGTATTTGAAGAAGATAACGAGAAAGCTCTTGCTTTATTTAAGAAAGCAACTGAAATTCAGCCAGATCACTTTTTAGCTGGTAATGGTGTTCGTTTATTAGAGCAAGAAGCTGAATAAGATGAAAATATAGTTTAATGGGTAGTTATCCCTCATCTAAATAGGTGGGGGATGTACTGCTCATTAAAGTGAAACGAACCGGAAAGGAGAGGAAAGATGGGAAATCAACATGCAATGGATTTGTTTGAGGAAGAGAAAAAGTTTATAAAAGCGCAAGTTCTTCATACCATTTTCCACAACGAAGAAAACCTCTATTCCGTTGTCAGTATGAAAGTCATTGAAACGAATGAAACATACGACGAAAAAAAAGTGATGATAAACGGTCATTTTCCCCGCATGCATGAAGATGAAGTGTTTACATTGACAGGGCATTTTAAAGACCATCCGAAGTATGGGAAACAATATTTAGTTGAAACATTTAAGAAAGAATTGCCGCAAACAAAAGCTGGTATGGTGCAATATTTAGCGAGTGATTTATTTAAAGGGATAGGCAAGCGTACAGCTGAAAAAATTGTGGACCATCTCGGGGAACATGCCATTTCTAAAATTATGGATGATCCTGATGCTTTAAATGGTGTTGTCAATAAACAAAAAGCGCAAGAAATATATGAGACAATTGTTGAACATCAAGGACTAGAGAAAGTAATGAGTTTTTTAAATGGTTACGGTTTTGGAACGAAGCTTTCTATTAAGATTTACCAGCAATATAAAGAGATGACATTAGAAGTGATTCGTAAAAATCCATATCAGCTTATTGAAGAAGTGGACGGGATTGGGTTTGGAAGAGCGGATGATATAGGACGTGCGTTAGGGATATCGGGTAATCACGACGACCGTGTACGTGCGGGGTGTTTTTATACGCTAGAAAATGTATCATTGCAGCTTGGTCATGTTTATATGGGAAAAGATCAACTTGTAAGAGAAACGATGTCACTTTTAAATAATCAAGAAGGACGAGTGACGGAGGAAGATATTGTAGTTTGCGTTGAAACGATGCAAAGTGAAGGGAAAGTTATCATAGAAGAAGAACGAGTGTATTTAGCATCGTTATTCTACTCTGAAAAAGGTGTTGTAAAGTCTATTCGCAGGCTCATGAATCAAGAAGAAACGCCTTCATTTCCTGAAGCAGAAGTGTTAAAGACGTTAGGTCAAATTGAAGAACAACTGAACGTACAGTATGCACCGTTTCAGCAAGAAGCGATTCAAACGGCACTTCATAAACCGATGATGTTATTGACAGGTGGACCAGGAACAGGGAAAACAACAGTTATTAAAGGAATTGTTGAAATGTATGCATCACTGCACGGATTATCGTTAAATCCGAATGAATACAGTGATGATAATCCATTTCCGATATTATTAACGGCCCCAACAGGAAGAGCAGCGAAGCGAATGAGTGAATCAACAGGGCTTCCGGCTTGTACAATTCACCGTTTACTTGGCTGGACGCCAGAAGGGTCTTTCCAGCGTAATGAAACGGATCCGGTACAAGGGAAATTGCTCATTATTGATGAATTTTCAATGGTTGATATTTGGCTTGCAAATCAGCTGTTTAAATCATTGCCGACTAACATTCAAGTTATCGTTGTAGGTGATGAAGATCAATTGCCATCTGTAGGGCCTGGGCAAGTGTTGAAAGATTTATTGAATGCAGGTGCAGTTCCAACAGTAAAGCTTACTGAAATTTATCGTCAAGCGGAAGGGTCATCTGTTATTCAACTCGCCCATGCGATAAAAAATGGAACGCTCCCGCCAGATTTAGCGCAAAATCAAAAAGATCGTTCATTTATCGGCTGTACAGGATCTCAAATTGTTGAGGTTGTTAAGAAGGTTTGTGCAAATGCTAAGACAAAAGGGTTTAGCGCAAGAGATGTACAAGTACTTGCCCCGATGTACCGTGGCCCTGCCGGTATTAATGTGCTAAACGAAGCGTTGCAAGAAGTGTTTAACCCGAAGAGGGAAAAGAGTAAAGAAATTGCTTACGGTGATGTTGTATACCGACGAGGCGATAAAGTACTACAACTCGTTAATCAGCCGGAGAGCCAAGTGTTTAATGGTGATATCGGAGAAATTGTTTCGGTGTTTTATGCGAAAGAGAACGTTGAACAACAAGATATGATTATCGTTTCATTTGATGGAATTGAAGTAACGTATACAAAGCCAGACTTGAATCAAATTACACATGCCTATTGCTGTTCGATTCATAAATCGCAAGGTAGTGAGTTTCCGATTGTGATTATGCCGATAGTAAAAAGTTACAATCGTATGTTACGTCGTAATTTAATTTATACTGGCATTACAAGAAGTAAGAAGTTCCTTATTATTTGCGGGGAGGAAGCAGCTTTCCAGTCTGGTGTAAATCGCCTTGATGATGCAATGCGTCAAACGACTTTAGCGAGTCGCTTGCAAGAATCACAAGGAGAAGTACAGGTGGTAACAGTTAATGGCGAAGAAATGGACGTGGAAAACATTTCACCGTATGATTTCATGTAACAAGGTGAAATTATATAGTGAAACTTTCAAACGTATAACGTTGAAAGGCTCCAGCAATGTATAAATGAATGCGGTTTGGACATAATGGCGAATAGAATCCGGGAGACTGTAAGGAGATGAAAGCCATATGTTCATTTGTCCAAATTGCAAAGGAAAAGACATTGGAAAAATAGGTGTCAACCAATTTTATTGCTGGAATTGTTATATCGAATTATCGGTTTCAAAGGGGAAAATCCATACGCATCAAGTAGAGGAAGATGGTTCATTAAGCTCTCTTGATGATTTATTTGATGAGAATGAAAGAACAATCGGATAACGAAAAGGGGGATTTACTTTGAATCTACGCAATTCATTAATCGCATTAGGTGTTGGAGCGGCAGCATATCAATATGCTCGCAAGCAAGATGTATTTTCAAAACGCAATATGAAAAAGGCACGTAAGATGATTAAATCTTATCTATAAGCGTAAAAAACTCCCTTCATCATAAGGGAGTTTTTTTATGCACTTGTATGCAAATATAAAAGTCCGATTTCAGAGAAGAGATAAGATAGGCCGTAACATCCAACGCCAAGCATTCCGTAATGAAATAATTGCTTCGCCCTTTCTTTTCGTGAAGAACGAATAAAGAAACCTTTCCAAATACCAAACCCGATACAAACCCATTCAAGAATCATAAAAAGTGCTGATAATACGAGCATAAATAAAACCATTATGAGCCCTCCTGATTATATTGTTTCATGCTGCATTCTCAGGGGTGGTTGTCCTTATTATGTTATGTATATGTACGTCTTTACAAAACAGTATGGTCTGTATAAAAAGATTTTAAAACTTTCGCACATAACCTACCCTATTTATTTTCAAAATAAAGGTGGAGGAGGTTTTTCGTGTGAAGAATCTTAAAATCATTTGGATATATCGTTTAGGGTTATTGTTACTCGTATTTCTTTGTTTGCTTGTCTTTTTAAAAATTAAGCCGCTATGGGCACCGATTATTTTTGTATTTAAAGTGGCAATTACACCGTTTCTTATTGCGTGTTTTATTGCGTATTTATTGCATCCTTTAATTGAAAAAATTCATAAGGAAGGGATGCCACGCACACTCGCTATTTTGCTTATTTACATCCTTTTCTTTGGTGGGATTGGTTATGGGATTTATAAAGGAACGCCAATTGTTATTAAGCAATTACAAGAGATTAATGAACAATTTCCGCAGTTTACAAAAATGTATGATTCTTGGATGGATGGCGTTACGGAACAAACAGCGAACTTCCCGTCATTTATTCATGAAAAGGTCAAACAAATTTTTGGTGGGGTAGAAACGAAGATACAATCACTTTTAAATAAAGTAATGAGCACAGCACGTGGCGTACTGGACTCGTTGCTTATTATTTTCTTAATACCGTTCATTGTATTTTACATATTAAAAGATTACGGTGAGTTCTATCATATTTTTTGGAAACTAGTCCCGAGTAAGTGGCGTAGTACGGGGCAAATGCTTGCGAAAGAAATTGATAAGTCACTCGGAAGTTATATTCGAGGACAGTTATTTGTTTGCTTAGTGTTAGGGGGCGTATCTGTTCTTTCTTTTTGGTTTATCGGTATGAAATATCCATTATTACTCGGCATTATTATTGGGGTAACGGATATAATCCCATACTTCGGTCCTATTTTAGGGGCGATCCCGACATTAATGATTGCGGCAACGGTATCAACGAGTTTACTCATTAAGGCGGGGATTACGATTGCTATTTTACAATTTTTAGAAAGTAACATTTTATCACCTTACATCGTTGGTAAGTCACTTCGTATGCATCCTGTTATTATTATGCTTGCATTACTAGTTGGGGGAGAAGTGGCGGGAATTGTAGGGTTATTAATATCAGTTCCTGTTTTAGCGGTCATTCGTACAGTGATCGTTCATGTAAGGCCTCTTTGGAAAAAAGAAAATGTGTAATAAGAAAGCCCTCTACTTATAAAGGTAGAGGGCTTTCATTATTTTGAGAGTTGTTCGTTTATTTGTTGAACGAGAGTGCCTACATCATTTGTTTGAATATGTTTTATTTTTTTCCATTCATTATCATACATAAATATAATTTGCTTGCTGAAAAGACGTTTTCGCTCTTTTAGATTAGAAATGTTTGCGAAAGAGTACTCCTCAAATAATGGATTCTTACCTATATCTGTTCCATAAAAGAAGAGGCGTTTGTTCGTTAAAATTAACAGTCCTGGTCTTGCGAGGGAACGATAAATAAATATATTTAAGGAACATGCTATGTAAAATAATATCGTTTCGTCAGTCGTTAACATATTTTTAGCTTTGTTCAATAAGGTTGTCATTACAATCGCTCCTTTGTTATTGGTAATTTAATTATAACAAAAATACAATATTCAGAAAAGTGCGTGGAGGTAGTGCAATTTATTCATACATGCATAATATATGAAAAGGCTGTTAAGAATGAATAGTAGAATAGCTATGATTAATAAGCAATTGATATAATATAAATGATTATCTACATTGACAAACTTAAGAGAATTCTATTATATTTAGTCATATAATACATTAAATCAATGACGGAACAAGTACGTTACAGTCCATTTATAGAGAGAAGCTTCCATATGGCTGAAAGAAGCTTTAAATGAAGGGTAACAGAAAGCTAATCCTGAGAGCAGCTAATCACTGCCGTCTTGCCACGTTACGGCACCATGAGGTGATGAATTGATTTGTATAATAATCAATTCATAATTAGGGTGGTATCGCGAGTTAACTCTCGTCCCTTTTATAGGGGCGGGAGTTTTTTATATTTAAGGAGGAAAATACAATGAAACAACTAACAGGCGCACAAATTCGTCAAATGTTTTTAGACTTTTTCCAAGAAAAAGGACATGCAGTAGAACCTAGTGCATCACTAGTTCCACATGAGGATCCATCTCTTCTTTGGATTAACAGTGGTGTAGCAACATTAAAAAAATATTTTGATGGACGCGTAATCCCGCAAAATCCACGTATTACAAATGCTCAAAAATCAATTCGTACAAACGATATTGAAAACGTAGGAAAAACAGCTCGTCACCATACATTCTTTGAAATGTTAGGGAACTTCTCAATCGGTGATTACTTTAAAGAAGAAGCAATTACTTGGGCTTGGGAATTCTTAACGAGCGACAAATGGATCGGATTCGATAAAGAATTACTTTCAGTTACAATCCATCCAGAAGATGAAGAAGCATTCACAATTTGGAATGAGAAAATGGGAGTTCCAAAAGAGCGCATTATCCGTTTAGAAGAAAACTTCTGGGATATCGGTGAAGGACCAAGTGGACCGAATACAGAGATTTTCTATGACCGCGGAGAAGCTTACGGTAATGACTTTAGTGACCCAGAATTATATCCAGGCGGAGAAAACGAGCGTTACTTAGAAGTATGGAACCTTGTATTCTCTCAATTTAACCATAATCCAGACGGTTCATATACACCACTTCCTAAGAAAAACATCGATACAGGGATGGGTCTAGAGCGTATGACATCTATCGTTCAAGATGTGCCTACAAACTTTGACACAGACTTATTCATGCCAATGATTGGCGCAACAGAATCAATTTCTGGTGAGAAGTATCGCAATGGTGACTTAGAAAAAGATATGGCGTTTAAAGTAATCGCGGACCATATCCGTACAGTAACATTCGCTGTTGGTGACGGTGCTCTTCCATCTAACGAAGGCCGTGGTTATGTATTACGTCGTTTATTACGCCGCGCGGTTCGTTATTCGAAGAAATTAAACATCAACCGCCCATTCATGTTTGAATTAGTACCGGTTGTTGGAGAAGTAATGAAAGACTTCTATCCAGAAGTACTTGAAAAGAAAGATTTCATCGCAAAAGTTGTGAAAAACGAAGAAGAGCGTTTCCACGAAACACTTCATGATGGTGAAGCGATTTTAGCTGAAGTTATCACAAAAGCAAAAGAAGAAAAAACAACTGTTATTTCTGGAGTAGATGCGTTCCGTCTATATGACACATACGGTTTCCCGATTGAATTAACAGAAGAATATGCAGAAGAAGCTGGTATGACAGTTGATCAGGAAGGCTTTGAAAGTGAAATGGAAAAACAACGTGAGCGCGCACGTGCTGCTCGTCAAGACGTTGATTCTATGCAAGTTCAAGGTGGTGTCCTTGGAGAAGTGAAAGTAGCGAGCGAGTTCGTTGGTTACGGTACAGTTGCAACAGAAAGTAACGTTGTTGCACTTGTGAAAAACGGCGAATACACAGATAGCTTACAAGCTGGCGAAGAAGGACAATTAATGCTTGATGTAACACCATTCTATGCTGAGAGCGGTGGGCAAATTGCAGACCGTGGTTACCTTCTTGCTGACGGTTTGAAAGTACTTGTAAAAGACGTACAAAAAGCACCAAATGGTCAAAACTTACACAAAGTTGTTGTTGAAGAAGGTACATTAACGAAAGATGCGGCTGTGAAAGCTATTATCGACACGAAAAACCGTAGTAGCGTTGTGAAAAACCATACAGCAACTCACTTACTACACCAAGCATTAAAAGACGTACTTGGAACGCATGTTAACCAAGCAGGTTCTCTTGTAACTTCTGAACGTTTACGCTTTGATTTCTCTCACTTCGGTCAAGTACAAGCTGACGAATTAGAAAAAATTGAGCGTATGGTAAACGAGAAAATTTGGGAAAGTATTGATGTTGAGATTTCTCAAAAAGCAATTGAAGAAGCGAAAGAAATGGGCGCAATGGCATTATTCGGTGAAAAATACGGTGATGTTGTACGCGTTGTACAAGTAGGCGATTACAGCTTAGAGCTTTGCGGCGGTTGTCACGTTGATAACACAGCTTCTATCGGTATTTTCAAAATCGTTGCTGAGTCTGGTATCGGTGCAGGAACTCGTCGTATTGAGGCGGTAACTGGTAAGTCTGCTTATGAATTAATGAACGACCAAGTAGGTTTATTAAAAGAAGCAGCAGGAAAAATGAAAACAAATCCGAAAGACATTTTAACAAGAGTAGATGGTTTATTTGCTGAAGTAAAACAACTTCAAAAAGAAAACGAATCTCTTGCAGCGAAATTAAGCAATATTGAAGCTGGAAACTTAACTGATTCAGTAATGACAGTTGATGGCGTAAACGTATTAGCGGCAAAAGTAAATGTTGCAGATATGAACAACTTACGTACGATGATGGATGACCTGAAAAATAAATTAGAATCTGCAGTTGTCGTATTAGTGTCTGTAAATGATGACAAAGTAAACATCTTAGCTGGCGTAACGAAAGATTTAATTAGCCAAGGATACCATGCTGGTAAACTTGTGAAAGAAGTAGCTTCTCGTTGTGGCGGCGGTGGTGGTGGCCGCCCTGATATGGCTCAAGCAGGCGGTAAAAACCCAGCGCAAGTCGAGGAAGCTTTAGCATTTGTACAAGAGTACGTTAAATCTGTTTCAAAATAAAGAGATAGTAGTGTACAATGGTAGGGAGAGGAGAAGTTCTTCTCCCTATACTTACTATATAAGTGAGGTGCTTGAAATGGACGGTTTTGATAAAACAATGAAGTTTAGCATTCAAGATGAAAAACAGAGTGTCCATGTTAATGATGTACTTTTAACTGTGTATGATGCACTTCAAGAAAAAGGCTATAATCCGATTAATCAAATCGTCGGTTATTTATTAAGTGGAGACCCAGCATACATACCTCGCCATAAAGATGCACGAAGCATCATTCGCAAGCTTGAACGTGATGAGTTAATTGAAGAGCTTGTGAAGTCTTACTTGAAACATCATCGTGAGGAGTAGTTTATGCGGATATTAGGTTTAGATGTAGGTACAAAAACAGTCGGAGTTGCAATGAGCGACGAAATGGGCTGGACAGCACAAGGACTGGAAACAATCAGGATTAACGAAGAACGAGGCCACTTTGGTTTTGACCGTATTTCTGAGTTAGTAAAGCAGTACAATGTGGACAAAATAGTAGTAGGTTTGCCTAAAAATATGAATGGTACAATTGGCCCACGTGGTGAAGCGTGTCAACAATTTGCAGAAAACCTACGAGAGCTGGTACAATTAGACGTTGTAATGTGGGACGAGCGTTTGTCAACGATGGCAGCGGAACGTCTGCTCATTTCAGCTGATGTAAGCCGTAAGAAGCGAAAGCAAGTAATCGATAAGATGGCTGCAGTCGTAATCTTACAAGGATTTTTAGATAGTAAATAAGAGGTGACCAAAATGGAAGAAAATCAAATTACAATTGTAGACGAAAAAGGTAACGAACATTTATGTGAAATTATTTTCACTTTTGATGCTGAAAAATTTGGCAAAAAATCATACGTAGTCTTCTCTCCAATCGGTGAAGTAGACGAAGATGGAGACCCAATTTACGATGCAATGGCTTATGAGCAAAATGAAGAAGAGGGCGGAAGTTTACTTCCAATCGAATCGGAAGAAGAGTGGGAAATGGTACAAGAAATGTTCAACACTCTAGCTGATGAGCAAGAAGCTGAATAATAAGTACTGAAAAGGTGGACGATATATCGTCCACCTTTTTTATATGTAAAATGAAAGATTTTTTGTCGAAACTGCGCAATCCTTTGTAGTATAATGAGACGGATTGTAGAAAAATAAAGTATCTGTCAAAAATGATAGGTAAGTTTATTGTGATTTTTCATCGTGTTGTATAGAAAGATGTACATATGGCCTACAATTGAATAAGGAGGAAGAGTTTTGGTAGAGAATCAAGTGAAAAAGAAGCGTAGACGCATTTTTTTATTTTCGATTATTGCACTGCTTTTAGTTTGTGGTTCAGTCTATGCGTATATTTCATCCGCATTAGGACCAGTTGATAGCGGGAATAAAAAAGAGATTGAAGTAGAAATTCCAAAGGGATCATCTACTAGTAAAATCGGTGAAATTTTAGAAGAAAAAGGTGCTGTGAAAAACGGTACAGTTTTTAGTTTTTATACGAAGGCTAAGTCAAAAAGCTTACAAGCGGGTACATATTTATTAAATCCTTCAATGAGTGCCTCAGATGTTATCGAACAAATGTCATCTGGTAACGTTCATCGTCCAGCTCTTTATAAAGTGACGATAAAAGAAGGTGCACAAGTAACTGAAATTGCAGAAACGGTTGCAAACGAATTAAAGTGGAATAAAGATGATGTTGTACGTCAATTGAACGATAAAGCATTTATTCAGAAAATGCAGCAAAAGTATCCGAAGTTATTAACGGATAAAATCTTTGATAGCAATATTAAATATCCATTAGAAGGTTATTTATATCCTGCGACGTACTCTTTCTATAAAAAAGATACGACGTTAGAAGAAATTGTAATTCCGATGCTTGAGAAAACGAATGCAATCATTGTTCAAAATGAGGCGAAGATGAAAGCGAAAAACTGGGATGTTCATCAGCTTTTAACATTGTCTTCACTTATTGAAGAAGAGGCAACAGGCTTTACAGATCGTCAAAAGATCTCTAGTGTCTTTTATAATCGTTTAGCAAAAGGTATGCCTCTGCAAACGGATCCAACGGTGTTATACGCACTTGGAAAGCATAAGCAACGTGTATTATACGAAGATTTAAAGATAAACTCACCGTACAATACGTATGTTGTAAAAGGATTGCCAGTTGGCCCGATTGCAAACTCTGGTAAACATTCAGTGGAGGCAGCGTTAGAGCCTGCGCAAACAGATTATTATTATTTCTTAGCTGCACCAACTGGTGAAGTGTACTATGCGAAAACATTAGAAGAGCATAATGCATTAAAGCAAAAATATATTACGAAAAAACAGTGAAATGGGGAGGGATAGCGAAAAAGGTCGCACATCCCTCTTTTTTGTGGTAAAATATATCGGGTTAAAAACTGGCAGAAGAATCGTTTTTAATATCAAAACGGAACGTACAAGCTAAGGGTAAAACTGGCTTGTATTTTTATTGCATTCTATGTGTGAAAAGACGTCATAGAGGCACTTCTCCATGTAAATAAGGAGGACCATTATGGAGGATGCAGTTAACGAGTACCTATTATCATTTATTGATCCAAAAGATAAATTAATTCTTGAAATGGAAGATTATGCGAAAGAAAATCATGTGCCGATTATGGATCGACTTGGAATGGAATTTATGTTGCAATTTTTACGTTTAATTGGACCAAAAAGCATTTTAGAGCTTGGTACAGCAATTGGTTATTCTAGTATTCGTATGATGCAAGCTATTCCAAATTCTTACATTGTGACAGTTGAACGCAATCGCGAGCGATATGAAAAAGCAATTGAATATATAGAATGTTCACCAGTTAAAGAGCGTATTTCCGTTATTTACGGTGATGCGTTAGAAACAGGCGAGCAAGTAGAAAAACATGGAACGTTTGACGTTATTTTTATTGATGCAGCAAAAGGACAATATCGTCGCTTTTTTGACTTATATGAACCGTTATTAAATCCTGGTGGCGTAATTATTTCAGATAATGTTATGTACCATGGCCTTGTAACGACAAAAGAGAAAATTGAAAACAGACGTACACGTGGTTTAATTCGTCGTATTAAGACGTACAATGAATGGCTTATGAACCATGAAGGATATGATACAACGATTTTCCCAATTGGTGATGGAGTAGCTGTTAGTAAAAAGAGAGGGTGACCAAGGTATGAAGAAACCTGAATTGTTAGTAACGCCAAAAGCAGTAGTGGATATCGAACCTCTTGCGAAAGCAGGAGCAGATGCGGTAATGATCGGTGAGCAAAAGTTTGGTTTACGTTTAGCAGGGGAATTTTCACGTGAAGATGTGAAACAAGCTGTGAAGATTGCGCATGAAAATGGTATAAAAGTATACGTAGCAATGAACGCTATGTTCCACAATGATAAAGTAGACGAATTAACAGAATATGTTGCATTTTTAAATGAAGTAAGTGTAGATGCAATTGTTTTCGGAGATCCAGCAGTATTAATGGCGGTCCGAGAAGTAGCGCCAAATATGCAATTGCACTGGAATACAGAAACAACAGCAACAAACTGGTTTACTTGTAACTACTGGGGACAAAGAGGAGCAAAACGAGCTGTATTAGCTCGTGAGCTTAGCTTAGATGAAATTGTTGAATTAAAAGAAAATGCTGAAGTGGAACTTGAAGTACAAATTCACGGTATGACTTGTATGTTCCAATCGAAGCGTTCCTTAGTAGGAAACTACTTTGAGTATCAAGGACGTAATCTTGACATTGAAAAGAAAAAATATGAAGAGAATATGTTCTTATATGACCCAGAGCGTAACAATAAATATCCAATTTATGAAGATGAAAATGGTACTCACATTATGAGTCCAAACGATATTTGTTTCATCGATGAGTTAGAAGAGCTAATTGACGCTGAAGTCGCTAGCTTAAAAGTTGATGGTGTACTAAAAAGCTCTGCATACATTATTGAGGTAACGAAGAAATATCGTAAAGCAATTGATTTATGTGTAGAAGATCGTGATGCGTATTATGACGTGAAAGACGATTTATATAAAGAGATAGAAGAAATGCAACCAGTAAATCGTCCGTTAGATACAGGATTCTTCTTTAAAGAGACGGTTTACTAAACGAGGAGGGTGTAGGAAATGACTGTACAAGAAATTTCACGAGTGATCGATGGCAAACGCGTTATTGTGAAGAAACCTGAACTGTTAATCCCTGCGGGTAACTTAGAAAAATTAAAAGTAGCTATCCATTACGGGGCAGATGCTGTATATTTAGGTGGACAAGAATTTGGTCTTCGTTCGAATGCAGGTAACTTTACACTGGAAGATATGGCAGAAGGTGTTGAATTTGCAAAAAAATATGGAGCGAAAATATATGTAACAACAAATATCTTTGCACATAATGAAAATATGGACGGGCTAGAGGAATATTTAAAAGGGATTGAAAAAGCTGGCGTAACGGGAATTATCGTTGCTGATCCGCTTATTATCGAGACGTGTAAACGTGTAGCACCTTCTGTTGAAGTGCATTTAAGTACACAACAATCACTATCCAACTGGAAAGCAGCACAGTATTGGAAAGAAGAAGGTTTACATCGTCTTGTATTAGCTCGTGAAGCAAGCTATGAAGAAATGAAAGAAATTAAAGAAAAAGTGGATATTGAAATTGAAGCATTCGTCCATGGTGCAATGTGTATCGCATATTCAGGCAGATGTACGTTAAGTAACCATATGACAGCACGTGACTCTAACCGTGGTGGTTGTTGTCAATCTTGCCGTTGGGACTATGATTTAGTTCAAACAGTATCACAACATAAAGATGCAAAAGAGCTGCCTCTATTCCAAGAAGAAGATGCTCACTTTGCAATGAGTCCAAAAGACTTAAATTTAATTTTATCAATTCCGAAAATGATTGAAATTGGAATTGATAGCTTAAAAGTTGAAGGACGTATGAAATCAATCCATTACGTAGCGACTGTAGCAACGGTATACCGTAAAGTAATTGATGCGTATTGTGCGGATCCGGATAATTTTGAGTTTAAACAAGAATGGTTAGATGAGCTTGATAAATGTGCAAATCGTGATACAGCTCCCGCATTCTTTGAAGGGGTTCCAGGACATCAAGAGCAAATGTTTGGAAATCATAGTAAGAAAACAACGTATGATTTCGCTGGTTTAGTGTTAGATTATAATGAAGAAACGGGCATTGTAACGATTGAGCAACGTAATCATTTCAAACCAGGACATGAAGTGGAGTTCTTTGGACCAGAAATAGAAAACTTTACGCAGACGGTGGAGAAAATTTGGGATGAGGATGGAAACGAATTAGATGCAGCGAGACATCCGTTGCAAATCGTGAAATTCAAAGTGGAACAACCAGTGTATGTGAATAATATGATGCGCAAAAGCATACTTCAATAAGAAAGAGTGATAGTCGAATGGGGACGAATAAGCCTGTTGTAATTGGAATTGCTGGTGGTTCGGGATCAGGTAAAACGAGTGTAACGAAAGCGATTTTTGACCATTTTAAAGGTCATTCTATTTTAATCTTAGAGCAAGATTATTATTACAAAGATCAAAGCCATTTACCAATGGAAGAGCGTTTAAAAACAAATTATGATCATCCGCTTGCGTTTGATAATGATCTGTTAATTGAACATTTGCAGCAGTTGCTTGCATATGAGCAAATTGATAAGCCTGTATATGACTATACATTGCATACGCGTTCAGAAGAAGTTATTCCAGTTGAGCCGAAAGATGTAATCATTTTAGAAGGAATTCTTATTTTAGAAGACCCACGTCTTTGTGAGTTAATGGACATTAAGCTATTCGTTGATACAGATGCAGATCTTCGTATTTTACGCCGCATGCAGCGTGATATTAAAGAACGCGGTCGTACGATGGATTCAGTTGTTGATCAATACGTAAGTGTTGTACGTCCAATGCACAATCAATTTATTGAGCCTTCTAAGAAATTTGCGGATATTATTATCCCTGAAGGTGGACAAAACCATGTTGCAATTGATATTATGGTGACAAAAATTGCAACAATTCTTGAACAAAAAGTAAATTTGTAATAGCATAGTAAAAGATATACGATAGGAAGGGATTTTTTCCCTTCCTATCGAATACAATGAAACATGCAACCTCATCTATATATAGGTGAGGGCATATTTATATCAACTTTCCATACATATCTTCTTTATATAAAGAAGAATTGGGAATACGGGGTTGTGTGTGACAACTCCGCTAGTACAGGCGTGCTAGAAACCTCCGCTCTATATAAGTGGGGGAGTTTTCATATGGAACTCCTCTTTTTTTCGGGGGATTGGTATATAAAAGGAGTGGAAAATATGGCAACAGAAAAAACATACCCTATGACGCAAGAGGGTAAGCAAAAGCTAGAGAACGAACTTGAAGATTTAAAAACGGTAAAACGTAAAGAAGTTGTAGAGCGAATTAAGATTGCACGTAGCTTTGGAGATCTTTCTGAGAACTCTGAGTACGATGCAGCGAAAGATGAGCAAGCATTCGTAGAAGGACGTATTACACAATTAGAAAACATGATTCGTAACGCAGTTATCATCACAGATAACGGCGAAGAATCTACAGTTGTTACATTAGGTAAAACAGTAACATTTAAAGAGTTACCAGGTGGAGATGAAGAATCTTACACAATCGTAGGTAGCGCAGAAGCAGATCCATTTGAAGGAAGAATTTCTAACGATTCTCCAATCGCAAAAAGCTTATTAGGTAAGCAAATTGGTGAGAAGGTAGCAATCCAAACTCCAGGTGGAGAAATGCAAGTAGAGATTATCTCTGTAAAATAATAAAAAATCACTCGTGTAAAAGCGAGTGATTTTTTTATTTGTATAAAAGATGAAACACTCCGTCCAAACTATAATAGACGAGGTGTTTTTTTATGAAGATAAAACGGAGAATTACAATTGTTTTAATTTGTTTTATATGTATCATGTTTATTTTACTTTGTCGTTTAATTCAAATACAAATTATAGATACAGAATCATTTACAGATCGTAAGATAAATTTAATTGAAAAAAGTGTTACACAACGGACGCAATCCATTACGGTAGATGATGGACGAGGTCATTTTATAGATCGGAACGGTAAGGAAATAGGTGAGGAAAAGTATCCTGTTTTAATTGTTTTTCCATTTCTACAAATAAAAAATGACATGTTAGAGAAAATTGCGCATATCATTGGTGTGTCGAGACAAGAGATTGAAATTCAAATGAAAGACAAGAAAAGTGCATTTATCATGCAAAGGGGAAATGGTCCATTTCGCTTGGCACGAGAGCAGATGGAGAAGGTAAATCAATTAAATGTATTAGGTATTGTAGCAGCTGAAGTTCGTTTACGGCAAACTGGTGCGATGAATCATTTAATTGGCGATGTGGGGGAGAATGAACGAGAATTTCAAAAACGATACGGAGAAGTGAGAAAAATTTCAAGGCAAACGCCAATTGGTATTTCAGGATTGCAGCAATCATTGGATGAATTTCTTTTGACCGATGGAGAGGCGAAAGTATTGTATCAAGTGGACCGACAAGGAGAACCGATTTTTGGAAAACAAGCGAAATATACTGCGCCTGGAAATCCGTTTTATCCAGTGACGATTCAAACTACTTTACATAACGGGTTACAGCAAAAAGCAGAAGAAGTGGTTGAAGCAAGCGAAATAAAGAAGGGGGGATTAGTATTACTTGATGTAAAGAAAAATGAAATTTTAGCGATGGTCAGTAAACCATCTGTACAGGTGAAGGATAAGCGTTTATATACAACTACACTTGAAAATCAAATGTTAACACCACATTTTCCCGGTTCTGTGTTTAAAACAATAGTTGCAGCGGCAGTGATTGATCAAAATGAAAATGTGTTTAATCGTACATTTAATTGTAATCAAGATTTATATGGTGAAGACCACCCACAAGTTATGATGGGTACACTTAGTTTTAAAGAGAGCTTTGCTAGAAGCTGTAACAGGACATTTTCAGAGTTAGGTAATGAGCTAATACAAAAGGATAATATGGTGTTAGAAACTTACGTAGCAGCGTTAGGAGCCGCTGGTAAGGTTGGATGGAAGGGTTCTGTATTTCATACAACTCATTTTGAGCAAATGCCAGAGGAGAAGAGGGTTATGATTTGGGGTAGTGAAGAAAATAAGAATAGTAAAAAGGCGGTAGCGCAAACAGCAATTGGACAGAAAGATGTACGTATGTCACCTCTAGCGATTGCAAATATGATGGCGACGATTGCTAGAGATGGAGAAAAGATGGAAGTGAAAGCTGTGGAAAAAATAATGTATAAAAATGGAACGGATTTTTATACATTTGAAGACCATACAATAGGCGGGAAACAGCTTTCGTATGAAGCGGTGAAAACATTACAAGAGTTATTAAGGGGCGTTGTAACAACGGAGAAAGGAACAGGAGCAGCATTCAGGTCGTTACCACTAAGTGTCGCTGGAAAATCTGGGACAGCGGAAACAGGAAAAGGGACGAAAGTGAATCGTTGGTTTGCAGGTTATTTTCCGTATGAAAATCCAAGATATGCTTTAGTTGTCGTGGATATAGAAACAAATAGCAATGGAAATAAAGTTACACCTATTTTCAAAGCTATCGTAGAATCAATCTATCGATTAGAGAATGAAAAGTAATCTTGCAATTCATAGTGAAATGTTTTCATTTCGTGAAAATATTATTGTAAATGTTCAACCTTTCTAGATTTAATGTTACAATAGCAAGTATGAAAAACTGCATGGAGGTTTGAAGAATGGCAGGAGGATCTAGATTCCAACAGAAACAACAAAAACGTCGTCAAAACGGTGTTTTAAATATTGCAATTGCAATTGTATTAATATTAGTAGCTATTGTATCATATCAATTGTTTGTTCCTGAAAGAAAAGAACAAGCGTCTTCTAGTGATAAAAAAGTAGCTCAGCAAACAACGAAAGAGAATAAGTCTGAGAAAGCTAAAGGCAAAGAAGAGACGAAGAAGAACGAGCAAGATAAGGCAGAAGCTAAGAAGAAAGAAGAAGAAGAGAAGCTAAAGGCTGAAGAAGAACAGAAAAAAGCTGAAGAAGAAGCGAAAGCTGACGAGAAAGCACCAGCTGAAAAAACACAGTCACAGGCAACAGATGCTTATACGAAATCTTCTTGGAAGCCAGTAGGTACAGAGCAAGGTGCAACACCTGCGATGACGTTTAAAAAAGGTACAGCAGATTGGAATGAGATGAATCAAGCTATTTCAGCTGCAATTGACGTTCCAGTAGAGCAATTAGTTATTCATCGAATCGGAAATAACGGTAAAAATAAAGCTTACGGTAACGTACAAGATAAACAATCGGGTAAAAAATATTATGTGAATATTGATTGGGTAGAAAATGAGGGCTGGAAACCAGTACTTGTTCAAACTCTGAACTAAAAAAGAGAGGCTCCTTAGGAGCTTCTCTTTTTTAGTTAGCGTAATTTCTTTAATTTAAAATGAACAACCGCGCTGTAATATGGCCTTTTGCTTTCGGGATCCATAACCATTTGATGCGAGATGTGATGAACTTCAAGCATAAGTGCTTTATTATTATCGATTTGTTCACTAATTTTTCGTTCCAAAGAAGCTAAGTCTCCTGCTTCGAAAAACTCTACTTTATCTTCTAACATTTCAAAGGTAAATGACATGAAGACGGCCCCTCTCCTATGTAATCAACTATAGTGTAACAAAGAAAAGAAGGAAATGCCATGTACATTTCAATTGACATTTTTAGAAAGAGGGCATATCATACTGATAAAACCGATAAGAAAAAGGGGAATTTTTATGGGTACAGAATTTAATGGTTTATTTGATGAGTGGGCTCATACGTACGACTCATTTGTACAAGGCGAAGATATACAATATAAAGAAGTGTTCGCCCATTATGAGGACATTCTAGAGGATGTAGTTAACAAGTCATTTGGTAATGTATTAGAATTTGGTGTTGGTACTGGTAATTTAACAAATAAATTATTACTTGCTGGCCGCACAGTTTACGGTATAGAGCCGTCACGTGAAATGCGCATGATTGCAAAAGAGAAATTGCCGCAAGAGTTTTCTATTACAGAAGGTGATTTTCTATCGTTTGAAGTCCCAAATTCAATTGATACCATAGTAAGCACCTATGCATTTCATCATTTAACAGATGATGAAAAAAATGTAGCGATTGCGAAGTATAGTCAATTGCTAAACAAAGGTGGTAAAATAGTGTTTGCTGATACGATATTTGCAGATCAAGATGCATATGATAAAACTGTTGAAACAGCAAAACAAAGAGGTTTTCATCAGTTAGCAAACGATTTGCAAACTGAATACTATACACGTATTCCAGTCATGCAGTCTATTTTTGAAAACAATGGCTTCCATGTAACGTTTACGAGATTAAATCATTTCGTTTGGGTAATGGAGGCAACTAAGCAATAGAAAGAGGGATTAGATTGAGAATTGCTGTAATTGGAGCAATGGAAGAAGAAGTACGTATTTTACGTGACAAATTAGAACAAGCAGAAACAGAAACGGTTGCGGGTTGTGAATTTACGAAAGGGCAATTAGCAGGACATGAAGTAATCTTGTTAAAGTCTGGTATTGGTAAAGTAAATGCAGCGATGTCAACGACAATTTTATTAGAAAGATATAAGCCTGAAAAAGTAATTAATACTGGTTCAGCTGGTGGCTTCCATCATTCTCTAAACGTTGGAGATGTAGTTATTTCAACAGAAGTTCGTCATCATGACGTAGATGTAACAGCATTTAACTATGAGTATGGTCAAGTACCAGGAATGCCTCCTGGATTCAAGGCTGATGAAGCATTAGTTGCATTAGCTGAGAAATGTATGCAGACAGAAGAAAATATTCAAGTTGTAAAAGGTATGATTGCAACAGGTGATTCATTTATGAGTGATCCGAACCGCGTTGCAGCAATTCGTGATAAATTCGAAAATCTTTATGCAGTAGAAATGGAAGCAGCAGCTGTTGCACAAGTATGCCACCAATATGAAGTTCCGTTTGTTATTATTCGTGCACTTTCTGATATTGCTGGTAAAGAATCAAATGTTTCATTTGATCAATTTTTAGATCAAGCAGCTCTTCATTCTACAAACTTTATCGTAAAAGTACTAGAAGAGTTAAAGTAATGTAACAAAAAGGCAACTGTCTCATATAAAGAAAATACATACAGTTGCCTTTTCTTTATTGGCAAATAAGGGGGAGAACACGATGAATGTATATCGTGGAGTTCATGAGTTGATTGGTCATACACCAATTGTAGAAATTACTCGTTTTTCAC
Organism: Bacillus cereus group sp. MYBK79-1; assembly: GCF_051915365.1. Classification (NCBI taxonomy): domain Bacteria; kingdom Bacillati; phylum Bacillota; class Bacilli; order Caryophanales; family Bacillaceae; genus Bacillus; species Bacillus cereus group sp. MYBK79-1. The sequence goes on along the minus strand of NZ_JBQAEO010000002.1, from coordinate 10,471 downwards.
TTCCAGAAGGGGTCCGTTTATTTGCAAAGCTTGAATTTTATAACCCAGGTGGAAGCGTTAAGGACCGTTTAGGAAGAGAATTAATCGAAGATGCGCTAGAAAAAGGGCTTGTTACCCAGGGTGGAACAATTATTGAACCGACTGCTGGAAATACTGGTATTGGACTGGCACTTGCAGCGTTACAACATGATTTACGCGTTATTGTTTGTGTACCAGAGAAATTTAGTATTGAAAAACAAGAATTAATGAAAGCGCTAGGCGCAACGGTCGTGCATACACCAACTGAGCAAGGAATGACCGGTGCAATTGCAAAAGCAAAAGAATTAGTAAATGAAATACCGAATTCATACTCTCCAAGTCAGTTTGCGAATGAAGCAAACCCTCGTGCTTATTTCAAAACACTAGGTCCTGAACTTTGGTCGGCACTTAACGGAGAGATTAACATATTTGTTGCAGGAGCAGGAACTGGTGGTACATTCATGGGGACTGCATCTTATTTGAAAGAAAAAAATGTAGATATAAAAACGGTTATTGTGGAACCAGAAGGATCCATTTTAAATGGTGGTAAAGCTGGTTCGCATGAAACAGAAGGGATCGGCCTTGAATTCATCCCGCCATTTTTGAAAACATCTTATTTTGATGAAATTCATACAATTTCTGATCGAAATGCATTTTTACGAGTAAAGGAATTAGCGCAAAAAGAAGGACTGCTTGTTGGGAGCTCTTCAGGAGCGGCATTTCATGCAAGTTTACTTGAAGCAGAGCAAGCGGCGCCAGGTACAAATATTGTAACGATTTTTCCTGATAGTAGTGAGCGTTATTTAAGTAAAGACATATACAAAGGATGGGAATAAAAAATGAGAGCAAAGACAAAGTTAATTCATGGTATTCGCATAGGAGAACCTTCAACTGGATCTGTAAATGTACCGATTTATCAAACAAGTACGTACAAACAAGAAGCGGTTGGTAAGCATCAAGGATATGAATATTCACGTACAGGCAATCCAACACGTGCAGCTTTAGAAGAAATGATTGCAGTATTAGAAAACGGTCATGCTGGTTTTGCATTTGGTTCAGGAATGGCTGCTATTACAGCTACAATTATGTTGTTCTCAAAAGGTGACCACGTTATTTTAACAGATGATGTGTATGGTGGAACGTACCGCGTTATCACGAAAGTATTAAATCGCTTCGGTATTGAGCATACATTTGTAGATACAACCAACTTAGAGGAAGTTGTAGAAGCAATTCGTCCAAACACGAAAGCAATTTATGTGGAAACACCAACGAACCCATTATTGAAAATTACTGATATTAAGAAAATATCTACTCTTGCTAAAGAGAAAGATTTATTAACAATTATCGATAACACATTCATGACGCCATATTGGCAGTCGCCGATTACTTTAGGAGCAGACATTGTACTTCATAGTGCAACGAAATATTTAGGAGGTCATAGTGATGTAGTTGCAGGCCTAGTAGTTGTAAATAGCCCGCAATTAGCAGAAGACCTTCACTTTGTACAAAACTCAACAGGAGGCATTCTTGGCCCACAAGATAGCTTCTTACTACTTCGTGGTTTAAAAACATTAGGAATTCGAATGGAAGAGCATGAAACGAATTCACGTGCAATTGCCGAGTTTTTAAATAACCATCCAAAAGTAAATAAAGTATATTACCCAGGTCTTGCATCACATCAAAACCATGAACTAGCAACAGAACAAGCAAATGGATTTGGTGCTATTATCTCATTTGATGTAGATAGTGAAGAAACATTAAATAAAGTACTTGGGAAATTACAATACTTTACACTTGCTGAAAGTTTAGGGGCAGTAGAAAGTTTAATTTCTATCCCATCTCAAATGACACATGCATCAATCCCAGCAGATCGCCGCAAAGAATTGGGAATTACAGATACATTAATTCGTATTTCTGTCGGTATTGAAGACGGTGAAGATTTAATTGAAGATCTAGCGCAAGCGCTAGCATAGTAAAAATGCACTGCTCATATAGGCGGTGCATTTTTATTACATTATTTTGTGAAACTTTTCACAAAATAGACATACACAAATGAAATAATTTCGTGTATATTAAATTCATGAAATGTTACTCACGAACAAACTTGTGAAATGTTTCACAAACAATGAGGTTCATGTAGGAAAGCAACTCTATTTTTTTTGCGCTAATCGGGACTTATTATGACCTATAGGGTCTTGTTTAGTCCACGATAGCAGAATAGGAGGAATTTACATGGTAGTCAAAGAGAAAGTTGTAAATGACATGCAGGAAGTAAAAGAGATGATTGATACGTTAGTGAATAACGGTCAAAAGGCTTTACAAGCATTAGAAAGTTTTACACAAGAGCAAATTGACAACATTGTTCATGAAATGGCATTAGCAGGTGTTGATCAGCATATGCCGCTTGCGAAGTTGGCTGTTGAAGAAACGGGTCGTGGTGTATATGAAGATAAATGTATTAAAAATATTTTTGCTACTGAATATATTTGGCATAGCATAAAGAAAGATAAAACAGTAGGGATCATTCACGAAGATCCTCATGAAGAAATAATAGAAATTGCGGAACCTGTCGGTGTAGTAGCTGGGGTAACGCCAGTAACGAATCCAACGTCGACAACAATGTTCAAAGCATTAGTCGCGATAAAAACGAGAAATCCAATTATTTTCGCATTTCATCCTTCAGCACAAAACTGTTCCATTGCAGCGGCGAAAACAGTATATGATGCAGCGGTGAAGGCAGGTGCACCAAAACATTGTATTCAGTGGATTGAAAAAACTTCTGTAGAAGCAACGAAACAATTAATGAACCATGAGGGTGTTGCACTTGTTTTGGCAACTGGAGGAGCAGCTATGGTGAAATCAGCTTATTCTACTGGAAAACCAGCGCTAGGTGTAGGTCCTGGTAATGTACCATGTTATATAGAGAAGTCAGCACATATAAAACGAGCAGTTAATGATTTAATTTTATCAAAAACATTTGATAACGGTATGATTTGTGCATCAGAACAAGCAATCATTGTGGACAAGGAAATTTATGATGATGTGAAAACAGAAATGATTGCAAACAATTGTTACTTTGTAACAGAGGAAGAGAGAAGAAAATTAGAAAAGCTTGTTATTAATGAAAATACATGTGCAGTAAATAGTGATATTGTAGGGAAATCCGCACAGTATATTGCCGAATTAGTTGGAATTACTGTGCCTGAAAATACAAAAATGCTTGTAGCTGAAATACAAGGTATCGGAGCAGCATATCCACTATCTCGTGAGAAATTGAGTCCAGTATTAGCTTGTGTAAAAGCAAATTCATTAGAAGAAGGATTTACATATTGCGAAGAAATGTTAAACCTCGGTGGTTTAGGTCATTCAGCAGTTATTCATTCTACAAATAAAGAAGTACAAAAGCAGTTTGGATTACGTATGAAAGCTTGCCGTCTTATTGTAAACGCCCCTTCATCACAAGGTGGAATCGGTGACATATATAATGGATTTATTCCATCACTTACGCTTGGTTGCGGCTCGTATGGGAAAAACTCAGTTTCTCAAAACGTAACAGCGACGCATTTATTAAATATAAAAAGGTTGGCAAATAGAAAAAAGAATATGCAGTGGTTCAAATTACCACCAAAAATTTATTTTGAAAAACATGCGACAGCATATTTAGCAAATATGCCTAACATTTCACGTGCATTTATTGTAACGGATCCAGGAATGGTTGAGCACGGATATGTAGATACGGTTACGCATTATTTACGTAAACATGCAAATGATGTAAAAGTCGAAGTTTTCTTTGAGGTCGAGCCAGATCCATCAGATGAAACTGTGTTTAAAGGTGCGGAAATGATGAGAAGTTTTAAGCCAGATGTAATTATCGCACTTGGTGGTGGTTCAGCTATGGATGCAGCGAAAGGGATGTGGCTTTTCTATGAGCGCCCAGAAACAACATTCTATGGAATTAAACAGAAGTTTTTAGATATAAGAAAACGTACATGTAAATATCCGGAATTAGGAAGTAAGGCGCAGTTTGTTGCCATTCCAACAACATCAGGAACAGGATCAGAAGTGACACCATTTGCGGTTATTACAGATAAGAAAAATAATATAAAGTATCCGCTCGCGGATTATGAATTAACACCAGATGTAGCAATTGTTGATCCACAGTTTGTAATGACAGTACCACCACATGTAACAGCAGACACTGGTATGGACGTATTGACACATGCAATCGAGGCGTATGTGTCTGTTCTAGCAAATGACTATACAGATGGATTAGCATTAAAGGCCATTGATCTCGTATTTAAATATTTACCAAGAGCATTTAAAGATGGGAATGACGAAGAAGCACGAGAAAAAATGCATAATGCTTCTGCAATCGCAGGGATGGCATTTGCAAATGCTTTCCTAGGTATTAATCACAGCTTAGCACATAAAATTGGACCAGAATTTCATATTCCGCATGGGCGTGCGAATGCAATTCTTATGCCGCACGTAGTTCGCTATAATGCTATTAAGCCAAGAAAACATGCGTTGTTCCCAAAATATGAGCACTTTGTAGCTGATGAACGTTATGCACATATTGCGAGAATGCTTGGGCTTCCAGCAGGCTCGACAGCAGAAGGTGTGGAATCACTCGTCCAAGCGATTATTGAGCTTGGAAAAAGCTTAAATATAAATATGAGTATTGCAGGACAAGGAGTTGCTAAAGACCAATTTGAAGAGATTTTTGGATTATTAGCAGAAAGAGCTTTTGAAGATCAATGTACAACAGCTAATCCAAAATTACCTCTCATTTCAGAGTTGAAAGCAATTTATATGGAAGCATATAAAGGGGAGTAATGGTTATGAAAGAGTCGCAATAAAGCGGCTCTTTTTCATTTGGAAAACATCTCCCAGAATGGCTGTATTTACTGGTCTTTAAGTTTAATAGAATATGATACAGTGAAATAGGGGAGTGAGAATATAATGAAAGAATTACAAGGGAAAATAGAAGATTATACTCGGTTCGGACAAATCCTTCTCGCTGTAAGTACATTGTTAATGGTTGGCTTATTGATTCCGAATGGAGCAAAAGAAACAATACAATCTTTTGTTATGATGGGGAGCACCATTATATTTTTAAGTTTATCATTCTTTTTCTTTCAGCGTGTGAAAGTGATGCGAGATCAGTTAGAGGGAAATGAATGTGAGTAATATTATGAAATAGAGCACTACGAAAAGAACGAATCTTTTTGTAGTGCTTTTTGTTTTTGTAAAAAATGTATGCGGTTTATATTGACAATGATAATCCTTATCAATTAAAGTAGAATAGTAGTTAATGATTATCATTATCAGTTAGAGGTGGAAGAATGAAAAAATCTATTACGCTATTCACAGCGATTTTATCTATTTTTTTCTTGTTAATAGGTTGCAATGCAAAGGGAGACGAAAAAGCATCTGCAACAAAAACAGAAAAAGGAAAAGAGAAAATCGAAGTTACCGACCTGTCAGGAAGAAAGGTAACATTCGATAAAGTGCCAGAGAGTTTTGCAACATTAAGTATGGGAGACATGAATATTATTCATGCGTTGGGCGGAAAAATAGTGGGTCGTCCGGATGCAAAAATAACTCTTCCAGAGGATATAAAGAAAGTACAAGTAATTGGGAATGCACATCAGCCGAACTTTGAGCAAATTGCCAGCTTAAAGCCTGATGTACTTATTGCTAACAATGGTTTCCAAAAGAATGTTCCAACGGTTGAAGGACAGGGAACGAAAGTAATGATTTCTTCTGCGAATTCTGTACAAGATATTCAAAAGAGTATTGAACTATATGGAACGATAATGAAGAAAGAAGATAAAGCAAAAGAACTGAACCAAAAAATTAATGATCAAATGAAGACATATGAGAAAAAGAGCGATGTGAAAGCATTGCTAGTGTATGGAGCACCAGGTACTTATTTAGCGGCATTACCAACATCTTTATCAGGTGATATTTTAGAAAAAACAGGCGGGAAAAATATTGCAGCTGATTTTCCAGAAATGAAGGAATATCCGCAATATGCACAGCTAAGCGTAGAACGCATTATTGAGGCAAATCCAGATGTGATTTATTTGATTACACATGGAGATCCAAATAGCGTTAAAAAAGCATTTGAAGGCGAAATGTTGAAAAATGAAGCGTGGAAAAATTTAGATGCAGTAAAACAAAATCGTGTAGTTATTTTGCCACCTGACTTATTTGGATCAAATCCTGGAACAAAAGTTACAGAAGCAATGGACTTTATGTATAAAAGTATACAAGATGTAAGGAAATGATAAGTATGGAAAGTAGTGAAGTGGTAAGGGAAAAGGAGCATCCTTTTGCGAAAAAAAGATGGATAATAGCAGTTACTTTAGTTGTATTAGCGATTCTAGGTCTTTTTTACGGTCTTTTCGCAGGAAGCCTATCCTTTTCTTTACGAGATATTCTAACAGGCATACAAGATGAAGGTTCGACGGTTCATCGAATTGTATGGGACCTTCGTATACCGAGAGTGCTCGTTGGATTTATAGTAGGAACATGTTTAGCAGCATCTGGTGCACTGCTGCAAGGGGTTATGAGAAATCCTCTTGCAGACCCTGGTATTATCGGGGTTTCATCTGGAGCAGGCCTTGTAGCAATTGTAATTATGATTTTATTCCCTCAGCATATGGCATTTTTACCGCTCGGGGCGTTTTTAGGAGCTTTCATAACGGCGATGGTCATTTATGCTTTATCATGGCAAAAAGGGGCACCGCCTTCCAGGATTGTCTTAGTAGGTGTGTCGATCAATGCATTAATTGGTGCAGCGACGTCAGCGTTAATGTTATTACATAGTGATAAAGTACAATCCGTGTTACCGTGGTTAGCGGGTGGCATTGGTGGTGTAAGTTGGGCACATTTAAACATGATTATTTATTATGCAATATTCGCTATTATATTAGCCTTCTTTGGTATTAAGCATATTCGAGTATTAATGCTTGGAGATGAAATGGCGAAATTATTAGGTTATAACGTGGAGAGAAGCCGGTTTTATTTAATAGTAGTAAGTACACTATTAGCTGGAATTGCAGTTAGTGTTTCTGGTCTTATTGGATTTGTCGGTCTTGTCGTACCACATATGTTACGTTTATTAGTTGGAAATGACTATAAATATTTACTGCCATTATCATGCCTTGGCGGAGGGATATTACTTGTTTTCGCGGATGCGATAGCTCGAAGTTGGTTCGATCCAATTGAATTGCCTGTTGGTATTTTATTATCCTTCTTAGGCGGTCCGTTCTTCTTATATTTAATTCATAGAGGAGGAAGACAACGTGATTTCCGTTAATAAAGTGTTTTACGCACATTCTGAAAGATTTCAAATGCAAAATATGAATGTACATATTAAAGCTGGAGAGGTCGTTAGTTTAATTGGACCGAATGGGTCGGGGAAATCTACTTTGCTTCGTTTAATGGCAAGACTACTTAAACAAAGCGAAGGGGATATCATTTTAGATGGAAAAAGTATTCATACGATGAAAAGTGCCGATGTAGCGAAGCAATTAGCGATGTTACCACAAATGCATGATCATCAATTAGATTTAACGGTGAAAGAATTAATCGAATTTGGAAGAGGCCCGCATAAATCATGGAGTGGTCGCTTTAATAAAGAAGATGAAGAAATTGTTGATTGGGCATTGTCTGTTACAAATCTTGAAGGGTATGAATATCGTCTTTTACAATCTTTATCAGGAGGAGAGAGACAACGTGCCTGGATTGCAATGACGCTAGCACAACGTACAAATGTCTTATTATTGGATGAGCCAACAACCTTTTTAGATATCGTTCATCAGTTGGAAGTCATGGAACTTGTGAAACGATTAAACGAGGAGTTTGGTATGACAATTGTAATGGTTTTACATGATATTAACCAAGCGGCTCAATATAGTGATCGTTTACTCGTATTAAAGCGAGGGAAGCTTCAGTATGACGGTGTACCAGAAGAAGTGTTATGTCATGAAATGTTTCAACGTGTGTTCGGCATAGAGGTAGATATTTTTCAAGGTAGCGACAAGCCATTCTTTACACCAAAACGAATTTCTAAAAAAGGAGGAGCAAGATGCGAACAGAAGAACGTATTACCACTGAGTTAGTAAGAGAATTTGTTATGGCAGCTCACGGAGATTTAGAGAAAGTACAAGAACTGTTGGCTGAATCGCCAAGCTTACTTCATGCCTCTTACAATTGGGGCGGATCAGATTGGGAAAGTGCGTTAGGAGCAGCGGCACATGTAGGTCGTAAAGATATTGCTCTTTATTTATTAGAAAAGGGTGCTCGAATGGATATTTTCGCGGCTGCTATGCTCGGTGAATTAGAAGTTGTACAAGCTATTTTAGTAGCACAACCAGAAGCATTACGTGCATCTGGTCCACATGGTATTTCCCTTCTTCAGCATGCACGAATGGGTGGAGAAAAAGCACAGCGTGTATTTGAGTACTTAACGGTGCTCTCTTAATGACCGCCAAGGTTCTTATGTGCGGTAAACTTTTCACTTTCATATAATTGAAAAGTTTACCGCCCGTTAGAACGGGATAAGTATCTAGTATAATTGAAAATCCTACACCCCCCTCAATTGTAGTTTTCTTTATGCTAGTTATGATATGGATGCAGTAGACAACATTTGTCTACTGTCTTTTTTTATTCTTTAAGGAGTGAATATTCTGTATTTTTATATTCGTTCATTTATAATGGATAGTAACATTTAGTATATATCTAAAACATGATCGTGTAGTTAAGTACAAATTCGTGGGAAGGAGTGCAGAAATGTTTCATACAGATCGTTTACAAATTCGCAAATATACAATGGATGATTTACAGTTCTACGCTTCACTATGGGGAAATGAGAAGGTAATGCGCTATATTGGAAATGGGACGTTAAAAACATATATGCAATGTAAAAAAAGTTTGGAGGAATGGGTGATTCCTAGCTATAAAAACGGTCTCGGTTTATTTGTATTGATTGAAAAGGAAACGGGAATACGAATTGGTCATGCAGGATTAGTAAAGCAGCAAATAGATGGAAAAGAGGAAATTGAAATTGGTTATTGGTTATTGCCTCAGTATTGGGGAAAAGGTTATGCGAAAGAAGCTGCGGCAGCATTTCGAGAATATGGCTTCCAAGCGTTACGAATGAATAAGTTAATTTCTCTTATTAATCCAGACCACCCCGCCTCAATATTTGTTGCTAGAAAAACTGGGCTTAGTTATGAGAAGACAACTTCATTTCATGGGATGGATATTCTCGTGTATTCCATTAAGCGAATTGGGTGAAAAAAGGTAAATTGCATCTTTTGAAGAATGGTATATAAAAATAAAGGGGGGATTACATGTACATTTATCATAATGGACTTATTATTCGTGAGGGAACGAATGGTGTACCTGCATATGCAATTAAAACCTTATTCGAAGATGCCGGTTGGAGCAATGATAATATCCCTTCTTGGCAAATTGAAAAATTTACGATAGCATTTGAAAATTCAACGTGGGCATTCACAATATGGGATGAAGAAGAGGTGGTTGCGATGGTTAGGGTCATTTCTGATGGAATCATGGTCGCGAACATAGTAAATTTAGTTGTGAAATGTGAATATAGAGGGAAGGGACTAGGTAAGAAACTTGTCGCTCTTTGTTTGCAAAAGCTACCACATGGAGACTGGTTTGCACATACATCTGCGAGTAATTTTGATTTTTATAGAAGTTGTGGTTTTGAGGTGAGAGAGCTATCGAGAAATGGAACATGTGCGTACTATGGATATCAAATAGCAAAAAAAGATGGGCACCGATAAAGAGAAACAGTAGTATGGAAAAAGACTCGCTATTTTAATAATATAAACTGAACTAAGACGCATTTTATGATAAAATGAAAGAAAATTCTGTTTATTATTAGGGGGATAAAAATGAGTATAAAGGTTGGGGATGTATTTAAATACGAAAGAAGATTCACTGAGGAAGAGGTTTTTGAATTTGCAAATATTACAGGAGATAAAGGTAGGCATCATATGGAATATGATGAAAATGGACGTTTAATGGTTCATGGTTTATTGACTGCTAGTATTGGAACGAAAGTAGGCGAAGAATTACATTACATAGCAAGAGAATTAGTAAGTGAGTTTATTAGGCCAGTTTTTACAGGAGATACGATTACTTGTGAATTAACTTTAACAAATATTGAACAGATGGAAGGATACAAAAAGGTTTCAATAGAGTCAGTTTATCGCAATCAAGACGAAAAGACTGTACTAGTTGGGACAAGCTATGGAGTTATAAGGGGATAAAAAGAAGCCTGATTTACAGGCTTCTTTTTCAGAGTGTTGGGAAACCCTTTAGGGTTCCCAACACTCTGATATCTTTTTTGATTTTAATGAAAGCAAACAACATGAAATAATAGAATTTAGAAAAATAGCCCTCCACTAAC